>NZ_JAFBAT010000159.1 GCF_019247615.1 Mycobacterium sp. | reverse complement strand
AGTCGGACCCGAACAGCACGCGGTCGGTGCCCACCATCTCGACGATCTCACTGAATCGGTCCTCCCAGAACGGGGTGATGTAGACGCAGCGTTTGAACGCTTCAATGGGATCCTCGCTGAACGAGTGCGGCATCTTTTTGTAGACGCCCTTGAGGCCCTTGAAGAGGTCAGGCACCCAGTCGGCGCCGTTTTCAATCGACAGGATCCGTAGCTCCGGGTTGCGGGACAACGCGCCGTGGCACACCAGCGCGCCCATCGCGTCCATGATCGGCCGATGACCCATCGTGAGACTTCGGAAGGCGGTCGGCTTGAACGGCAGGAACTCGTCACCGGGTTCCCAGACATTCGCGAATTCCGAGTAACCACTGTCCGAGGCGTGCATCGACACCGGGATCTGGGCTTTGATGCAGGCCTGCCAGAAGGGGTCGAACTCCTCGAGGCCAAACGAGCGGCTGCCGCGGTAGCCGGGCACCGGCGCCGGCCGCACCAGCACGGTGCGGGCGCCGCGCTCCAGGCACCACTCGAGTTCTTCGAGCGCCCGTTCGACGATGGGCAGGGTGATCACCGGGGTGGCGAAGATGCGTTCCTTGAAATTGAAGGACCACTGCTCGTACATCCACTGGTTGAGCGCATGGATGACGTCGTGAGTCATCTCCGGGTCATCCTTCATGCGCTCCTCGACCAGGCTGGCCAGCGTCGGGAACATCAGGGCGTAGTCGATGCCCAGCTCGTTCATGACCTCCAACCGTGGGCCGGGTTCGCGGAAAGCGGGGATGGCCTTCATCGGCTCGCCCAGGATTTCCCGGTAAGTCTTGCCCTGCGCGCCATGACGGAAGTAGTCCTCTTGGGCGCCCGGCCGGGCCACCACCTCAAACGTCGGATTAGGGATGTATTCGCTGATGTGGCCGCGCACGACGATCTTCGTGCGACCGCGAACCTGCACATAGTCGATCACGTTCTTGCGCTTGTCCGGGAGAAACTTGGTCAGCGCCTCTTGTGGCTCGTACATGTGGTTGTCGGCGTCGAAGACCGGGAAGGAAAGTTCGCGAGACGGCATGGCGATCTCCTGAGAGGTCTGGGGTTCTCTATAGGTGGTAATGACGTTACCACTCCTCCGCGCCGACGTGTAGGGGCCTAATCCGGCGCGCGCAAGCCCGCCGTCGGCGTAGGCCCCTCGATGATCGCGAAGTTCACGGTGGCCGTGGCGGCGAGCTCATCGCCGTCGCCGTAGATGTCGACCTGCATAACCATCGCCCGCCTGCCGCTGCGCAGCATTCGCGGGACCGCGCGTGCCGCGCCCTGGCGGATCGGCCGCAGGTAGCGGACGAAGAGGTCGGCGGTCGTCATGGTCGTGCCCGGCTGCAGATACTCCAATCCGAACTGGCCTCCCGCTACGTCGACGAGCGTGGCGATCAAGCCGCCCTGAAGCGCGCCGGACGTGTTGACCACGTGCGGGCTGACCGGCATCGTCATCGCAAACTCGCCGTTGTGGGTGCCCGGTCGCATTCCGATCTGGGCGAACAGCTCCGTGAGCGATGGTGTGGCCGACTCGCCGTCCGTGTCCCGGATGCCCAGCGCACCACTGCAGAAGTCGTAGAGCTGGCCGACGTCGATCGGTGTGCCGATCAATTCCGTGCCGAGCCAATGCAATCGTTGCGCGCCCATGATCGTCTGCATGACGATCGCTGCCGCGGATCCGACGTCGAGTCCCGGGTTGAACATCCCTTCGGTGATGCCTTGTCCGACGATGTCGCGAATCAGTTGGTGCAAGGGCGAGAGCACGCGGGCGTAGTCGCGGGGCCGGGTTTCGGCCAGGTGCTGGTTGTAGAGGCTCAACGCCCTGTTGAGGCTGTCCTGGGTGATTGACTCCGGTTGCTGACTGATGCGGTCGATCACCAGCTTCAGCGCGGCGGTGCTGTCGAGCCCCTTGACCTCGGCGCGCCAGGCTCGCGTCGATTGGGCGATCGTCCTCTCGAACAGGGCGAGCAGCAGTTCATCCTTGCTGCTGAAGTGCTGGTAGAAGGCCCGCAGCGAGGTCTTCGACCGCGCGACGACCTCCTGAACGGTGAAGTCGGTGCGCCCGGTTTCGCCCAGTATTGCCACGGCGGTCTTGATGAAGCGGTCAGCGCGGGTCACTTCAGCTTCGTCGCCGGGCTCGGCCATGAGCACTTGCCCCTTCCGGTGCGTACTGATTGCCCTTCGAGAATGAGGTTACCGCGCGGGGTGATGCGGCCGTCGGCGGCTACCTCGATCGAGAGGGGTTAGCCTGCTGGAATGTCGACGTCGAAGCTGTCGGGCAAGGTTGCATTCGTTACCGGCGGCGCGTCGGGCATCGGCGCCGCGTTCACCGCCAAGCTGGTCGATCAGGGAACCGACGTGTGGATCGCCGATCGCCAAATCGGCCCCGCCGAGGAGCTGGCGCAACGCCTCAGCGGTAGGGCCGGTACGGCGACCGCCGTCGAACTCGATGTGCGGGACTACCCATCGTTCGAGCGCGTCATCGGAGAGACGATGCGCCAATCTGGCCGCATCGACTATCTGTTCAACAATGCCGGCATCGGTGTCGCCGGCGAAGTCGACTCGTACACGCTCGATGACTGGAATGACGTCATCGACGTGAACCTGCGCGGCGTGATCCACGGCATCCAGGCCGTCTATCCGATCATGATCCAGCAGCACTCAGGACACATCGTCAACACGGCTTCCATGGCCGGACTCGTGACCACCGCGGGCCAGGCAAGCTACACCGCAACCAAACACGCCGTCGTCGCGATCTCGAAGACGTTACGTCTGGAGGCCGAGCGCCACGGCGTGCGGGTCTCGGTGCTCTGCCCTGGGGCGATCCGGACACCGATCCTCACGGGCGGGGTGTACGGACGAACCGAAAGGGCGGGTGTCAGCGACGAGGACATCCTCAGGATGTGGGAGCGGTTGCGCCCGATGGCACCGGACAAATTCGCTGAGCGCGCCCTTCGCGCGGTGCTACGTGAAGACACCATCATTGTGGTGCCGGCCTGGTGGAAGACTTTTTGGTACCTGGAGCGGCTATCGCCGGCGCTGTCGATGCGAGTCACCAAGCGAATGCTCCAGCGGATACGTGAAATGCAGTCCGCCACAACCTGATCCGGTGATCCCATGCGATCCGGAAGTCAGAACGGTGGTGGGTCGTCGTCGGGGTCGGGGGGTGGCAGCGCGAAGTAGTCGCGGGCCGGCGCTTTTTGGGCCATTCGGGCGTCGCGGTTGTGGCGGCGTTCGGTGGCGATGCGTGCGGCGCGGTTTTGGGTGCGGGTGCGGCGGCGTTTGGGCATCATCGCGCTGCGTTGGGCGCAGTAGTCTGCCGGTGGGTCGGCTTCGGGGGTGGGTATGCCGCCGACCGCATAGCACAGGCTGGGAAACAGCAGGGCGCTGCCGGGGGTGGTGACATAGGTCTGCCCCGATGGGGAGGTCAAAATCAGCGTCCCGTCCGCCAGCTGCTTTTCGGCCCACCCCAAGAAGGTCTTGATCAAGTGGTGGGACCGACTGGCTGGATAACCGTCTGAAAGGTCGCGCTCAAACGACTACAGGCCGGTCCGATCCTCGATGCGCTGCCTGACGGCGTCTTTCCCGTTAGCGAGGGTCGCCAATCCCAACTGGGTGGCGCTCCAACCGCCGTTGGCTCCTGTTGTGTAGTCCCACATAAGGTACAGGTAGACCAGTTCAGCATGCTCTAACAGCTGCACAGCTTCCGCTATAGGCCCCTTCAGTTGGCCTCTGACTGACTTTCCGGCCTTCGGGTGTGCAAGAAACAGCCAGTCGACCAGGTTCTCTGTGTCGAGGTAATCGCCGTAAGGGGAGTCTCTTGGTCCGCCCGGGCCAAACGCCCCCATAAGTTCTGTGGCCAGCTCTGCTCGCGGCGCACCGATTGCCCACTCAAACATGGCTCGTGCCCAGTCATCGACGGCCACGGGGTCTGGCATGACACCCTCCTATGGGACGCGGGGTTGGCAGCCCGAATCCTATGCCTGCGGGCCACCCGGCGGGAGTCGTCGAAGGTGCGGTGAGTCGCGAACTCGGCAACCAATGTGCCCAGGTCCTTCAGGAATCCCACGCGGCCCTCCTTGGTGGCGTGGACCGGCCCGGCTCGATCTCAAATCAGTGTGCCGTCGGGCAGCTGTTTCTCGTGCCCGCCCCAAAACGTTTTCACTAAGTGATGGCAGCGACCTTCCGAACAACCCTGAAGAACGAACCGGCATGAGCGCCGTCGCCGTCGCCGTCGCTGCTGGGCCCGTCGCCGACGCTAACCGGTGCTAGCCGCCGCCGTTGCCGCCGCCGCCGCCGCTGGCAGCGCCGTCGCCATCCGCCAATACGCCGCCGCCGGTGCCGCCGCCGCCGCCGATGCCGGCGCTGCCTGGGTTAAACGCGCCTATCCCGCCCGTGGCGCTGGGGTTAATGCTGGCGCCGCCGGGGCTGCCGGCACTGCCGGGGACTCCGCCGGGACCGCCGGGAGTGGTGCCGCCGGCTTCACCGCCGGTGCCGCCGGTACCGCCGGTTCCGCCGGTGATACCGCCGCCTCCTCCTCCGCCGCCGCCGCCGGCGGCGACGTTGCTGCTGTTGGTGCCGGTGGCGTAGCCACCTCCGCCGCCGCCGCCGCCGCCGACGGTACCGGCGCTGTTGCCACCCGCGCCAGTGACCGTGTTGGAACCGAAGTTGGCGGCGCCGCCGCCGCCACCACCACCGCCAGGACCGCCAGTGCTACCGGCGGCGGCGCCGCCTTCCCCGCCGCCGCCGCCGGCGGCGGTACCGCCGACCGTCCCGTCCAGCACGACCGAACCGCCGGCACCGCCGGTGCCGCCGGTGCCGCCGGTGCCGCCGCCGGTACTGTCGCCGCCTAGGCCGCCGCTTCCACCGCCTCCGCCGCCGATGGCGGCGGGGACGGTGGCGTTTTGGGTGTCGTTGGTGCCGCCACCGCCGGGGCCGCCGTTGCCGCCGGCACCGCCGACATGACCATTGCCGCCGTTACCGCCGTTACCGCCGGTACCGCCGATAACGGTGACGTTGCCGCTTGCGTTGACAATTCCGCCGCCGCCGCCAGTGCCGCCGGTGCCGCCGGTGCCCCCAGCGCCCGCGCTGGCGCCGGGGCCGCCCCCACTGCCACCCAGCCCGGCAGCTCCGCCATTACCGCCGTTACCGCCGTTGCCGGCGTGGTTCCCGGTGCCGGCGGCGCCCAGACCGCCCTGGCCTCCGGCGCCGCCGCTGCCGCCAACCCCACCGTTGGCGTTGGCACCGTGGGCGCCCACATGGCCGCCGAACAATCCCGTTCCCTGACCGCCGGCGCCGCCCGCACCTCCAGCGCCGCCGTTACCGCCGTTGGTGCCAGCGCCCCCGTCGGTGCCGTTGATAAACATGGTGGTCCCGTTTGTGCCGGCGACACCTTGGCCGCCGGCACCACCGGCCCCGCCGACCCCTCCACCCCCACCGCCACCACCATTGCCGTGCAACAGCCCGCCGCGCCCACCGGCCCCACCAACCCCGCCAGCGCCGCCGTTGCCGCCGTTGGTGGCTAGGGCCGCCGAACCCGTGGCGCCAGTGACACCGACCCCACCGGCCGCGCCCTTGCCGCCGTTGCCGAACAGGAAAGCGTCACCGCCCTTGCCGCCGGGCTGCCCGGGTGCCCCGGACCCGCCATCACCGCCAGGGCCGAACAAGATCCCGCCCGGCCCGCCGTTTTGCCCGGTCCCCGGCACCCCATCGGTGCCCTTGCCGATCAACGGCATCCCCAACACCAAGTTGGTGGGCTCGTTGATCACCGCCCGCACGTCTTGCCAGAGGGGCTCGAGGGTTTGCAGCGGCGAGGTGTTGGCCGCCTCGGTCATTGAATACGCGCCCCCCGCGCCGTTCAGGGCGCGCACAAAAACGTGATGAAACGCCGCGGCCTGCGCGCTCAACGCCTGATAGCCCTGGGCATGGACGGAAAATGCCGCCGCAATCGCGGCCGACACCTCATCCTCAGCCGCGGCGAGAATCCCCGTTGTCGGGCCCGCCGCCGCCGCATGCGCGGAGCTCAGCGCCGAGCCGATGTTGGACAGGTCCGATGCCGCCGAAGCCATAAGCTCTGGGGCCGTCATCACATACGACATGGCATCCTCCAGCTGTCCGCCCCCAGCGGAAACAATGTATCGCCGTTCCACACCACGCATTCGGCGTTTCAAGAAAAGGGGGTCACTCCCGCGCGCAAGGACTAGATGACGTCGCCGCGACCCTTTCGCCTCCAGCGAACGATTGACCGGCCTGTCGCAGAACCGGACCGGGCAAGGCCGCAGATAGCGTCGACGATCATGACGATGAATATCGCGGCGAGCGGCGCGTTTTGGATACCGGAGACGCCCGGCGTGGCAGTACGCGGTGCATTCAAGGCAGACCCGGGACAGCATCCCGAGGCGGTGCTCGCCGGTGCCTTGGTCCAAGACCCACGGGTGACGCGCTCAGAAACCGGGGGCGTCACCTACGCAA
Organism: Mycobacterium sp.; assembly: GCF_019247615.1. GTDB lineage: Bacteria > Actinomycetota > Actinomycetes > Mycobacteriales > Mycobacteriaceae > Mycobacterium. The sequence goes on along the minus strand of NZ_JAFBAT010000159.1, from coordinate 161 downwards.
TGGGGCCTGCCGGAGGTGTAAAGGCATCGTTAGCTATCACGATGCAAGGCCGACACGACAACGCTGACTTCGTCACCCTGATGACTGCGCAGAACTTTGGCGATCCAGGCCCCCGTTTGGCCCTCCCCGTTACCACGCGCACTACGCCATAGTGGGCGACC
>NZ_JAFBAT010000027.1 GCF_019247615.1 Mycobacterium sp. | reverse complement strand
TGACGCCCAGTGCGGCGATCTGCTGGCGCAGCGTCTGCTCCAGCAGCCGGGCGATGCGGAAGGGCGTCTTGACGCCGACGTTGATCAGCGCGCCCACGGCCCGCCGCTCGATGCCGGGAAGCTGGAAGCCGGTCAGCGACCCGACCGTCTCGTCTTGCGGCGGACGGGGTTCCGGCGTCGCGTCCAGCAGGATTTCACCGAGCCCGGCACCCGAGACCCCGTCGACGATCGCGTGATGCATCTTGGTCAGGGTCGCGATCCGCCCGCCTTCGACACCTTCGATGACCCACATCTCCCACAGCGGTCGGGAGCGGTCCAGCTTGTAGGACATCAGCCGGCCCGCCAACTCCTCGAGCTCGCGGCGACCGCCCGGCGCGGGCACGCCGATGCGCCGGATGTGGAAATCCACGTCGAGTTCGGCGTCCTCGACGAACCAGGGCCGGTCGAGCCCGAGGGGCGCGCCGGTGACCCGCCAACGCAGCTGCGGCACCTCCGGCAGCCGCTCGATGAGCAGTTCGCGTAGCCGCTGAAAGCTGTACTCGGGCGCATCCTCCGGATCGCAGATCGCCAGCGCGCCCACATGCATGTGCCAGCCGGCGGTTTCCGCGGACCAAAACGCCGCGTCGATACTGGAAAGCCGTTTCATGCCCCGACCGTAACCCCCGATCAGGCATCCTCCAATAGGTCGGGTGTCACCGCGGACTCGGTGTCCGGGATGCCATCGACCTTCGCCTTGCGGTCTGCCATGGACAATAAGCGCCGAATACGCCCGGCCACAGCATCTTTCGTCATGGGCGGGTCGGCCAGGCGGCCGAGCTCCTCCAACGAGGCCTGCCGGTGCTCGACGCGCAGTTTGCCCGCTGACGCCAGGTGGTCGGGGACGCTATCGCCGAGGATTTCCAGCGCGCGTTCCACCCGCGCGGCCGCCGCGACCGCGGCGCGAGCGGAGCGCCGCAGGTTGGCGTCGTCGAAATTGGCGAGCCGGTTGGCCGTGGCTCGCACCTCGCGCCGCATCCGGCGCTCCTCCCAGATCAGCCGGGTGTCCTGAGCGCCCATCCGGGTCAGCAGGGCTCCGATCGCCTCGCCGTCGCGGACCACCACCCGGTCGGCACCACGCACCTCGCGGGCCTTCGCGCTGACGCCCAGCCGGCGCGCCGCGCCCACCAGGGCCAGGGCAGCCTCGGGGCCCGGACAGCTGACCTCCAGCGCCGAGGACCGCCCCGGCTCGGTGAGCGACCCGTGCGCCAGGAAGGCCCCGCGCCACGCCGCTTCGGCGTCGGCGACGCTGCCGCCGACGACCTGCGCCGGCAGGCCACGCACCGGACGCCCCCGCATGTCGAGCAGCCCCGTCTGACGTGCCAGCGCCTCGCCGTCGTTGGCAACCCGCAGAACGTACCGGGTGCTCTTGCGAATCCCGCTGGCGGACAATACATGCACGACGGCGTTGTAGCCGTAGAGCTCGAAGATGTCCTTGCGCAGCCGCCGCGCGATGTTGCCCAGGTCGACCTCGGCCTCCACGACCACCCGGCCGCCCACGATGTGCAGGCCGCCGGCGAACCGCAATAGGGAGGTGACCTCCGCGCGACGCGCGCTGACCGACTTCACCACCAGGCGGCTCAGCTCGTCCTTGACTTCGGTCGTCATCGCCACACGTCGTCACCCCTCGTTTCAACGTCGACCGGAATCTGTGCCGTGGTCTTGTTCGAAGGGGTCATGGGGCCTTCCGAACCACCACCGTGGCCGGCTCGCACCCCGTCCAGTGCCGCCGCGAGCTTGCCCGGGTCATGTAAAGGTGTACCAGGTCTGGCCACGTCGACGAAGTGGACGTCGGCTTGGAGCAGCGTCGCGGTGCGGCGCAGTTGCTCGCGTTCCCGCTCACTCGGCACTCGTTCGGCGTCGATGATGATGTCGTGCACGGTGAAGCCGGGCGCATGCTGGGCCAAAACATGCAGGTGACGCTCGACGGAGAAACCGGCCGTCTCCCCCGGCTCGGCCACCAGGTTGAGCACCAGCGCCCGGCGGGCAGTCGTGGCCCGCAGCGCCGCCGCCAGCCCCGGCACCAGGACGTGCGGGATCACGCTGGTGAACCACGATCCGGGCCCGAGCACCACCAGGTCGGCGGCCATGATGGCGTCGACCGCCTGCCGGGTGGCCGGCGGGTTGTCCGGCAGCAGCCGCACCCGCCGCACCTTGCCCGGGGTGGTCGCGATCGCCACCTGGCCCCGGATCAGGCGAAACATCCGGGGGTCGGCCTCCAGGCCGGACACGTCGGCCTCGATCTGCAGCGCGACCGGGCACATCGGCAGCACCCTGCCCTTGACGCCGAGGATGCGTCCGATCTCGTCGAGGGCGGCGACCGGATCGGCCAGCACCTCGTTGAGGCCGGCGAGCAGGAGGTTGCCGATCGGGTGCCCCGCCAGGGCGCCGCTGCCGCCGAATCGGTGCTGCAGGATGGTCGCCCACAACCGTCCATACGGGCTGTCGGATGCCAAGGCGGCCAACGCCATTCGGAGATCACCCGGCGGTACCACATCGAGTTCGGTGCGCAGCCGGCCCGATGAGCCGCCGTCGTCGGCGACGGTGACCACGGCCGTGACATGCGGCGTCAGTCGGCGTGCCGCGGACAGCGTCGCGTACAGGCCGTGCCCGCCCCCCAGTGCGACGATGCTGTGACTTATCGGCTGGCTTATGGCGCCGCTCATTCGCGGCCCAGATCCCGGTGCAGCACCCGCACCGCGAGTTGGGGATTGCCGCTCAGCAGCTGCATCAAAGCGTCGGCGATCGCGACGCTGCGATGCTTGCCACCGGTGCACCCGATGGCGACCGTCATATAGCGCTTGCCTTCCCGGCGGTAGCCGTCGACAACCAGGTTCAGCAGTCGATGGTAGGCGTCGAGAAACTCGGCCGCGCCCGGCTGGTCCAATACGTAGTCCCGCACTGCCGGGTGCTGGCCGGTGAGCGGACGCAGTTCGTCCACCCAGTGCGGGTTCGGCAGAAACCGCACGTCCATCACCATGTCCGCGTCCATCGGCAGGCCGTACTTGAAGCCGAAGGACTCGACGGTGACGCTGGTTGATGCGCCCGTGTCGCCGCCGAAGGCACGCTCGATGCTTTCCCGCAGACCCCGGACCGAGAGCGTCGACGTGTCGATGATCAGGTCGGCGGTGGCCCGAACGGGGGCCAGCATCTTGCGCTCGGCGGCAATGCCCTCGGCCAGGGTCTGCGTGCCCTGCAGCGGGTGGCTGCGACGATTCTGCTCGTAGCGGCGCACCAGCATGTCGTCGGACGCCTCCATGAACACCACGCGAGGGGTGATGTTGCGGGTGGCCAGCTCGTTTCGCACCTCGTCGAGGTCGCCGGTGAATCCGCGCGACCGCACGTCCATCACGACCGCCAGCTGGGTGATCCGCGAGCCCGCCGCGAGCCCGAAATCCACCATCCGGGTGATCAACTGGGGTGGCAGATTGTCGGCGACGTACCAGCCGAGATCCTCGAGCACCTTGGCCGCGGTACCTCGTCCGGCGCCCGACAATCCCGTCACCAGAACGACGTCGATGCCGGCTCCGTCCTCAGGGTAGGCATCGCCCGGGTGGCCCTCCGTCACGTCACCGTGCCTCGTCATCCCGAATTGTTCCGTTGCGTCGGCCGCAGCGCCTCGAGGACGGCCGTGGCGGTGGCCACGCCGATACCCGGAACAGCGGTGATCTGTTCGACGGTGGCCTCCTTGAGGCGGGCTATCGATCCGAAGTGGGTTACCAGCGCCTTGCGACGATGCTCTCCCAATCCTGGCACCGAATCCAGCGCCGAGGCGGTCATTCGCTTGGATCGCTTGCTGCGATGGTAGGTGATCGCGAACCGGTGCGCCTCGTCGCGGACCCGCTGCAAGAGATAGAGTCCCTCGCTGTTGCGCGGCATGATGACCGGGTCCGGCTCGGAGGGCACCCATATCTCTTCCAGCCGCTTCGCCAAGCCGATCACCGCGACGTCGGTGACACCGAGTTCGTCGAGCACGCCGCTGGCCGCGTTGACCTGGGGCGCGCCGCCGTCGACGACATACAGGTTGGGCGGATAGGCGAACCGGCGCGACTTTCCCTCCGGGGCAAGCATATTCGGATCCGCCTGATCGTTCAGGTGCCGCAGGAACCGGCGTCGGGTCACCTCGGCGATGGAGGCGACGTCGTCGGAGCGTCCGTGGCCGGCGGCCTCGCGGATGGCGAAGTGGCGGTAGTCGGATTTGCGCGGCAGACCATCCTCGAATACCACCAGCGAGGCAACCACATCGGTGCCCTGCACGTGGCTGATGTCGACGCATTCTATCCGCAGTGGGGCATGAGCCAAGCCCAAGGCGTCCTGAATACTTTGCAGTGCAGCAGATCTGGCGTTGAAGTCGCCGGCGCGTTTCAGCTTGTGTTGCTGCAGCGCCTCTTTCGCGTTGCGCTGCACGGTCTCGGCCAGCGCGCGCTTGTCCCCGCGTCGCGGCACGCGCAGCGTCACCCGCGATCCACGCAGGCCGGTCAGCCAGCTGGCCAATTCGTCGGCATTGGACGGCAGACACGGCACCAGCACTTCCCGGGGCACCGGATTGGTGGATTCGTCGGCCGCGCCGTCCAGCTCCGCCTGCTCGCCATAGAACTGCGTCAAGAACTGCTCGACCAACTGCTCCTCACCCGAATCGCCTGGGTCCGCAGACTTTTCGACGATCCAGCCGCGCTGGCCGCGAACCCGGCCGCCGCGGACGTGGAACACCTGCACCGCCGCCTCCAACTCGTCGTCGGCGAAGGCCACCACGTCGGCGTCCGTGCCGTCACCGAGCACGACGGCCTGCTTCTCCATGGCACGCTTGAGCGCGGAAAGGTCGTCGCGGAGCCGTGCTGCCCGTTCGAAATCGAGCTGCTCGGACGCGGCGTTCATTTGTTGTTCCAGTTCCCGGGCAAACCGATCGGTCTTGCCGGACAAGAAGTCGCAGAAGTCTTCCACGATGTGGCGATGCTGCTCGGGGCTGACCCTGCCGATACACGGCGCCGAGCACTTGTCGATGTAGCCGAGCAGGCACGGGCGGTCAATTTGCTTGTGCCGCTTGAACACGCCGGCCGAGCAGGTGCGCGCAGGGAAGACCCTGGTAAGCAAATCCAGCGTTTCACGGATCGCCCAGGCGTGGGAATACGGGCCGAAATACCGCACACCCTTGCGCCGCGGGCCGCGGTAGACCATCAGCCGGGGAAACTCCTCGTTGAGGGTGACGGCCAGTACCGGGTACGACTTGTCGTCGCGGTAGCGGACGTTGAAGCGCGGATCGAACTCCTTGATCCAGTTGTACTCCAGCTGCAGCGCCTCGACTTCGGTGTTGACCACCGTCCACTCGACCTTGGCCGCGGTGGTCACCATCTGCCGGGTGCGCGGGTGCAAGCCGGCGATGTCGGTGAAGTAGGACGTCAGCCTGCTTCGCAGGCTCTTGGCCTTGCCGACGTAGATGACCCGCCCGCGCAGGTCCCGGAATCGGTAGACGCCCGGCTCGACCGGAATGGACCCGGGCGCGGGGCGATATGTGGCGGGATCTGGCACCTCACCAGGCTAATAGTCGGCCGATCGCCGTCAGCCATTGCAGTCGTGAAGGCCGATAGTCGATCCGGGTCCCGCCCCGTCCAGGGCCGCCGCATCGGCGGCGTCCAGGCTGAACGCGACTCGCCCCGCGACGGTCTTCCCGTCGCTGCTATCCGCGATCGCGAGACAGCCCAGTCCCGATGTGACCACCTGGCAGTCGTTGGTCTTGCCGGCGACGTCACACCACAGGACGGCCGCATCCTCCGCCTCATGGCGAGTCCGATAGTTGAGCCGGATGGCCTCTTCTCCGGTCGACGAGGACGCCGCGATGGCACCCCAGCACCCCGGCCTGCAGTAGAAATCGATATCTGCGCGGGCCGCCGGCGCGGTCAACGACTCGGCGGCGACGAGAACACCGATCACCGCCGTCATGGCAACGTTTCTCATGGTCGCGTCCACGGTCGCATCCGCAGCTCGGAACGAGGTGAGAGCTGACCCTGAGGACGGTGAGAGCGTCGGTCGAAGCCTCAGGTAGTCAACCTGTGCGCGGGTGGTTGTGATATCGCGCCAGCAGAGACCGCACCGTGTCCATGGCTTCCACGGCGCGCTCCTTGTCGACGGCTTGGATCGCCATCAGGGGGATGTACTCGTCGTCGGGTAGATCGATGCGTGCCCAACGGCTACTGGCCGGGAAGGACACACCGACCACGTCGGGCCACCGAACCAGCCTGTACCCCAGAAGATTCCGGACCGAAAGCCCCGACGGCCCGACCCGCAGCCGCGGCCGCGCGAACATCAGCACTGCGCCGGCGATCACCAGACCCAGGATGGCGATCGCCACCTGGTCGGCGGTGTGGATGATCGCCCCGCTGGGTCTGAGGTTGAGCAGCAGGCCGAGGACGATGTGCGCTGCGGCGATCAGGAACGCTGCGGCATAGATGAATGGTGGCGAGCGATGCGGACGCAATTCGACATCCCAGACCTCGGCAGCGTGCGGCACCGGTCTCACGGCCGAGAGCGCAGGTCACGCAGGGTCAGCGCGGCCGACAGGGCGGCCCCGGCGGCCTGGGCGCCTTTGTCCTCGGCCGATGTCGGAAGCCCGGCCCGCGCGAGTGCCTGTTCTTCGGTGTTCGTGGTCAGCACGCCGTTGGCAACCGGCGTGGAGGAGTCCAGGGAAACCCGCGTCAGCCCCTGGGTGACGGCATCACAGACATATTCGAAATGCGGTGTCTCGCCGCGGATCACGACGCCCAGGGCGATGACGGCGTCGTGGTTGCTGGCGAGCTCCTGGGCCACCACCGGAATCTCGATCGCGCCGAGGACGCGAACCACCGTCGGGTTGTCGACGCCCGAGTCGACGACGACCCGGCGAGCGCCGGCCAGCAACGCATCGCAGATCTCGGTGTGCCAGGTGCTTGCGACGATGCCGAGCCGCAGACCGGATGCGTCAAGCACCGGGATCTCCGGCACACCGGCGCCAGGGCTCACAGAGCACCGCCGAATTCGCCTGGCAAGTGGACGGACTCGTGAAAGTCGTCGAGGCCGACCAGGTCGTGACCCATCTTGTCGCGTTTGGTCATCAGGTAGCGGATGTTCTCCGCGTTGGCCCGCACCGGAAGTGGCACCCGCTCGATGATGTGCAGTCCGTATCCGTCCAGCCCGACCCGCTTGGCCGGATTGTTCGTCAGCAGCCGCATCGAGCGGACCCCCAGGTCGACCAGAATCTGCGCGCCAATCCCGTAATCCCTTGCATCGGCGGGCAATCCAAGCTTGAGGTTGGCGTCCACGGTGTCGGCGCCGGCATCCTGCAGCTGGTAAGCCTGCAGCTTGTGCATCAAGCCGATGCCGCGGCCCTCGTGCCCGCGCATGTAGAGCACCACGCCGCGGCCTTCGCGGGCGACCATTGCCATCGCCGCGTCCAGTTGAGGTCCGCAGTCGCAGCGACGGGAACCGAACACGTCGCCCGTCAGGCATTCGGAGTGCACGCGGACCAACACGTCGTCGCCGTCGGCGTTGGGTCCGGCGATCTCGCCGCGGACCAGGGCCACATGTTCGATGTCCTCGTAGATGCTGGCGTAGCCGATCGCGCGAAACTCCCCATGACGAGTCGGGATTCGCGCTTCGGCGATCCGCTCGATGTGCTTCTCGTGTTTGCGCCGCCATTCGATCAGGTCGGCGATGGTGATCAGCGCGAGATCGTGTTCGTCGGCGAAGACCCGCAATTCGTCGGTCTGGGCCATCGAGCCTTCGTCCTTCTGGCTGACGATCTCGCAGATAGCGCCCGCGGGCTGCAGTCCCGCCATCCGGGCAAGATCGACGGCGGCTTCGGTGTGTCCGGGTCTGCGTAACACGCCACCGTCCTTGGCGCGCAACGGAACAACGTGACCGGGGCGGGTGAAGTCGTCGGCGACGCTGTCGGGATCGGCCAGCAGCCGCATGGTCGTCGCCCGGTCGGATGCCGAAATCCCGGTGCCCACGCCGCGTTTCGCGTCGACTGTGACCGTGTAGGCGGTTCCGTGCTTGTCCTGGTTCACCGCGTACATCGGCAGCAGCCCCAGCCGGTCGCAGATCGCGCCGTCCAATGGTACGCACAGGTAACCGGAGGTGTAGCGGACCATGAAGGCCACCATCTCCGGGGTCGCCATCTCGGCGGCAAATATCAGGTCGCCTTCGTTCTCCCGATCCTCGTCATCGATGACGATGACCGCCTTACCGGCCGCAATGTCGGCAACCGCCCGTTCGACGGAGTCCAACCTCGTCATCTCTGCTGCCTTGCTGTCGTACGGCCCCGCGGGGACCCAGGTGTTGCACTCAGTATGAACTACCTCGGCGCCGCCGTTATTGCAACAACGTGGCACGTGCCCAAGCTGGCCCTGACCAGGGCAAACGAGGCCGCGCAAGGCGGCGCGACCGACGTAAGCGTCACCTGTGCCCCGGTTAAGCGTGGCATTTGAAGTTGGCAGCCACGCCGGGAAGGTGGTTTTGGGAAAATCGCACGGGGAATGGGCTGGGGCATGACCATCAACGAATCGAACACCACCAAGCAATCACGGCCGTGGCTTCGACTGTGCACGGGCGCGCTGGCGGCCGGTGGCGTGGCCGCGGGCATGCTCGGCCTGACAGCGGGTGCCGCCCAGGCCGCGCCGCCTCCCGCACCGATGTACCACCACCACTGGTGCCCGGGCGACCAGTGGGACCCGGGCTTGGGCCCCTACCAGAACTGGAACAACTGCCGTGACTGGGACGACAACTACGGCGGCCCGGCCGGTTATGGTGCGCCGCCGCCGTGGGCGCGGCCGATGCCGCCGCCACCGGTGTGGGCGCCATGGGCACAGGTCGTATGGAACGCCGACGCGAATGGTTGGGGATTCTGGAACAACGGGGCTTGGACCCCTCTCTGATCAGGAACGAATAACCAGCTGATCTGAAAAATTAGGGCTTTTGGCCGCAGCGGCACGCCGCCGCTGCGGCCAAAAGTGCGCTTGGGGTTGGTCCGGCAGCGCTAGCCGCCCATTGCCGCCAATGCCGCCGCCGGCGAAACCGCTCAAGTCGCCTCCGACAGCGACTCCGCCGCCGCCACCACCGCCGTTGCTGTCGGCGAAACCGCCGCTGCCGACAGCACCGGTGTTGGTCGAGCCCCTGTTGCCGTTGTTGCCGGGATTGCCCCCGGTACCGCCGACCCCGCCGTTGCCGCCGTTGGTGCCGTTGGCCGCGGAGCCCGTGGTGCCGGCCCCGCCGGCGCCGCCTCGGCCGCCGTTGCCGACAAACCAAGCGTGCCGCCCTTGCCGCCGGGCTGCCCAGGCGCACCTGACCCGCCGTCACCGCCGGGCCCGAACAACAGCCCGCCCGGCCCCCCGTTTTGCCCGGTCCCCGGCGCCCCGTTGGCCCCCTTGCCGATCAAAGGGGTCCCCAACAGGAAGTTGGTGGGCGCATTGATCACCGCCCGCACGTCTTGCCAGTGTTCTGCAATGCAGGGGCGTTAGCCGCTTCGGTGCCCGCGTAGGCGCTCCCGGCGGCATTCATCGTCTGCACGAACTAGGCATGAACCGCCGCCGCCGCCTGCGCACCGAACGCCTGAAAAGCCTGCGCATGAGTGGAAAATAGCGATGCGATCGCCGCCGACACCTCATCACCCGCCGCCGCCACCACCGCGGTCGTGGACGGCGCCGCCGCCGCATTCGCCGCGGTCAGCCCCGAGCCGATGCCCGCCAGATCCGACGCCGCCGAAGCCACGAACCCTGGGAACCGCCACGAGATACGACATCGCTACTCCGCCACGCCGTCGACACATCGCTACCGGGATTTATGTGAAAGCTCTATGAGAGTACGCGGGTTTCAGCCCAGCATTCCGCGTTTTGCTCTACATGTGTCGAAAAGTGTTCTGGGGCGCGGATTCTGCGGCGCGGGGCGCGGAGCCACCGCGAGTAAGTAACCGCTCGACATACTTGGCGATGACGTCCACTTCGAGGTTCACCCGCGTTCCGACCGGAGCACCGCCCAGCGTGGTCAGTTCCCGCGTCGTCGGGATGAGCGATACCTCGAACCAGTCGCGCGGTTCGGCGCCCAGCCCCGAGACCGTCAGGGACACCCCGTCGACAGTGATCGATCCCTTCTCGACGACGTAGCGGGCCACCGCCGCCGGCATCTCGATGCGCACCACCTCCCAATGCTCGGAGGGTGAACGAGCCACCACTCGGCCGGTACCGTCCACGTGGCCTTGGACGATGTGCCCCCCGAGCCGGCTGTTGACCGCCGCGGCGCGCTCCAGGTTCACCCGGCTGCCCACGTGCAATTCCCCGAGATTGGATCTGTTCAAGGTTTCGCCCATGACGTCGGCGGTGAATCGGGCGTCCGGCAACAACTCGGCCACAGTCAGACACACCCCGTTGACGGCGATCGAATCACCGTGGGCGGCGTCGGCGGTCACCACGGGCCCCCGAATCGTCAGGCGCGCGGCGTCGGTGAGGACGTCGCGGCCGGTCACCTCCCCGAGTTCCTCGACAATTCCGGTGAACATCGCACCAGGTTAATGCGTGGACGACGGGCGAAGCGGGTCCCGCGTTCGGGGGGCCGCTAACCGGCACCCTCTACGATGCAGGGTATGCACACCCGCCACCGTCTCTTTGCCGTGCTCGCTTCCCTGACCCTTGCCACCGCTGCCATCGCCGGGTGCTCGTCAGGTTCGAAGCAGAGCGGGGGCCCGCTGCCCGACGCCACCACACTGGTCAAGCAATCCGCCGAAACCACCAAGAACGTCAAGAGTGGCCATCTCGTGTTAACGGTGAACGGCAAGATCACGGGCATGCCAATCAAGGTCCTCACCGGTGACCTCACCACCGCACCGGCCACCGCCGCGCAAGGCAACGCCACCGTCACGCTAGGGGGAGCCGACGTGCAACTGGACTTCGTCGTCGTCGACGGCGACCTGTACGCCACCCTCACGCCGAACAAGTGGAGCGATTTCGGTAAGGCCTCCGACATCTACGATCCCTCGGTGATCCTGAATCCGGACTCCGGCTTGGCAAACGCGCTGAACAACTTCACCAACGCCAAGGCCGAGGGCCGCGAAACCATCAACGGGCAGACGACGATCAAGATCAGCGGAAACGTCTCGGCGGACGCGGTGAACAAGCTCGCGCCGCCGTTCAACGCGACGCAGCCGGTGCCGGCTACGGTGTGGATCCAGGAGACCGGCGACCACCAGCTCGTCCAGGCCAGTTTGCAGAAGAGCTCCGGCAACTCGGTTCAGATGACGTTCTCCAATTGGGGCCAGGCGGTCAACGTCACGAAGCCCCCGGTGACCTCGTGAGAGCGCAGGCGGGACGCCGCGTCGCCATCAGCGCGGGCAGCCTCGCGGTACTGCTGGGCGCCCTCGACACCTATGTCGTGGTCACGATCATGCGCGACATCATGCACGACGTCGGGATTCCGATTAACCAGCTGCAGCGCATCACCTGGATCGTCACGATGTACCTGCTGGGCTACATCGCGGCCATGCCGCTGCTGGGGCGGGCCTCCGACCGGTTCGGCCGCAAGCTGCTGTTGCAGGCCAGCCTCGCGCTTTTCATCGTCGGGTCGGTGATCACCGCGCTGGCCGGGCATTGGGGTGATTTCCATCTGCTGATCGCCGGCCGAACCATCCAGGGCGTGGCCAGCGGCGCACTCCTGCCCGTCACCCTGGCCCTGGGTGCCGACCTCTGGTCGAAACGCAACCGCGCCGGCGTGCTGGGCGGCATCGGCGCCGCGCAGGAGCTCGGTAGCGTGCTGGGCCCGCTCTACGGCATCTTTATCGTCTATTTGTTCCACGACTGGCGGTATGTGTTCTGGATCAACGTGCCGCTCACCCTGATCGCCATGGCGATGATCCAGTTCAGCTTGCCGCCGCGGGAACGCACCGATGAGCCGGAGCGCATCGACCTGGTCGGCGGCCTGCTGCTGGCCATCGCGCTGGGTCTCGCCGTGATCGGGCTGTACAACCCCAACCCCGACGGCAAGCAGGTGCTGCCGAGCTACGGGCTGCCGTTGGTGATCGGGGCCGTTATCGCCGCGGTGGCGTTCGTGGTGTGGGAGCGCTTCTCGCGCACCCGGCTGATCGATCCGACCGGCGTGCATTTCCGCCCCTTCCTCGCCGCCCTGGGCGCCTCGCTGGCCGCGGGTGCGGCGCTGATGGTGACGCTGGTCGACGTGGAGCTGTTCGGGCAGGGCGTGCTGCAGATGAACCAGAATCAGGCCGCCGGGTTGCTGCTGTGGTTCCTCATCGCGCTGCCGGTCGGCGCCGTGCTGGGCGGGTGGATCGCCACCCGGATCGGCGACCGGTTGATGACCTTCATCGGGTTGCTCATCGCCGCCTACGGGTACTGGCTGATCCACTACTGGCGCGAAGACGTGATGGAGCACCGGCACAACATCTTCGGGTTGTTCAGCGTGCCGGCCTTGCACGCCGACCTGCTGGTGGCCGGTCTTGGACTCGGCCTGGTGATCGGGCCGCTGTCGTCGGCCGCGCTGCGGGTGGTCCCGGCCGCGCAACACGGCATCGCCTCGGCGTCCGTGGTGGTGGCCCGCATGACGGGGATGTTGATCGGTATCGCCGCGCTGACGGCCTGGGGGTTCTACCGGTTCAACCAGATCGTGGCGGGGCTGACGGCGGCGATCCCCCCCAATGCCACCCTGTTCGAGCGGGTGGCCGCCCAGGCAACCCTGTACCTCCAGGCGTTCGCCGAGATGTACGGCGACATCTTCAAGGTCACGGTCGGCATCTGTGTGGTGGGAGCGCTGCTGGGCCTGCTGGTCGGCGGCCGCAAAGAGCATGCCGAAGAACCGGAAGTGCCCGAGCAGCAGGCCGAGACAAACCCGGCCCGAGCGCACTGACTGCAGCTAGCCGGCTGAGTCATTCATTCATCCGTAGCCGTGCGGCACCAGGCTGAGCACCAGGTCGGGACCTGCCCGGTCGACGCCGTCGAACCGCCAGCGCAACGCCCGCGCGATGGTGGGCACCCCGACATCGTCGACCGCCGTGATGGGACCGCCCAGCAGGATCGGCGCGAAGTAGGCAAGGATGCGGTTGATCGCCCCGGCTCGCAGGAATGCGCCGGCGAGAGTGGGGCCTCCCTCGAGCAGCACATCGGTGCGGTCCGAGAGCGCCTTGATCACCTCCATCGGGTCGCGAGTACGAATCACCATGGTGCGCGAATCGTCGTTGAGAACCTTTGCCTCAGGCGGTATCTCGCGGGTGCCCACCACCACCCGCAGCGGTTGGCGCTGCGCCAGTGAACCGTCGGCCAGCCGGGCGGTCAACGCCGGATCGTCGGCCAGCACGGTGCCGGTGCCGACGACGATCGCGTCGACGATGGCCCGCCGGCGATGCAGGTCGAACCGCGAGGCCTCGCTGGAGATCCACTGACTGGTGCCATCGGCCGCAGCGCTGCGGCCGTCGAGGCTGCTGGCGTACTTCCAGGTGACGTGCGGCAGTCCGGTCCTTACCTTGTACAGCCACTCCCGTAGCGGTCCGCCGGCCACGACGTCGGCCAGCACCCCTGCCCCAACTTGCACCCCGGCCGACTGGAGCCGGCCCGCGCCGCCGCCCGCGATCGCGTTGGGATCGCCGACGGCGTAGACCACCGTCGCGACCCTCGCGTCGATCAGGGCGTTCACGCACGGCGGCGTCTTCCCGAAGTGATTGCACGGCTCGAGGGTGATCACCGCGATGCCGCCGGCGGCCAAGCTGCCGGCCCGGCGCAGAGCCATCACCTCGGCGTGGTCCCCGCCCGCGGGCTGGGTGGCGCCGACGCCGACGACCCGCCCCTCCTGGTCGACGATGACCGCTCCGACCGGGGGGTTCGGATAGGTGGTGCCCTTGACCGAGTAAGACTGTTCGATCGCCAGGCGCATCGCGTCGTCGATGCTCTTGACCGACTGGGGCTGGTTCATGCGCGCAGATGCGGTGACGCGCCCGCGGCCTGTCGGCGCAATGACTCCAATGCCGCCTCCGGATTGTCGGCACCGTAAACCGCGGAGCCGGCGACAAAGCAGTCGACGCCGGCCTCGGCGGCCTGCTCGATGGTGTCTTCGTTGATGCCGCCGTCGATCTCGACGAGGATCGTCAGCTCCCCCGCGTCGGCCATCTTCCGCACCGTACGAACCTTCCCCAGCACCTCGGGGATGAAGCTCTGACCGCCGAAACCGGGCTCCACCGACATGACGAGGAAGGTATCGAAGTGCGGCAGGATCTCCAGGTACGGCTCCAGCGGAGTCTTGGGCTTGATGCTGAGCCCCGCTTTGGCGCCGGCGGCGTGGATATCGCGGGCGACGCTGATGGGGTTGTCCGTGGCCTCGGCGTGGAAGGTGACGTTGTAGGCACCCGCTTCGGCGTACGGGGGCGCCCAGCGGTCCGGGTCCTCGATCATCAAATGGCAGTCCATCGGAATGGTGGTGGTCGCCAGTAGGTCCTCGACGACCGGCAGGCCAATGGTCAGGTTCGGCACGAAGTGGTTGTCCATCACGTCGACATGCAACCAGTCGGCGCCCCGCACGGCGGCCGCTTCGTCGGCGAGTCTGGCGAAATCAGCGGCGAGGATCGAGGGGGCGATCAACGGCCCCGTCAGAGGTCCCGAACTGCGAGCCATGCGCGCCACATTACGCAGCCCGGCCGACGGGCTCACCTCAGGCGCGGCGTAGCGCTACGCCGGCAAGCGGCGTAGCGCGGCCGCGGCACGGTCATCAAGTCGCGCCCGCGCTACGCCGGTAAGCGGCGTAGCGCGGCCGCGAACATGGCGTCGGTGCCGTGCCGGTGCGGCCAGAGCTGCACATACGGGCCATCCCCGAGGCCTTCTCGGACGGGCTCGAACAGCGGGCGGGCGTCCAGTGTGCGCACCGGATGGCGGCGCAGCGCATCGCCCACCACCCCAACGGTTTCCGCGAGGTGCGGCGAGCACGTCGCGTAGAGCACCACTCCGCCGGGCCGGGTCAGCTCGATTGCGGCGGCCAGCAGCTCGCGCTGCAGCTTTGCCAGCGTTGGCACGTCGGAGGGCCGGCGGCGCCAGCGCGCCTCGGGCCGCCGCCGCAGCGCCCCCAACCCGGTACACGGCGCGTCGACGAGTACGCGGTCGAAGCCCGGCTCGAGACCGCTGCGGCGCCCATCGACGCGCACGACGTCGACCGGCAACCCTCGGGTGTTCTCCGCGACCAGATCCGCGCGACCCGCCAACGGCTCCACGGCCGTGATGCGAGCCCCGGATTCTGGGTATTGACTCCGGCCGAGCGCGGCGAGCAGCGCGGTCTTGCCGCCCGGACCCGCACACAGGTCCAGCCACCGTCCGGCGTCGCCCTCGACGGACGCGAGCGTCACGGCCCGGGCAACCAACTGGCTGCCCTCGTCCTGGACCAGGGCGGAGCCGTCGCGGACCGGTTGGAGCCGGCCGGGATTCCCTTTCGGCAGATACACCGCGTACGGCGAATACCGACCGATGGTGCCCCCGACCGCATCGGCGAGCTCGGCGGCCGTCAGCACTCCGGGGCGCGCCGCGAGGTGCACCTGAGGCCGTTGGTCGTCGCTGGCCAGCAGCTCGTCGAGTTCAGTGGCGGCCGCACCCAGCGCGTCGGCAAAGGCCTGCGCGATCCAGCGCGGATGTGCGCTCACGAAGGCCGCGTGCCCGATCGGATCTCGCGCCGCGTCGGGAGCCAGCTCGGCTACCCACGACTTCTCGTCGCGGCCGGAAATGGTCCGCAGCACACCGTTGACGAAACCTGCTCGCGCCGAATCGAATTCGATGCCGGCCTGATCCACCGTGGTGGACACGGCGGCGTGCGGGTCGACCCGGGTGCGCAGCAGCTGATAAGTCCCCAGCCGGAGCAGGTCGAGCAGGACGGGGTTGATGGCTTCCGGCGACCGCCCGGCGGCGGCCCCGATGATGGCGTCGAGCAGTCCCCGGGTGCGGCAGGTGCCGTAGGTCAGTTCGGTGGCGAAAGCAGCGTCGCGCCCGCTGATTCCGCGCTCGCGCAGCAGCGCGGGCAGCGCCAGGTTCGCGTACGCATCGCGCTCGCTGACGGCGCGCAGCACCTCGAACGCCGCGGCACGGGCCGGGTCCAGGGCTCGACGGTCCTTGCCGCTGCCTCGGTCCCGCGGACGGGGTTGATTCATGACGCCCGTGCCGCGGGATCGAGCCGGGCGCCCCGCGCCCAGTCGACGGCGTCCATGAATTTCTTGCCGGGCGGTTGAATTTGGCCCAGCCGTACCGGTTCCGAGCTGGTACCTACCCACACGCCTTGTCGGTCTACGTGAATTGCGCCGGGCGCCAAGGGCTCCGGCGGGGCGCAGCCGTCGCCGAGCCGCACCGGCCCGAGTTTGACCCGCAACTCACCGATGACGGTCCACGCGCCAGGATTCGGAGTGACGGCGCGGATCCGGCGCTCCACCACGGCCGCCGGCAATTCCCAACGCACGCGGGCCTGCTCGACGGTAATCTTCGGCGCCATGCTGACTCGGTCGGTCGGTTGCGGCTGCGGCGTCAGCGTGCCCTCGGCGATGCCGTCCAGCGTCGCCGACAGCAGCTCCGCACCCGAAACTGCAAGTCGCGCAAGCAAATCACCCGCGGTGTCGGTGGGACGGATCGCCTCGGTGACCACCCCGTAGACCGGTCCGCTGTCCAGGTCCGGCTCGATCCGGAAGGTGGTCGCTCCGGTGATCGTGTCGCCCGCGGCGATCGCGGCCTGCACCGGTGCCGCGCCGCGCCAGGCGGGCAACAGCGAAAAGTGCAGGTTGATCCAGCCGCATGGGGGCACGGCGAGCAGGGCGTCGCGCAGCAGCGCGCCGTAGGCCACGACGGCGCAACAATCCGGTGCCAACTCCGACAGTTCGGCGACGAACTCCGGCGAATTGGGGCGCTCCGGCCGCAGCAGTGGAATGCCGCGGGCGAGCGCCTCGCGTGCCACGGGTGAGGGCGCCGGCTTGCGGCGACGACCGGCCGCAGCGTCGGGTCGAGTCAGCACCGCGACCACGTCGTGCCGGGTTGAGTGGATGAGGTGGCGTAACGCGGGCAGCGCGGGTTCCGGGGTGCCGGCGAAGACGAGACGCACGGGCCCAGTCTAAGAAGCGGCTCGATGGGGGCCACGCCTGATCGACAGCAGGCTACACATCGATATCCGCGTCCAGCTGGACGTCTGGCTCCCCCCCGGTGGCGGTGAACGCCGTCAGCGCCCGCACCAGACCGTGGCGCTCCGGCGGCGGCATCTTCTCCACAATGCCGGCGATCTCGGCACGCCGGTGGGCGGTGACCTTCCGAACCACCTCACGGCCGCGCCTGGTCAGCGCGGCCAGCAGTTCGCGCCGTGACGTCGGGTGCGGCAGCCGGTCGATCAGCCCGGCGGCAACGAGCCGGTCGACCATCCGGCCGGTGGCCGAAGGTTGCACACCCAGCAAACCCGCCAGCGTGGCGAGGTTGATGGGACCGCGGTTGGCCAAGATGACCAGGGTCCGGAACTGCGGAATGGTGATCGTCTCGTCGACCTGCGCGATGGAACGCGCCGAAATGGCCACCAGCAACCGGGAAGCCGTCAGCAACGCGTCGGTGATGGCGTCCAGCGACTCGTCGGCCGAGGTCACGTGGTCCGAAACCATCGCTGCCCTCTCCCCCTGCCGGCCAACATCCAATATCGGACTCGGTGACACATTCCGACACATATTATCGCCATAGGGATCGATTTGGCACCGGGTGTTTAACCGATGTGCAACGGGTCTAGCTGGATCCGAACCGGCTCCTGGCCTTGGCGGGCACTGAGCAAACTGGCGCCCCGTCGCAGGCTGGCCGCCAGCGCCAGGCCCTGCTCGCGGCGCACGCGCACCAGCATTCTGGTCACCGGTACCCCGGCGGGGGTTCCCGCCGGGCGGCGCACACCCGGCGGCGGATCCACCGGTCCCAGCAGATCGGCGTGCAGGCTTGCCTGCTCGCCCAGCCGGGCTTCTGCAAGCAGGGCGTCAACGGCGGCGGCCGTCCCGTCCACGGCGGCCATGTGCACACTCGGTGGCAGACCAACCTCGGTTCGAGCCGCCAGTTCAGCCTCCGCGTGACCGACCGGATCCCAGCGAATCAGCGATTGCACTGTGGGGATGGATGATTCGGCGACCACCAACACCGTGCCGCCGTCGCCGCGGGCACGCACCAGCGCGGCGGCGGCCATCCACCGCCAGAGGGCGTCCTCGGCCGCGCGCAGATCTTGCCGACCCAACAGCGCCCAGGTATCCAGCAGCAGTGCCGCGCCGTACCCGCCCCGTGCGCGGGGTTCCGCACCCGGAGTGGCAACCACGAGGGCCGGGCTGGCGGCCACCTCGGCAACGATCGCGTCACCTGCCGAGGTGACGACCGGTGTACCCGCGAAGGCGCGGCCGAGCTCTTCGGCCGTGCGGCGAGCCCCGACGACCACCGCCCGCACCGCGTCGGATCCACAGCGCGCGCAGCGCAACATCGGCTCGGCGCGTCCGCACCAGCGGCACACGCCACCCGGGCCGCGTTCGTGCAGGGACAGCGGTCCGGTGCAGTGCCGGCAGCGCGCGATGGTGCGGCAACGTCCGCAGGCCAA
Organism: Mycobacterium sp.; assembly: GCF_019247615.1. Taxonomy (GTDB): domain Bacteria; phylum Actinomycetota; class Actinomycetes; order Mycobacteriales; family Mycobacteriaceae; genus Mycobacterium. Next base: position 26,333 of record NZ_JAFBAT010000027.1, on the reverse strand, counting down.
CGACGGGATGTAGCCGCGCCGCGGTACCTGAACCAACACCGGCGCTCCGGCATCCAGCGCGGCGCGAGCCGCTCGCAGCGCAATGTACGGGATGCGCGCCGTGCGCGCCGCGGGGTCGCGTTCGTCGGCGTAGCCGCTGTCGTCGAGGGCGACCACCCGCGGGGTACGGGCACGCATCACCGGCCGGGCCGCGATGATGTCCCGCGCCCATCCGCTGCGCACCAGCGCGTGAGCTTCGGCGGTCCGCGAATAACCACCGATCAGCGCCGCGCAGCGTGCCTGATGCGCGCGCAGCATCGCGACCTCCCGGGCATGGGGGTAGGGCGCCCGGGGCTCGGCCAGGGTGTCATCGGCATCGGCCCACACCATGACCAGCCCCAGGTCGCTCACCGGAGCGAACACCGCGCTCCGGGTGCCGATCACGAAGCGCGCCGTACCGCGCAGCGCGGCAAGCCAACGCCGATAGCGGGCCGCCGGCCCGAGTCCGGCCGAAAGGGCCACCACGCTGTTCTCGTCGATCCGCGCCGTCGCCGCCCGCCACAGCGCGTCCAGATCGCGCTGATCAGGCACGATCGCCAGCGCCGCGCGCCCCGTCCGGATGGTTTGCGCCGCCGCCTCCGCGAACCGCTCGGCCCACTGCTCGCCCGGCAGCGCCTGCCAGACCGCGCGCGCGGCACGAGACTCGGCCAGAGCGGCAAGGAACTGCCCGCCGCGGCCGTAAACGTCCCAGCCCGACGGGTCGACCGGCGCCGGAATCGACGTGTCGGGCAGCGCAACCGTCGCCGTGGCCTCGCGTTCCACCCGGGCATGCCGGGGCGGAACGGCCAGCCGCAACACATCGGGGCGGGTGCCCGCATAGCGGGCCGCCACGGCGTCGACCAATCGACGGGTTTCCGCCGTCAGTACCGGTTCGGCCGACACCACACGATCGAGCCAGCCCAGCTTGCCCGCGTGGTCGGTGTCGTTGCGGCGCTCGAGCAGAAACCCGTCGACCAGCCGACCGTGGAAGCGCACCCGCACGCGTACGCCGGGCTGCGCATCGTCGGACTGTTCGGCCGATACCAGGTAATCGAACTCGCGGTCCAGGTGCGGCACCGAGAGCATCGGCAGCACTCGGGCGATCGGTTCGACCTCGACGGGAGTGCGCGCACCGCCGCTCCGCGTCACCGCGTCCTCGAGCCCCGAGTTACCTTGTCAGCCAATGTGTTCGCCACGCGGCCCACCGTAACGCCGGTGACCGACACTATCGCTCGTCGGAGTCGGATTCGTACTCGTCGTACTCCTCGTCATACTCCGCGTCGTAATCGGCGTCGTATTCCGATTCCTCACCGCTATCCACTCGGCCGAAAAAGAATCCGGCGGTGATCAGGATCTGAGCCGCGGCGTACAGCCACCAGATCGGCACCGCCAGCGCGTCGTTGTTCAGGATGAACCGGCCGATGCCGATCATCGCATCGGAAACCCCGAAACACACCGCCCCCACCGCGGTCCAGATTGTCGGCAAGTCCGCGAGCAGCGCCATGCACACCATCGCGGCCAGCGCGACCATATAGGCCGTCACCGGAATGGTCAGCTTGTCGCGGCTCAGGTGCGGCCAGAACCACGCCAGCAGGGACACCGCAACCAGACACACCAAGATGACGCCGGCCACCCGCACCGTCGACGGTTGGGCCAGGGGGACCAACGCGACCAGAAAACACAAGTGTGCCAACAGAAACGCCGAGAGCCCGAGGCCGAATGAAAGCGTCGACCAGGGAATCGCCAACAGCCAGTCGCCGGCGGCCGACAACAGCAGCGCCGGCACCAGCCAGCGTCGCTCGCGGATGACGATGTGTCCCAGCGCGGCGACCGCCAGCAGCAGCGCCATCGACGCCTTGAACACCGGCTGCAGGAACCAGTGGCCGGTCAACACGGTTCCCGGCGGCGAGCGCAAGGCGAGCACGGTCAGGTATACGCCATAGGCGGTCCCTGCCCAGCCGGCCAAGACCCAGGCCCCCGACACCCGCCGGGGTGCGTACGGTACTTCCATGCCCAGCCTGGACACCGCCGACGAGAAACCCGGTATCGACCCCACTCTGCTGAAGGTACTTGATGCGGTTCCGTTCCGGCTATCAGCCCGCGATGGTGTCGAGGCTCTGCGACGGCGGTTCCGCGACCTGCCGCGCCGCCCGCTGCACCCCGAGCTGCTGGTCGAGGACCGGGCCATCCCGGGTCCCGGCGGCCCAATCGGAATCCGGATCTATTGGCCACCAACTCATCCCGGGCGAAGCGCGGCAACGCCCGTCGTTCTGTATTTCCACGGCGGCGGCTTCGTCGTCGGCGACCTGGACACCCACGACGGGACGTCGCGTCAGCACGCGGTGGGCGCCGACGCGATCGTGGTATCCGTCGACTACCGGTTGGCGCCCGAGCACCCCTATCCCGCCGCCGTCGAAGACGCCTGGGCCGCAACGCAGTGGGTCGCCGCGCACGCCGATGACATTGGTGCCGTCGTCGATCGGGGGACCACATGGATGGCAGTCGCCGGAGATTCAGCCGGCGCGACCCTCTCCGCGGTGACGGCGCAGCTGGCGCGTGACCACAACGGACCGCCGATCGCTTTTCAGCTGTTGTGGTACCCCTCCACGCTGTGGGATCCGTCACTGCCGTCCTTCACCGAGAACGCCGCCGCGCCGATCCTCGACGCCGATGCGGTGGCCGCGTTCTCCCGTTGGTATGCAGGCGAAGTCGACCCCTCCGATCCCCCGCCGGGCATGGCGCCGGGGCGGGCTGAAGACCTCGGTAACCTACCGCCGGCCTACATCGCAGTGGCCGGTCACGACCCGCTGCGCGACGACGGCATCCGATACGGCGAGCTGCTGGCCGCTGCCGGCGTCCCCGTCGAGTTGCACAACGCCGACACCATGGTGCACGGCTACCTGGGTTATGCGGGTGTGGTCCCCGCCGCCACCGCGGCAATGGATCGCGGGCTCGCCGCCTTGCGAGCTGCGCTGCATTAACGGCTCGGAACGGTACGGTAAACGCATGATTGAGCCGACCATCGCCCGAGCGGGCATCGATCCGACGTTCAAAGCGTTGCTCGACGCGTTTCCGATGACCTTCAGCGCCGCCGACGGTGTCGAGGTGGCGCGCTCGAGGCTGCGGCAGCTCCAAGTGCCGCCGCAGCTGCTGCCGGAGGTGCAGGTAGAAGACCGAACGATCGGTTACGGCGATCTCACGGACATTCCCGTTCGGATCTACTGGCCGTCCGGCGAGGATGAGCTCGATCGACCACTGCCCGTGGTGGTCTTCTACCACGGCGGCGGATTCGCGCTGGGCGACCTGGAGACGCACGACCCCGTGGCCCGCTCCCACGCCGTCGGCGCGGAGGCCATCGTGGTTTCGGTCGACTACCGGCTGGCCCCCGAGCATCCCTTCCCGGCCGGGGTGAACGATTGCTGGGCCGCGTTGCGGTGGGTGGCCGAGAACGCCGCCGACCTCGGCGGCGACCCGGATCGCATCGCCGTGGCCGGCGACTCCGCGGGGGGTAACCTCGCCGCGGTGATGACGCATCTCGCGCGCGATCACGGCGGACCGGCGCTCGCCTTCCAGCTGCTCTGGTACCCGGTCGTCACGGCCGACATGTCGCTGCCGTCGTTCACCGAGAACGCCTTCGCGCCCATCCTGGACCGGGAAGTCATCGACGCCTTTCTGGGCTGGTATCTGCCCGGCGTCGACATCACGGATCCTCAGGCACTACCCGCCACCCTCTCGCCCGCCAATGCGGCCGATTTGTCCGGTTTGCCGCCCGCCTACATCGGAACCGCCGAGCACGATCCGCTGCGCGACGACGGGGCACGGTACGCCGAGCTGCTCAACCTTGCGGGTGTGCCGGCCGAGCTGAGCAACGAGCCGACCCTGGTGCACGGTTACGCCAGCTTCGCGCTGGTGATACCCGCCGCCGCCGAGGCCACCAACCGCGGGATCGCGGCGTTGAGGAAGGCGCTGCACGCCTAGGGGCCGCGCTGCGTGTAGGCGCTCGGCGCGACGCCATGCCAGCGCTTGAACGCGTGCGAGAAGGTCGAGACCTCCGTGTACCCCAGCCGCGTCGACACCTCTTCGACGGTCAGCCCGACGTTGCGCAGCAAGTCGACCGCCACCGTTGAGCGGGCTTCGTTGAGCAGGGCACGGAAGGACGTGCCCTCCTCTGCGAGCCGACGGCGCAGCGTTCGCGGGTGGATGCCGAGTTGGCCCGCGACGTCGGGAAGAGTGAGGAAGACGCCGGAATCGCGGAACAGCTTGCTGCGCACCAACGCCGTGATGCCCCGGCGGCGCTCGCTCTTCTGCATCAGCACGTCGCACTGCGCCATGCACATCTCCAGCGTGTGCGGGTCGGCCTGCGGCAGCGGCTCGTCGAACATGGCGCGCGGGATGTGCAACCGGTTGTGCGCCCGGCCGAACCGCACGTGCACCGGCACCAGTTCGAGCAGCGGCCGCAGCAGTTCCTCGTCGACCGCCAGCTCAGCCGAGACCTCGTCCGCGTATTTCTCCGCCACCGGAAGCACGAAACCGATTGTGGTCGCGATGATTCCGGCGATGTCGCGCTCGATGAAGAAGCCCTGCACGTCGGTGGGCAGGTGATCGGCGTCGAGTTCGATGACGCACTCTTCGGCGGTTTCGAACAGCGTGAGGTGGATGTGCATCGTGGTCAGCGAGAAATAGCGCATCGCGATGGAAAACAGTTCGCGAAGAGTGCCGCACGACATCACCGCAAACCCGAACAATCCGAGGTGGGTGAGCGTGGACCGGCTGCCCACATCGACGCCGATCCCCGCGACCCCGGGAAGCCGGGCCAGCAGCCGGCGCACCGCGGTGATCTCGTCGACCGCGCTGACCATCGTGTCCGGCTTGTTGAGATCGGCAGGATCGATCGAGGTACCGGCCAGCACCTCGTTGGTCGGGACCCCGCGTTCGTTGGCCACTTCGCACAGCACCCGGGTCGCATGCACCGGGTGACTCAGCGTCGGCAGAAGTTCCATCAGGTGTCCTAAATTCCCAACTCTGTGTCCGATAATCTCATTACTGACCGCCGCCGTCATCCATACAGTTGGAGTTATGGCCATCCTCACTGCCGAGCGGCCCCGAACGGGACCGGCCACCCGGCTGAGCTCCTGGACGATGACGCGGGAAGCCCTCACTGTCGGATTCGATGTGGGCAACGGATTCGCGGGCCGGACACGCGGCCACGATATCGTCCGATTTCGTTGTGCTGGTAGACGTTTCGTCTCGATCAGCCACCCCGAATATGTCGATCACGTGCTGCACGAGGCCCGGCTGAAATACGTGAAATCAAACGAATACGAGCCCATCCGGGCGACCGTGGGCATCAATCTGCTCACCGACGAGGGCGATTCCTGGGCCACTCACCGCGGCGTCCTGAACCCGACCTTCGCGCGGCGCCGCCTGAACGACATCGTCGACCTGATGATCGACCCGATCACAGACGTCACCGATGCGCTGGAAACCGGCAAACCGTTCGACATCCATGAGACGATGGTCGAGGCCACCCTGCGCGTGGTCGCCAATTCCCTGTTCAGCCAAGACTTCGGACCGTTGGTCCAGAGCATGAGCGACCTGGCCACCCGCGGACTACGGCATGCTGAGCGGCTGCAGCGATTCGCATTGTGGGGCCTGATGCCGCGGCCGGTCTACGACGCGCTGCACTGGTTTGCCTTCTGCGGCGTCCGGCTGCCGCCACCGTTGCGCGACATGCAGGACATCTTGCTGACGCTCGACCGTGCGGTCAACGCGGTGATCGATCACCGCCTGCTGCACCCGACCGACTCCGCCGACCTGCTCAATGTGTTGCTCCGCGCCGACGGCGGACGATGGCCACGCCAGCGGATCCGCGACGAGGCGTTGACGTTCATGCTCGCCGGTCACGAAACCACCGCGAATGCCATGTCCTGGTTCTGGTATCTGTTGGCGCAGCACACCGAGGCCCGGGATCGGATGCTCGCCGAGGTCGACGATGTGCTGGGTACTCGCCGTCCAACCGCCGACGACCTGGGCAGCTTGCCGTGGACCACCGCATGCCTGCAGGAATCGCAGCGCTACTTCTCCGCGGTGTGGACCATCTCGCGGCGCGCCATCGAGGACGACGTCATTGGCGGACACCACATCCGCCGCGGCACCACCGTCCTCATCCCGATCCACCACATCCACCACGACCCACGCTGGTGGCCCGACCCGGAAACCTTCGACCCAACCCGGTTCTGTCCGCCGGATAAGGACCGTCCCCGCTCGGCATACCTGCCGTTCGGCGGCGGTCGGCGCATCTGTATCGGACAGAGCTTCGCCCTGATGGAGATGGTGCTAATGGCGGCAATCATGAGCCAGCGCTTCACCTTTGAGCTCTGCCCCGACGACCCGGTCGAACTCGAGGCGACCTTGACTCTGCGGCCCAAGCGCGGGGTGCACGTCACGGCAAGCAGGCGCCGATGAAACCCGATTACCACACGCTGATCGTGGGGGCCGGATTTTCGGGCATCGGCGCCGCAATCGAACTGGACAAGGCCGGCTTCGCCGACTATCTCGTCGTCGAAGCCGGGGATGGCGTCGGCGGCACCTGGCACTGGAACACCTATCCCGGTATCGCCGTGGACATTCCGTCGTTCTCCTACCAGTTCTCCTTCGAGCAGAGCCCCCGCTGGTCGCGAACATACGCACCGGGCCGCGAGCTCAAGGCGTACGCCGACCACTGCGTCGACAAATACGGCATCCGGTCGCGAATCCGGTTCAACACCAAGGTGATCGCCGCGGAGTTCGACGAGCACCATGCGCTGTGGCGGATTCAGACGGACCCCGGCGGCGAACTAACGGCCCGATTCGTGATCGGCGCCACCGGTGTGCTGACCGTGCCCAACCTGCCGGACATCGACGGTGTGGACTCGTTCGACGGCATCACCATGCACACCGCGCGGTGGGACCACGGCGAGGACCTGGCGGGCAAGCGCGTCGCGATCATCGGCACCGGCGCTTCCGCCGTGCAAGTCATCCCCGAGATCGCGCCGATTGTCAAGCAGCTCAGCGTCTTTCAGCGCACCCCGATCTGGTGCTTCCCCAAATTCGACGTGCCGCTACCCACGGCGGCGCGATGGGCGATGCGAATTCCGGGCGGCAAGTCGGCCCAGCGGCTGCTCAGCCAAGCGTTCGTCGAGCTGACGTTCCCGATCTCGGTGAACTACTTTTCGGTGTTTCCGCTGGCCAAGCGGATGGCGGCGGCGGGCCGCCGCTACCTGAGCCAACAGGTCGACGATCCCGTGGTGCGCGACCAGCTCACCCCGCGATACGCGGTAGGCTGCAAGCGGCCCGGGTTCCACAACACCTATCTGTCGACATTCAACCGCGCCAATGTGCGGCTGGTCACCGAACCGATCGACAAGGTCACGCCCTCGGCGGTGGCCACCACCGACGGTGAAAACCATGAGATCGACGTGCTGATACTGGCCACCGGCTTCAAGGTCATGGACCCCGACCACGTCCCCACCTACGCGGTCACGGGCACCGGTGGCCGGTCTTTGAGCAAGTTCTGGAACGAACACCGACTCCAGGCCTACGAGGGTGTCAGCGTCCCCGGTTACCCGAACATGTTCAGCGTGCTGGGCCCCTACGGCTACGTCGGGTCATCGTATTTCGCGCTCATCGAGACGCAGACCCACCACATCGTGCGGTGCCTGAAGCGGGCGCGGCGCACCGGCGCGACCCGGGTTGAGGTCACCGAGGAGGCCAACGCCCGGTACTTCGCGGAGATGATGCGCAAGCGGCACCGGCAGATTTTCTGGCAGGACAGTTGCCGGCTGGCCAATAGCTATTACTTCGACAAGAACGGCGACGTCCCGATCCGTCCCGCCACCACGCTCGAGGCCTACTGGCGCAGCCGGCGATTCAATCTCGACGATTACCGGTTCAGCCGTTGAGGACCACGGGCGGTCCCCCCGCGAGCACGAACCTCCGCCATTAGAATTTCAGGGCCAAGGGACCCAAATTAAAAGTAGTAGGAACGTGCAAGATCCTTCCCGGTCTGCCTACTGTGAAGCTAAACGTGTTATTGGGAATTGTGTGCGTTTGTTGCGGTATGTCGAATTGATACGTCTGGTCGATAACCGTGACCTCATGTGGACCAAATAAATGATAAGTTTGCACGAGGTCGAGAGGTACAGAAACCGTGATGGGCGGGATGGTGACAGCGCCGATTTCACCGCTGACAGGTATGTCGACGGGGATGCTCGTATGAAGACTCAACGGGATATAGGGAACGCCGACCGCAAAGCTAGGAACGAGATTGCCAAAGCCTGGCACGCTTGTGATACGGATAGTTTTGAGGTCGACGGGGCCCAGGAAACCGGTGCTGGTTACACCTAACGTGGTAGTCGGACTGCCGAGGGCCCCGTTGAATGTGATGGCACTGGTAGTGATAGGTATCGGGGGCCCGGGAGACGTGGCCGAAATCGTGATCGGACCGACGGGGCCAGAGAGTGTTTCCGGGTTGCTGAACACCGTGTCATTGATGAGTAGCGGGAATTGGTTGGTGGTGATCGGCTCGATGCTGATAGAACCGATGCTGCCGGTGATGGGTATATCGATGGGTAGGTTCGCGTGCAGGTTGACGGGAATGCCGGAAACGTTGAGCGGCCTGGCGAGATTGATCAGACCATGATAGGGACCGATGTTACCGGTGATATTTATACCCAAGTTTGTCGTTGGGCCGCCCACGGTGAGGTTAAGCGGGGTGACGTCGATAGTGATCGGATTGATGATGATGGGGCTGGAATCGGTACCGGGCGGTGAGCCGAAGTAGCCGGTGACAGCCTGATTAACATACTGAGTGCCGCCCACGGAAAGTTTCACGGTGCCGGCCAAGGGGATGGAATTAATCGGTGGAATATTGATGACAATCGGGCCGATGTCGCCGGTGATCGGTATGTCGACGGGGATGTTCGCGTGGAGGTTGACGGGAATGGCGGGCACGTTGAGCACGCTGGGCAGATTGATCGGACTGTTGCGGTGACTTCCCGTGTTGAACATGCCCGTGTTCGCGATGCCACTGTTGGCGATGCCCGTGTTCATGCTGCCCGAGTTGCCGAAGCCCCGGTTTCCGGTGCCCGAATTGCCAATACCCTGGTGTCGGCTGCCCGAATTGAACAGGCCCCTATTGTTGGGGCCCGAGTTCCAGCCGCCGAAACCATGCTGGTTATCGCCAGTTAGCCCGATCCCGACGTTGTTGTTGCCGCCGCCCAGACCCCCGTCGCCCAAGCCGATGTTGTGATTTCCGCTGTTGCCGATGCCGATGTTGTTGTTGCCCGTATTTCCAAGGCCGATGTCGTGGCTGCCGGTGTTTCCGAAACCAATGTCGTGCACACCGACGTTCCCACTGCCCACGTCGAGATTGCTGAGGTTCGCAAAGCCCGCGATTAAGCCGCCGACATTTGCCGGACCCGCGCTGAAGACGCTGCCGTGGTTCAAGAAACTCGACAGATGACTACCGATAATCCTGGCTCCGGTCGCCAAGCCCCAGTTGCTCGTGTGGTACGGGGAAGAGAAGCCGTTACCGTGACTCCCCACCCCAAAACCTAGCGACCCGATGGCGGGCAAACCTGATGTACCGATGCCCAAGTTACCGATATCCGGGCCGCCAGCGATGCCACTGTTGAAGAAATCCGGCAACGGGCCGTACAAATTCCCAAATCCCGGCAGCGATAAAATATTAAACCGCGTAATGATATGGGGCCCGATAGTGCCCGTGAGGGGTAGATCCAACGCAAGACCATTGCCTACGTCAAAGCTCAATGGAATTGAACTGGTACTGATCGTTCCCAGCGAAATAGGGCCGAACGACGTAAAGTCCAAGTCTGCCTGTATTGCGGAGGTTGTATTGTTGTATTGCAAATCCAAAGGGAAAGCCGGAATTTGCAGGTTGGGGATCCTGATGTCCCCGACGTCGCCGGTGAGTGGTGTATTGACTGTGATTCTCGCGTTGAGGTTCACGGGGCCGCTCAGCACGCTAATTTTGGGGACGGGGAAGCTCATCAGGCCGTTGCCAACTGGCACGAAATCAATGCGCACGATGTTCGTGGGACCGACGGTACCGGTGATACCGAAAGTGACCACTTCGCTGACGTTAATCCCCACCGTGGGGCCAAGGATGGTGACGGGAGGGATCGTGACAGGACCAATAGTGCCGCTGTACTGACTCGTTGGCGAGCCCCAGCTGAAGGCGCTGAGGGTAAAGCTTGGGATAGTGACCGTGGGGAGAACCGTTCTGTAAGGAATGGTGAAGGTGTAGCTCCGACTTTCACTCACGGGAAAACTCGGCAGACTGATCCCGAAGGAAACGCGTCCCGAACTCGCGGGTTCCGCAATTGCCCCTTTGGCAGCTGCGACTTGGCCGGCCACATCTTTCCCGGCCGCGGCTACGCTGGCCGAAGCTGCCCTGACAACCCTGCCGGGCGGTCCGGCGACGCTCCCCAGGCTTTGCAGCGGATAGCTGAACGGCGTCAACGCCGAGACCGCCTCCGACGCCGCCGCATGGTAACCCAGCATCGCGGCCACATCCTGAGCCCAAAATTGCTCATACTCGGCCTCCGCGGCTGCGATCGCCGGAGCATTCTGCCCCAGCAGGTTCGACGCCACCAGGGATCCCAGCCGAGCGCGGTTACCCGCCACCGTCGCCGGATGCACCGTCGCGGCCAGCGCCGCCGCGAACCCCGCCGCCACCAACCTGGCTTGGACCGCCGCTTGTGCGGCCTGCGCTGCCGTCGCGCTCAACCACTGCGCATACGGTGCGGCAGCACCCGCCATCGCCACCGACGCCGCGCCTTGCCAGGACGACCCCGCCAGCCCCGAGATCACCGACCCAAAAGATGCAGCCGCGGAATCCAACTCGGCGGCAACCTCGTCCCATGCCGTTGCGGCTGTCAGCATCGGTACCGGTCCAACGCCGGCAAACATCTGCACGGAGTTGACCTCCGGCGGCGATACCGCGAAACTGGCGGCCATCAGGTCACCATAAAGCCCTATAAAACATGTGTCTCATAAATTGGGCACGAATACCGCGCCAAATCGGCGCAGCGATGCGCGCCGGGCTTTGGGTCTGAATCGCGGCGCTAGACGGCGCGCTTGAGCTCGTCGACCATGTTGAGTTGCTCCCACGGCAGCTCGATGTCGGTACGGCCGAAGTGCCCGTAGGCGGCGGTCTGCGCGTAGATCGGCCGCAGCAGGTCCAGGTCGCGGATGATGGCGCCGGGCCGCAGGTCGAAGACTTCCGGGACGATCTTCTCGATCTTGACCGGGTCAACGGTCGCGGTGCCGAAGGTCTCGACGAACAGGCCGACGGGGGCGGCTTTGCCGATGGCGTAGGCAACTTGGACCTCGACGCGTTCGGCCAGCCCGGCGGCGACGATGTTCTTTGCCACCCAGCGCATCGCGTAAGCGGCCGACCGGTCCACCTTGGACGGATCCTTGCCGGAGAAGGCCCCGCCGCCGTGGCGGGCCCAGCCGCCATACGTGTCGACGATGATCTTGCGGCCCGTCAGCCCGGCGTCGCCCATCGGCCCGCCGAGCACGAACTTGCCGGTCGGGTTGATCAAAAGCCGTGTCGACGACGTGTCCAGGGTCCGGTGTGCGAGGTCGTCCAGCACGGTGTTGAGGACCTTTTCGCGGATGTCGGGCGTGAGCGTGTTCTCCAGGTCGATGTCGGCCGCATGCTGAGTGGAGATCACGACGGTGTCCAGCCGGACGGGAACGTTGTCCTCGTAGGCGATGGTGACCTGGGTCTTGCCGTCGGGACGCAGGTACGGCAGCACGCCGTTCTTGCGGACCTCGGTCAACCGCCGCGACAGGCGGTGGGCCAGCGCGATCGGCAGCGGCATCAGTTCGGGGGTGTCGTTGATCGCGTAGCCGAACATCAGGCCCTGGTCACCGGCGCCCTGGGCGTCGAGGGGGTCCTGCTCGCCCTCGACGCGCGCCTCGTAGGCGGTGTCGACCCCCTGGGCGATGTCGGGGGACTGCGCCCCGATGCCGATGTTCACCCCGCAGGATGCCCCGTCGAAGCCCTTCTCCGACGAGTCGTAGCCGATCTCGAGGATGCGCTTGCGGACGGTGTTGGTGATGTCGGCGAAGGCCTCCTTCGCCGAGGTCGTGACCTCGCCGACCACATGCACCTGCCCGGTGGTCACCAGCGTCTCGACCGCGACGCGTGAGCGTGGGTCCTGGGCCAGCAGCGCGTCCAGGACCGAGTCGCTGATGGCGTCACAGATCTTGTCGGGGTGCCCTTCGGTCACCGACTCACTGGTGAACAGACGACCCTTTTCGCTCACAGTCTCAATCCTTCCCAAGAATTAGTCAGCCGAATGTTATCGGTTCGGCGTCACTCGAAGTGCGCGGCTACCTGCCGTCTCCGTGCAGGAACGCGACGATCGCGTCCACGATACGACTGGCCATCAGCGTCTTGGAGCCGTGCTCCAACGCTGACTCGGTGCCGTCGGATGCCAGCAGCCAGCCGTCGTTGCTGTCCACCTCGAACGCCTTGTTGTCGCCGACGGCGTTGACGACCAACAGGTCACACCCCTTGCGCCGCAGCTTTTCCCGGGCGTGAAACAGCACGTCGCCGTTGGCGTCGCCGGTTTCGGCGGCGAAGCCGACGATGGCCCGCAGGTTGGGCAGCTGCCCATGCGCGCGGGCCCGCACCGCCCCGGCGAGCACGTCGTCATTGCGGACCAGTTCGATGGGCGGCGGATCGTCGCGCTCATCCGGGCCCTTCTTGATCTTGGCGGCGGCGACCTGTGCGGGCCGGAAGTCGGCGACGGCCGCCGCCATCACCAGGACATCCGCCGCCGGGGCGTGCTTGGACACCGCCTCGGCGAGCTGCTGCGCCGAACCGACGTGCACGACGTTGACCCCGGCGGGGTCGATCAGTCCGGCGGTGTGCCCCGCGATGAGCGTCACCTCGGCCCCACGCTGGGCGGCGACCCGGGCCACCGCATATCCCTGCTTGCCGGAGCTGCGGTTGCCGACGAAACGCACCGGATCGATCGGTTCGCGGGTGCCGCCGGCGGTCACCAAGAGCCGCCAGCCGGCGAGGTCGTAGGGCAGCGCGTCGTGGCGCTCCAGGAGCAACTGAGCCAAGGTGGTGATCTCCTCGGCCTCCGGCAGCCTTCCGGGCCCGCTGTCGGTCCCGGTGAGGCGCCCGGCCGCGGGTTCGAGCACCACCGCGCCGCGCCGACGCAGCGTCGCCACGTTGTCGACGGTGGCCGGATGCAGCCACATCTCGGTGTGCATGGCAGGAGCGAACAACTGCGGGCAGCGCGCCGTGAGCAGCGTCGCGGTCAGCAAGTCGTCGGCCCGGCCGTGCACCGCACGGGCCAACAGGTCGGCTGTGGCGGGCGCAACAACGACCAGGTCGGCCTGCTTGCCCAGCTGGACGTGCGGTACCTCGGGGATGTCGTCGAAGACGCCGGTACGCACTGGCTGGCCGGAAAGCGCCTCGAACGTGGCCGCCCCGACGAACCGCAGCGCGGACTCGGTGGGGATGACGCGCACCTCATGACCGGCCTCGGCGAGCTGACGAACGACCGTGCACGCCTTATAGGCGGCGATGCCCCCAGAAACGCCGACGACGACTCGTTTGGGGACTCGTTTGGGGAGTCCTTTGGGAACCCGGTTTCCGTCCACAGCGCCCGGCCGTGCCCTAGTTACTCGCCCTCGGTGTGCTCGAGCAGGTCGGCGTGGATCTCGCGCAACGCGATGGACAGCGGCTTCTCCTGCAGCCCGGGCTCGACCAGTGGACCGACGTACTCGAGGATGCCCTCGCCGAGCTGGTTGTAGTAGTCGTTAATCTGCCGCGCCCGCTTGGCCGCGTAGATCACCAGCGCATACTTGCTGGACACGCGGTCCAGCAGCTCGTCGATGGGTGGGTTGGTGATGCCCAGGGGGGTGTCGTAGCCCCCATGGCCGCCTGCCGACGGATCGAACTGGTCCACGGCGGTCAGCGACGCGTCGGACTGGGGAGTACTCACGTAGGTCAATCTCCTGGGGGTTGAGAGCGGCTGGAATCTCTAGAAATTCGGTGCTTAACGGGGTCCCGCGAGGCGTTTCAGGCCGGGCCCGACGGATTTACCAGCAAGGATACCAATTCGGCGCACGCAGACTCCAATTGACTGTTGACCACGACCTCATCGAAGTCATTTTGAGCCGCCATTTCGACGCGCGCGGTGTCCAGGCGGCGCCGCATCACCTCGGGTGTCTCGGTGCCGCGACCGACCAGCCTCGCCTCCAGGTCCTCCCAGCTGGGAGGTGCCAGGAATACGGTAACGACCTCGGGCATGGCTCTCTTGATCGCCCGCGCCCCCGCCAGGTCGACCTCGATGAGCACGGGAACCCCGGAGGCGGTGGCGGCCCGCACCGGCTCGGCCAGCGTGCCCGATCGGTGCAGGCCGCCGTGGATGTCGGCCCACTCCAGGAGCTCGCCCTCGTCGATCAGTTGCTGGAAGCGGGTGGGGCTGACGAAGTGGTAGTCGACGCCGTCGATCTCGCCTGGTCGGGGCGCCCGGGTGGTGGCCGAGACGCTGAACTGCAGGTTGGGAATCCGCTCGCGCAGACACCGGACCAAGGTTGACTTGCCGACCGCGGAGGGACCGGACAGGACGACGACGCGCCCCCGGGCCGTTGGCCCGTTACGTGTCCCGTCGTCGACGTCCGGTCCCCGGCCGGCGCTCACCGGCGCTCCCGGGCCGATGCCGGCTCGATCCGACTGCCCGCCTTCTCCTCAGGCCTTCCGGCCTGCATCGTCGGCCGGCTAGGAGCCGAACTTTTCCAGCAGGGCCTTGCGCTGCCGGTCGCCGAGGCCGCGCAGGCGGCGGGTGGGAGCAATTTCCAGCTCGTTCATGATCTCCTGCGCCTTCACCTTGCCCACCTTCGGCAAGGCCTCGAGCAGCGCGGACACCTTCATCTTGCCAAGGACTTCATCGCGCTCGGCGTCCTTGAGCACCTGGGAGAGGTTGGTGCCACCACGCTTGAGCCGGTCCTTGAGCTCTGCTCGTGCTCGACGTGCGGCAGCCGCCTTCTCCAAGGCGGCCGCGCGTTGCTCGTCGGTCAACTGGGGAAGGGCCACGATTCCTCCGTATCTGATCAATCGATCTCAGTCGATCTCTTTTGTCTTCGCCGGGTACTTCTGCCAGCGCAGACGACCGTACTCAGCCTTCCTGACGAAATCTAACCCGCCCCCCTGCTTAAGCGCGCAAACGTCCAGCGTGAGCCCGGAGGGCGGGCCGGGGGGACGGGCGCCGCGGTGTCGCCGACACCGGCTCGACATTGCGCTAGCGCGCCGGCCCGCTCGCCTCGGCCGATTCCCAAATTTGGTGCCTACCAGGGCTTTCGGCGAGATGACGGTCTGAAGTGGCGCACTGGCGGCCACCGGAGAAGCCCTTGCCGACTCTGCCGCGGGCGCGAGTGCCACGGATCACGCATTTGGCTGCGGCGTGTCGCGCGTGTCGCGCGCCGCGTCAACTGGCAGCTCAGAACCCCGGACTACCATCAACGCGTGCCCACCTGCGCGTCCGTCAGGCGGCCGAGCTGCTCGGAGTCAGCGATGACACTGTCCGGCGACGGATCAACCAGGCCACCCTGGCGGTCAGTCGCGGTGGCCGTCGTGAAGGCGACGACCGTCATCGTCGAGACCGCAAGCCTCCCCTGAGGGCTTCCGCGTCGGACGCGTCGCCCTACTTGGTCGACAGGTATGCGACGGCATCCAACATGCGTTCGCCCGCCGCGCGCAGGTCCGCCACGACCGGGCCCGCCCGAAGCACCTCGCGGGCGACCGCGGGCAAGAGCTGATCGGGCAGCGCTCCGCCGAGCTCCCCGAGTTTCTCCGGGCGGCCGCCCTGCGCCCCGACACCGGGGACCAGCACCGGGCCCCCCAGCCCGCTGACATCCGGGGCCTCGAAAACGGTTGCCCCGAGGACCACGCCCACGTATCCGCGTTCGGATCCGGTGGCTGACCGGTTGATGACCGCCGCCTGGTCGACGATCAGCTGGGAAACGGCGCGGCCGTCGAACATGGCGCGCTGCACGGTTGCACCCTCCGGGTTGGAGGTTGCCGCCAGCACGAACACCCCCCGGTCGTGCGCCGCTGCGGCCTCCAGCAGCGGCCGCAGCGAGCCGAACCCCAGATAGGGCGAGGCGGTGACGGCGTCCGCGGCCAACGGGGAGTCGCCCGCCCAGGCGGCGGCATAGGCCGCCATGGTCGACCCGATGTCCCCCCGCTTGGCATCGGCCAACACCAACACCCCGACCGATCGCAGCGCGGCAATCGTGCGTTCCAGCACCGCGAACCCGGCGGCGCCATAGGCCTCGAAGAATGCCACCTGGGGCTTGACGACGGCGAAGCCGGAAAAAGCCTCGACGCAGATGTCGCAGAATGCGGCCAGCCCGTCCGCGGTGGTCGGCAGGTCCCAGGCCCGCAGCAGTTCCGGGTGCGGATCGATGCCCAGGCACAGCGGTCCGCGCGTGCGCTTCGCCTCGGCCAGCCGCGCGGCGAAGCCGGTCACCGGGCCCCCTCATCGCCGGCGCCGTGCGCACCGATGGCCGCGGCGCCGTGCGCACCGATGGCCGCGGCGCTGTGCGCACCGATCGCGCTGTGCAGCTCCTGCAGCGACCGCACGCCGATGTCTCCGCGGATCCCCGCTTCGATGCCCTGCACGGCGGCGGAGGCGCCCTGCACCGTGGTGACGCAGGGGATGTTGACCGACACCGCTGCCGAGCGGATCTCGTAGCCGTCGATGCGCGGACCGGAATTCCCGAACGGCGTGTTGATCACCATGTCGACCTCGCCGGCCCTGATGGCGTCGACCGCGGACGTCGCCGGTCGGCCAGGCTGCGGAGGCTCAAAGTGCTTTCGCACCTCGTCGCATGGGATCCCGTTGCGGCGCAACATCTCCGCGGTGCCCTCGGTGGCAAGCACACGAAAGCCTAAGTCCGCCAACCGTTTGACCGGAAACACCAGTGACCGTTTGTCCCGGTTGGCCACCGACACGAACACCGTGCCGTCTGCCGGCAACGATCCGTACGCGGCGGTCTGGCTCTTGGCGAAGGCGCTCCCGAAGTCGCGGTCGATACCCATCACCTCGCCGGTCGACTTCATCTCCGGTCCGAGCAGCGAATCGATGGCGGCCCCGTCGACGCGCCGGAAGCGATGGAATGGCAACACCGCCTCCTTGACCGCGATCGGGGCTTGCGGCGGCGCGTGTGCGCCGTCACCGTCGGGCGCGAGCATCCCCTCGGAGCGGAGCTGAGATATGCTGGCCCCCAACATGATCCGGGCGCAGGCCTTGGCCAGCGGGATCGCGCTGGCCTTCGAGACGAATGGCACCGTGCGGCTGGCGCGCGGATTGGCTTCGAGGACGTACAGCACGTCGTCCTTGAGGGCATATTGCACGTTGAGCAGCCCGACGACGCCGATGCCGTGGGCGATGGCTTCGGTGGCGCGGCGCACCTTTTCGATGTCGCTGCGGCCAAGGGTGACCGGCGGCAGGGCGCAGGCCGAGTCGCCGGAGTGGATGCCGGCCTCCTCGATGTGCTCCATGATGCCGCCGATGTAGACCTCGGCGCCGTCGCACAATGCATCGACGTCGATCTCCACCGCGTCCTCGAGGAAGCGGTCGACGAGCACCGGGTGTTCGGGCGAGAGCGCGGTGGCGCGGGTGATGTAGCCCTCCAGCGTCTCCTCGTCGTAGACGATCTCCATGCCGCGGCCGCCCAACACATACGACGGCCGCACCAGCACCGGGTAGCCGATCTCGTCGGCGATGCGGCGAGCCTGGGCGAAAGTCGTTGCGGTGCCGTACTTCGGCGCGGGGAGGCCGGCGGCGCTGAGCACGTCGCCGAAGGCGCCTCTGTCCTCGGCCAGGTCGATCGCTTCCGGCGGTGTGCCCACGATCGGCACCCCGGCGTCGAAGAGCCGTTGCGCCAGGCCGAGCGGGGTCTGGCCGCCGAGCTGCACGATGACGCCGACGACGCCGGGCCCGCCGCTGCCCGATTGGCTCTCCGCGTGGAACACCTCGAGGACATCCTCGAATGTCAGCGGCTCGAAGTACAGCCGGTCGGCGGTGTCGTAGTCGGTGGACACCGTCTCGGGGTTGCAGTTGATCATCACGGTCTCGAAACCGGCCTGGGACAACGTGGTTGCCGCATGCACGCAGCTGTAGTCGAATTCGATGCCCTGGCCGATGCGGTTGGGGCCCGAGCCGAGGATGAGCACCTTCGGTTTCTCGGCCTGCGGGGCCACCTCGGTCTCGGCGGCGGGGTCGAGTTCGTAGCTGCTGTAATGGTAGGGCGTCTTGGCCTCGAATTCCGCGGCGCAGGTGTCCACCGTCTTGTACACCGGGTGGATGCCCAGCCGTTCGCGCAGCGAGCGCACGCCGTTCTCGCCGGCCAACTCCGGTCGCAGCGAGGCGATTTGTCGATCAGACAATCCGCTGTGCTTGGCCCGGCGCAGCAGCTGGGCGTCGAGCACGGGGGCGGCGACGAGCTCGCCGCGAAGCTTGACCAGCTCGCCGATCTGTGCGACGAACCATGGGTCCACACCGGAGGCCTCGGCAACCTCTTCGATGGCGGCGCCCAGCCGCAGCGCCAGTTCGATGTCGTAGAGCCGGCCCTCGTTCGGGGTTTGCAGCCGGTGCAGCGCCTCCTCGACATCACCGGCCGGGTCGGCGGTGGTCCAGAAGCCGGCGCGGCCGGTCTCCAGTGACCGCATGACCTTGCCGAGGGCCTCGACGAAGTTGCGGCCCAACGACATTGCCTCGCCGACGGATTTCATGGTGGTGGTCAGGGTGGCGTCCGCGCCGGGGAATTTCTCGAACGCGAACCGCGGCGCCTTGACCACGACATAGTCCAGGGTGGGCTCGAAGCAGGCCGGGGTTTCCTTGGTGATGTCGTTGACGATCTCGTCGAGGGTGTAGCCGATGGCCAGCTTGGCCGCAATCTTCGCGATCGGGAAGCCGGTGGCCTTGGAGGCCAGGGCGCTCGACCGGGACACCCGCGGGTTCATCTCGACGACGATCAGCCGGCCATCGTTCGGGTTGACCGCGAACTGGATGTTGCAGCCGCCGGTGTCCACGCCGACCTCGCGCAGGATCGCGATGCCGAGGTCGCGCATCCGCTGGTATTCCCGGTCCGTCAGCGTCATGGCCGGCGCGACGGTCACCGAGTCTCCGGTGTGCACGCCCATCGGGTCGACATTCTCGATGGAGCACACCACCACCACGTTGTCGTGGCCGTCGCGCATCAGCTCGAGTTCGAATTCCTTCCAGCCGTAAATCGATTCCTCGATGAGCACGTTGGCGCTGGGGCTCGCGGCCAGGCCGGCGCCGGCCATCCGGTCGACCTCGTCGGCGGAGTGCGCCATGCCCGAGCCCAGCCCGCCCATGGTGAAGCTGGGCCGCACGACCACCGGCAGTCCGACCTCCTCGACCGTCTCCCGGACCTCGTCGATGGTGAAACAGACTCGGCTGCGGGCGGATTCGCCGCCGACCTTGGCGACGATGTCCTTGAACCGCTGCCGGTCCTCGCCACGCTGGATGGCGTCGAAATCCGCGCCGATGAGCTCGACGCCGTAGCGCTCCAGCGCCCCGTTTTCGTACAGCGCGACCGCGGTGTTCAGTGCGGTCTGACCACCCAGGGTGGCCAGCAAAGCGTCAATCCTGTTGCCGCGCTCGGCCTGCTGGGCGATCACCCGTTCGACGAACGCCGGGGTGATCGGCTCGACGTAGGTGAAGTCGGCGTACTCCGGGTCGGTCATGATGGTGGCCGGGTTGGAGTTGATCAGGCTGACCTGCAGCCCCTCGGCGCGCAGCACCCGGCATGCCTGGGTGCCCGAATAGTCGAATTCGGCGGCCTGCCCGATCACGATCGGCCCGGAGCCGATCACCAGCACATGGCGCAAGTCGGTGCGGCGCGGCACTAGCGTCCTCCCGCCATCAGGTCGACGAACTGGTCGAAGAGGTACTCCGCGTCGTGCGGGCCGGCGGCCGCCTCGGGGTGGTATTGCACCGAGAACGCTCGCCCGTCGGCGAGTTTGACGCCTTCGACCACACCGTCATTGGCGCACGTGTGGCTGACGAGCGCCCGGCCGAACGGCGTGTCGAAGGACTGGCCCGCCTCGCCCTCCAGCGCGAACCCGTGATTCTGCGCGGTCACCGCGACCCGCCCGGTGGCGTGGTCGATCACCGGCACGTTGATGCCGCGGTGTCCGAAGACCATCTTGTAGGTGCTCAGGCCCAGCGCGCGCCCGAGTATCTGGTTGCCGAAACAAATTCCGAACAAGGGTATTCCGGCGGCCAGTACCTCACGAGTGAGCGCGACCACGTGGTCGGCGGTGGCCGGGTCGCCCGGCCCGTTGGACAGGAACACGCCGTCCGGTTTGACGTCGAGGATCTGCTCGAATGTCGCCGACGCCGGCAGCACATGGCTGCGGACACCGCGCTGGGCGAAGTTACGCGGCGTGTTGGTCTTGATGCCGAGGTCGAGCGCTGCCACGCTAAACCTTTGCGGCCCTTCAGGTTCAACAATGTAGGTGTTTCCGGTGCTGACCTCGCCGGCGAGGTCGGCGCCCAGCATCGATTCCTGGTCCCGCACCCGGTCCAACAGCTCGTCTCCGTCGGACAGCACGTCACCCGAGAACACCCCCGCCTTCATCGAACCGCGGCTGCGCAGGTGACGCACCACCGCGCGGGTGTCGATGCCGGCGATCCCGACGATGCCCTGGCGGACCAGCTCGTCCTCCAGCGTGCCGGTGGCACGCCAGTTGGAGGCGCGGGGCGACGGGTCGCGTATTGCGTAGCCCGCGACCCAAATCTTGTCGCCGCGGCTCTCGGCGTCCTCACCGTTCCAGCCGGTATTTCCGATTTGCGGCGCGGTGGCCACCACGATCTGCCGGTGGTAGCTGGGGTCGGTCAGCGTCTCCTGATAACCGGACATGCCGGTGGAAAAGACGGCCTCCCCGAGCGCCTGGCCGACCTTGCCGAACGACGTGCCGGTGAACACCCGGCCGTCCTCGAGCACTAATAGCGCTTTGCTCACGCGGCTCCCTTCTGCTGGGATTCCAGCCACTGTTGGTAGTCGTCCCGGTGCTCCGCCCGAAAGCCGGTATCGATCTCGGCCCCCGACGCCAGCCGCCAGCGGATCGCCAATATCCCAATGCGGGAACCGACCCTCGGTGTCATGCGGCGTTCCATGCGGATATCCGTGATGGAGTCCTGAGGAATCCAAATGGGATGGGCCCGTACGCGTTCCACCATGATTCCCGCCGGGTAACGGATCAGCACCGCCTTGCTCCGGTAACCCAAATCCCCGGCCGCGATCCGCTCGTTCCAGTCGGGTGCCATCATCGAGCCGCAGTAGTGGCCGCGTGTCGTGATCGACGCGGCGCCCACGGTTGCGGGCATCTCGGGCAGGTCGCCGATCAGCTCCTCCTGCCGCTGCGCGCGGCGCTGCCAGCCACGCATCATCAGCTGAATCAGCACCGCGATCACGACCACCAGCACGGCCGCGAAGATCAGCGACCCCACCAGCGTTGCGGAGTTCATGCGGGGCTCTTCCCGTCCCGAGCGGTGACCTTTCCCCGCAACAG
Organism: Mycobacterium sp.; assembly: GCF_019247615.1. Taxonomy (GTDB): domain Bacteria; phylum Actinomycetota; class Actinomycetes; order Mycobacteriales; family Mycobacteriaceae; genus Mycobacterium. Next base: position 4,672 of record NZ_JAFBAT010000027.1, on the reverse strand, counting down.
GGTCGCGGTCACCGTGGCCGGCAAGGTCATTGCCTCGTACGGCGTATTGGCTGACCGGCTGGCCAGCTCCGGACCGGCGACCGTCCAGGTGGCGTCCGGATCCACCACGGTCACGTTGGCCGGTTCCCCGACCTCCAGCGGGCGTCCCTGATCGGGCAAACCCGCGATGCGAGCGGGATTCTCGCTCATCACCCTCGCTACGTCCCGCCACGTCAGCAGGCCCGGCGCCACCATCGTCTGAACCACCACGGAAAGCGCCGTCTGCAACCCCAGCATGCCAGGGCGGGCCGCCGAGAACTCAACACATTTCTCGTGCTCGGCGTGCGGGGCATGGTCGGTGGCCACACAGTCGACTACCCCGTCGACCAGCGCTTGACGCAACGCGGCCGCGTCGGCGGCCTCGCGCAGCGGCGGGTTGACCCGGTTCACCCCGTCGTAGCTGGCGAGCCTGCTGTCGTCGAGCAGCAGGTGATGGGGGGTGACCTCGGCCGTTATCGAAATGCCCTGGGCCTTGGCCCATTTGAGGATCTCGACGGTGCCGGCGGTGGAGGCGTGGCAGATGTGCACCCGGGCGCCGGCGTCGCGGGCCAGCAGCGCGTCACGGGCGACGATCGACTCCTCGGCCGCCCGCGGCCAACCCGAGAGTCCCAGCCTGGCGGCGGTGGGCCCCTCGTGGGCGACGGCGCCGACGGTCAGCCTCGGCTCCTCGGCGTGCTGGGCGATCAGCACGCCCAGGCCGGTCGCGTACTCCAGGGCGCGGCGCATCACCAACGGGTCGTGCACGCAGACCCCGTCGTCGGAGAACATCCGCACCTGCGCGGCGCCGGCCGCCATCATGCCCATCTCGGTCAGCACGGTTCCGCCGAGCCCGACGGTGACGGCGCCGACTGGGTGCACGTCGACCAGGCCGACCTGCTGGCCACGGTGCCAGACATGGTCGGTGACCACCGGGCTGTCGGCCACCGGATTGGTGTTGGCCATCGCGAACACCGCCGTATAGCCACCCAAAGCCGCTGCGGCCGAACCTGTTTCGATGTCCTCGGCGTATTCGCGACCCGGCTCGCGCAAGTGGGTGTGTAGGTCGACGAATCCCGGCAGTAACACGTGGCCCGTCGCGTCGATGACGTCGGCGGTGTCCGGAATCTCAAGTCGGCGACCGATATCGGCGATCTGGCCGTCATCGACCAGGACGTCGACGCGGTCGCCTTCACCGTAGAGGCGCACACCACGAATCAGCACAGTCACGCCGCGACCTCCTCCGCCCCCACCAACACGTGAAAGAGCACCGCCATCCGCACGTGCACTCCATTCGAAACCTGTTGCAGCACGGCTGATTGTGATGAGTCCGCGACCGACGACGAGATTTCCATGCCGCGGACCATGGGTCCAGGGTGCAGCACGACGGCGTGGTCCGGCAGCAGCGCCTGGCGCCGGTCGGACAGCCCGTACCGCACCGAATACTCGCGCACCGACGGGAAGAAGCCGCCGTTCATCCGCTCGGCTTGCACCCGCAGCATCAACACCGCGTCTGCGGCCGGCAGCTCGGCGTCGAAGTCATGCGAGACGGTGACCGGCCAGCCCTCCACACCGATCGGCAACAAGGTGGGGGGCGCCACGAGCACCACCTCGGCGCCCATCGTGGCCAGCAGCATGACATTGGAACGGGCGACCCGGCTGTGCAGGATGTCGCCGACGATGACGATGCGGCGACCCTCGATGGCACCGAGCCGCTGCCGTACGGTCAGGGCGTCCAGCAGCGCCTGCGTCGGGTGCTCGTGAGTGCCGTCGCCGGCATTGATCACCGCGGGGGCAGAGCCATCGGCGGCTTTCACCGCCGAAGTCCACTCGGCCAGCAGGTGCGCCGCACCGGACGCCGGATGCCGGATGATCAGCGCGTCCGCGCCGGCCGCCCGCAGGGTCAGCGCGGTGTCGCGCAGTGACTCCCCCTTGCCCACCGAGGATCCGGCCGCGCTGACGTTGATCACGTCGGCGCTCATCCACTTGCCCGCCACCTCGAAGGACACCCGGGTTCGGGTGGAGTTCTCGTAGAACATCGTCACGATCGTGCGGCCCCGCAACGTCGGCAGCTTCTTGATCTCACGGCCCACGAGCGCCTGCGCGAACCGGTCGGCGTCGTCGAGGATGGCGGTGGCGTCGTCGCGGCTCAGGTCGCCGGCCGCAAGCAGATGGCGCGTCATCGCGAGATCACCACCCCGTCGCGGCCGTCGTGCTCGCTCAGCAGCACGTGCACGCTCTCATTGCGCGAGGTGGGCACGTTCTTGCCGACATAGTCGGCGCGCAGCGGAAGTTCGCGATGGCCGCGGTCGACCAGCACCGCCAGTTGCACCGCCCGCGGGCGGCCCACGTCGCGCAGTGCGTCCAGGGCCGATCGCACCGAGCGGCCCGAGTACAGGACGTCGTCGACCAGGATCACCAGTGCCTCGTCGATGCCGCCGGTCGGGATCGAGGTTGCCGCCAGTGGCCGCGGCGGTTTGATCATCAGGTCGTCGCGGTAGAGCGTGATGTCGAGCGCGCCGTGGGGAATTTGGACCCCGCTGTACTCGCCGATGTTGGTCGCCAGGCGCTCGGCGAGTATCACGCCACGGGTCGGGATTCCCAGCAGCACCACCCTGGGCGCGTCCGAACCATCCAGCGCGGTCTTCTCGATGATCTGGTGCGCGATGCGGGAGATGGTGCGGCCCACGTCGGCCGCCGACATCAACTCCCGGGATTCGCGGCCTTTGTCACCTGCACTGTCACCTGCACAGCTGGTGTCACCCGCGGCGCCCATGCGTGATTTGACCTCCTTCTCCGCCTCGCCGGACGGATCGTTAAAGGATGTCGACTGCCGGGCAGCCTAGCACTTTCGCGCGGCGCCGCCGCACCGCAGTCATCGTGTCGGTGCGCCCGTGTAGTATCGAAAGCATGTTCGAAAGGGATGCCGCAGAGGCGGCGCTCATCGCGCGGATCCGAGAGTGGGAGACGGTCAAGTCGGCCGCCGCCGCAGAGCAGGCACGCGCGGCCGCAGACCTCGACGGATTACGTCGTCGCAACGAGGCTGCCGCCGGGATCCCGGCCGCTCAGCGCGGCCGCGGACTCGCCAGCGAGATCGCGCTCGCACGGCGGGACTCGCCAGCTAGGGGCGGGCGGCATCTCGGTTTCGCCAAGGCGCTCGTGCACGAGATGCCCCACACACTCGCCGCGCTGGAAGCTGGCCTGTTGTCGGAGTGGCGGGCCACGCTGATCGTGCGGGAATCGGCTTGCCTGGACCTCGACGATCGCCGTGCGCTGGACGCCGAGCTGTGCGCCGAGGGGTCGAAGCTCGAGGGGATGGGCGACGCGCGGATCGCCGCGGCAGCCCGGGCAATCGCGTACCGACTCAATGCGCAGGCGGTGGTGGATCGTGCGGCCAAGGCCGAATCCGAGCGCACGGTGACGATTCGACCCGCCCCCGACACCATGACCTACGTGACGGCGCTGCTCCCGATGGCCCTTGGCGTTTCGGTGTATGCGGCGCTCAAGAGGGCCGCCGACACCACGTTCGACGACCGCACGCGCGGCCAGGTCATGGCGGACACGCTGGTCGAGCGCATCACGGGAAGACCCGCGGACGTGCCGCAACCGGTCGCGGTCAACCTCATCCTGACCGACGAGACGCTTCTGGGCGGTGACGAGACCACGGCGACCGTCGCCGGGTACGGGCCGATACCGGCGGGCGTGGCCCGCAATCTGGTGCGGACCGCCGTCGGCGATGCTCGGTCGCGTGCCACGCTTCGGCGGCTTTACCGCCATCCCCGCTCGGGGGCGCTGGTGACCATGGAGTCACGGGCGCGCTGCTTCCCGAAGGGGCTGGCGGCATTCATCGAATTGCGCGATGAGCGCTGCCGCACCCCGTACTGCGATGCCCCGATCCGCCACCACGACCACGCCCGGCCGCATCGCCGCGGCGGACCGACCAGCGCGACCAATGGCGTCGGGTCGTGTGAGCTCTGCAACTACGCCAAAGAAGCAGCGGGCTGGCGGGTCCACGCGACGATAGATGAAACATGCTCTCACATAGCCGAATTCATCACTCCGACCGGGATGCACTATCGCTCGACCGCACCGCCGAAAGGGTTGCCGCTCGAGATATTCGTCAGCGAGGTGGAGACCAGCATCGCTGTCACGATTGCCCGGCACCACGCCGCGTAGCTATAGCTAAGCTAGCCGCAAGGGTATTGCCCGTTGAGCACGCAATTCGCCGGCGGCGAGTAGGAACCGGTCAGCACACCTCTCATACCACCTGTGGCTGAACCACCCGGTGCGATGACGCGATTCCAGTTCGCGGGGGTGAGAACGTAGTGGGTGCCAGATTGAGCAAATTTGCTATTCCACGTGTGCAAGACGGATTCCCCCGCCGGCAAGTCGAAATCAAGCCTCCAATCGCTCAGCGGCGCGATGCTCGAGTTGGTGACGGTGAATTCGGCGATGAAACCGGTCTGCCACGAATGTGACACCGACAACGTCGCCGTGGCCGCAGCTGCATGAGCTACGGGGGCAATGGCGAGTCCGAGGCCGGCAACTGTCAATGCCGACACGGAAACGTGAAGCGCTGCGCGCCAGCGCTTCACGTAATTGTCCAGTCCGGCCATAGCAGCCAACACTAGAGCCAAAATTCTGGCCCGGACACACC
>NZ_JAFBAT010000022.1 GCF_019247615.1 Mycobacterium sp. | reverse complement strand
TGCCAGGCGTACAACCGGGCCAGCGCCGTGTCCTCGCTGACGCCCGCGGCGCCGTGTACTTGGATCGCGCGGTCGACGACGTCTCAGGCTACCTGCGGCGCCACCGCCTTGATCTGTGAGACCAGTAGGTGGGCGGCCTTGTTGCCCTGCTGATCGATGGTCCAGGCCGCCTTCTCGCACAACAGCCTGGCCTGGTCGATTTCATTGCGTGACTTGGCAATTGCCTGCTGGACCAGACCTTGGTCGGCCAGTGGACGCCCGAACGCCACGCGGTTGCGCGCGCGGTCTGTCGTCAGGGCCAGTGCGCGTTCGGCCCCGCCCAGCGCGCGCATGCAGTGGTGGATGCGGCCCGGACCGAGTCGCGCCTGGGCGATCGCGAAGCCGCCGCCCTCCTCGCCGAGGAGGTTGCTGACCGGTACCCGGACGTTGTCGTAGACGATCTCGCAGTGCCCGGGCTGGTCCTGGTAACCGAAGACCGTGGTCGAGCGGACGACGTTCACCCCGGGCGTGTCGATGGGCACCAGGACCATCGACTGCTGCTGGTGGCTGGCCGCGTCGGGGTTGGTGCGCCCCATCACGATGAGGATTTTGCAGCGCGGGTCCGCGGCCCCGGAAGTCCACCACTTGCGTCCATTGATGACGTAGTCGCTGCCGTCGCGGACGATCGAGGTCTCGATGTTGCGGGCATCGCTGCTGGCGACGGCCGGCTCGGTCATCGAGAAGGCACTGCGGATGTCCCCGTTCAGCAATGGCTCCAGCCACTGCTTGCGCTGCTCCTCGGTGGCGAACAGGTGCAGGGTTTCCATGTTGCCGGTGTCCGGCGCGGCGCAATTGAGCGCCTCCGGCGCGATCTCGAGGCTCCAGCCGGTGATCTCGGCGAGCGGCGCGTATTCGAGGTTGGTAAGTCCCGACTCGGCCGGCAGGAACAGGTTCCACAGGCCGGCCGCCTTGGCCTTGATTTTCAGTTCCTCGACGATCGGTGGGACGGTGTGGTCGTTCGGGCCGGCCTCGTGGCGGTACTTGTCGTATTCGGCCTCGGCCGGGAAGACGTATGCGGTCATGAAGTCGGACAAGCGCTTGTGGTAGTCGCTCGCTTTCGCCGACATCGCGAAGTCCATTCCGCCACGATATCTTCCGGCGCGAGCAGACGCAGAATCGGATTTTGCCGCTGAGATCAGTGCGATTCCGCGTCTGCTCGCGGTAGACAGGGCGCATGACTGAGTCGCGCCGGCCGTTCCCGCCGTTCAACCTCGAGACGGCGCTGCAGAAGGTTCAGGCAGCGGAGGATGCCTGGAACACCCGCGACCCAGAACGCGTCAGCCGGGCCTACACGCCGGACTCGCGCTGGCGAAACCGTGATGAGTACATCGTCGGGAGGGACGCGATCGTGGCATTCCTGAGTCGTAAGTGGGAGCGCGAACTCGACTACTCGCTGCGCAAGAGCCTGTGGGACTTCCACGACAACCGCATCGCCGTGCGCTTCCAGTACGAGTGCCACGACCGCGGCGGCCAGTGGTATCGCAGCTACGGCAACGAGCTGTGGGAATTCAGCCCGAGCGGATTGATGTCGCGCCGCGAGGCCAGCATCAACGACGTGCCGATCGCCGAGTCCGAGCGCCGATACTTCGGGGCCCGGCCACCATCGGAGCACGGGCAGGACATCCCGCTCTGGTAGCGCAGGCGGGCAATCAGGTTAGGGTGACTGGGGCAATCGGCGGGGCAGTAAGTAAGGAAAGTAGATGTACGCGCCATGACAGATGCGCAGACGGAGCAGACGACCGTGGGGGTGGTCGCCGAGTCCGGGACCGACGAGCGGCGCGTCGCGCTGGTGCCGAAGGCGGTTGCGTCGCTGGTCAACAGCGGCGTGGCGGTCATCGTCGAGTCGGGCGCCGGTGAGCGGGCGTTGTTGCCCGACGAGCTCTACACCGAGGCGGGAGCCGGCATCGGTGACGCTTGGTCCGCCGATGTCGTCGTCAAGGTCGCCCCTCCCACGCCGGAGGAGGTCGGCAGGTTGCGCAGCGGGCAGACGCTGATCGGCTTCCTGGCGCCGCGCAACGCCGAGAACTCGATCGGCGCGCTGACCGAGGCGGGCGTGCAGGCGTTTGCGCTCGAGGCCATCCCGCGAATCTCGCGCGCCCAGGTGATGGACGCGTTGTCGTCGCAGGCCAATGTGGCCGGATACAAGGCCGTGCTGCTGGCGGCCTCGGAGTCGACCCGGTTCTTTCCCATGCTCACGACGGCGGCGGGAACGGTGAAGCCGGCCAGCGTGCTGGTGCTCGGTGTCGGGGTGGCCGGCCTGCAGGCGCTGGCGACGGCCAAACGCCTGGGTGCCCGAACCTCCGGCTATGACGTCCGCCCGGAGGTGGCCGACCAGGTGCGATCGGTGGGGGCGCAGTGGCTCGACGTCGGCATTGATGCGGCCGGTGAGGGCGGGTACGCCCGCGAGCTCAGCGACGAGGAGCGCGCGCAACAGCAGGAAGCCCTCGAGAAAGCGATCAGCGGTTTCGACGTGGTGATCACCACCGCGCTGGTCCCGGGCCGGCCCGCGCCGCGCCTGGTGACCGCCGCGGCGGTGGAGGCGATGAAACCCGGCAGCGTGGTGGTGGACCTGGCCGGGGAGACCGGCGGCAACTGCGAGCTCACCGAACCGGGCAAGACGGTAATAAAGCACGACGTGACGATCGCCGCCCCGCTGAACCTGCCGGCGACGATGCCCGAGCACGCCAGCGAGCTCTTCAGCAAGAACATCACGGCGCTGCTCGAACTGCTGATCAAGGACGGCAAGCTGGCCCCGGACTTCGACGACGAAGTGGTCGCGGCGGCCTGCGTGACCCGGTCTGGTGGAGGGGACAAATAGATGTACGACGAGTTGCTGGCGAATCTGGCGATCTTGGTGTTGTCCGGCTTCGTCGGGTTTGCGGTGATCTCCAAGGTGCCCAACACGCTGCACACCCCGTTGATGTCGGGGACGAACGCCATCCACGGCATCGTGGTGCTCGGCGCCCTGGTGGTGTTCGGGGCGGTCGAGCACCCGTCGCTGGCAATCCAGATCATCCTCTTTGTGGCCGTCGTGTTCGGCACGCTGAACGTGATCGGCGGGTTCATCGTCACCGACCGCATGCTCGGGATGTTCAAGGGCAAGAAGAAGGCCGCCACCCCCGCGAAGACGGAAGACCTCGCCGCGAAATGAACTACCTCGTCACGATCCTCTACATCATCTCGTTCTCGCTGTTCATCTACGGGCTGATGGGCCTGACGGGCCCGAAGACCGCGGTGCGCGGGAACCTGATCGCCGCCGTGGGCATGGCCATCGCCGTGGGGGCGACCCTGATCAAGATCCGCCACACCGGGCAATGGCCGCTGATCATCGCCGGCTTGGTCCTCGGCGTCGTGCTGGGCGTACCCCCGGCCCGGTTGACCAAGATGACCGCCATGCCGCAGCTGGTGGCGTTCTTCAACGGCGTGGGCGGCGGCACCGTCGCGCTCATCGCGCTGGCGGAATTCATTGAAACCAAGGGCTTTTCGGCCTTCCAGCACGGCGAGTCGCCGACGGTGCACATCGTGGTGGCCTCGCTGTTCGCCGCGATCATCGGATCGATCTCGTTCTGGGGATCGATCATCGCATTCGGCAAGCTGCAGGAGATCATCTCCGGAGCGCCGATCGGGTTCGGCAAGGCGCAACAGCCGATCAACCTGTTCTTGCTCGCCGCGGCGATCGGCGCCGCGGTGGTCATCGGCGTGCACGCACACCCGGGCAGCGGCGGGGCGTCGCTGTGGTGGATGATCGGCCTGCTCGCCGCCGCCGGCGTGCTGGGCCTGATGGTGGTGCTGCCCATCGGCGGCGCCGACATGCCGGTCGTCATCTCCCTGCTCAACGCAATGACGGGGCTGTCGGCGGCCGCGGCGGGTCTGGCGCTCAACAACACGGCCATGATCGTGGCCGGCATGATCGTCGGCGCCTCCGGCTCGATCCTGACGAACCTGATGGCCAAGGCGATGAACCGGTCCATTCCCGCGATCGTTGCGGGCGGCTTCGGCGGCGGCGGGGTGGCGCCCAGCGGCGACGCAGGTGGCGACAAGCACGTCAAGTCGACGTCGGCTGCCGATGCGGCGATCCAAATGGCCTACGCCAACCAGGTCATCGTCGTGCCGGGATACGGCCTGGCGGTCGCGCAGGCCCAGCACGCCGTCAAGGACATGGCCAACCTGCTCGAGGCGCGTGGGGTGCCGGTCAAATACGCGATCCACCCGGTCGCCGGCCGCATGCCGGGCCACATGAACGTGCTGCTGGCCGAGGCCGAGGTGGACTACGACGCGATGAAGGACATGGACGACATCAACGACGAGTTCGCCCGGACCGACGTCGCGATCGTCATCGGCGCCAACGACGTCACCAACCCGGCGGCGCGCAATGAGGCGTCCAGCCCGATCTACGGCATGCCGATCCTCAACGTCGACAAATCCAAGTCGGTGATCGTGCTCAAGCGGTCGATGAACTCCGGTTTCGCGGGCATCGACAACCCGCTGTTCTATGCCGAGGGGACCACGATGCTTTTCGGGGACGCGAAAAAATCCGTGACCGCGGTCGCGGAAGAACTCAAGGCGCTATAAGGGCGTGGTGACCGCAAGCGCAGCGGGGCTGGGCGCTGCGGGTCACCACCAGACAGCTTGCTAGACGGGCGGATAGGCCTGCGGCGGGTAGCCGTTGCCGTCGACGACGCCGCGCAGACCCCACGGGACGTACTTGAAGAAAAATTCGATCTCGTCGCTCATGTCATAGTCAGGACTCGGGTCCATCGGTCCACCCCTTAAGGTCGCGACTTGGTCGTGAACGAGTCTAGTCCCATCCGTTACGGTGCGTCACCGGCGTCTTGCATAAACTGTCCAACCAGTTGATTGACGATCCACGTGACGATAGCGAGTACCGATGCCATCCGAGAACGGGCTGACACGCCGCGAGGAGTTGCTGGCTGTGGCCACCAAACTGTTCGCCGCGCGCGGCTACCACGGCACGCGGATGGACGACGTCGCGGACGTGATCGGATTGAACAAGGCAACCGTCTACCACTACTACGCCAGCAAGTCGCTGATCCTGTTCGACATTTACCGCCAGGCGGCCGAGGGCACGCTGGCCGCGGTGCACGATGACCCGTCATGGACGGCGCGCGAAGCGCTTTACCAGTACACCGTCCGACTGCTGACCGGAATCGCGGCCAATCCCGAGCGTGCCGCGGTGTACTTCCAGGAGCAGCCGTACATCACCGAGTGGTTCACCAGCGAACAGGTCGCCGAGGTCCGTGAAAAGGAGGCCCAGGTCTACGAGCATGTGCACGGGCTCATCGACCGCGGGATCGCCAGTGGTGAGTTCTACCAATGCGATTCCCACGTGGTGGCGCTGGGCTACATCGGGATGACGCTGGGCAGCTACCGCTGGCTGCGCCCGCACGGACGGCGCAGCGCCAAGGAGATCGCCGCCGAGTTCAGCACCGCGCTGCTTCGGGGCCTGATCCGCGACGAGTTCATCCGGCAGAATTCCCCGCTGGGGCCTTAGGTCGCGATCGGCGGAGTGTTGTGGAGCGCGCTCCCCAAGGCGCCGCTCAGCACGGATAGCCCCGTCGTGCTCGATTGGCCGAGGAAGACATTGAGCTGCGGGTCGATCGACGGCACCCACGGGTAAATGGTCGGGAACATGGACGTTGACGCCAGCCCCGATTCGACGCCGATCTCCACAGCGGCGCCGTAGGGGCCAAGCACGGTGCCCAGGAGCAGGTCGGGCACGATCGTGAACGGGTTCGGTATCGCCAACAGCCCGGCGGGCGTCGGGATGTTGGCGTAGTTGCCGCCCGGACCGAAGCCGGCGTAGCCCTGGTCGACGATCACCCGCAGGTCCGGCTGCAATATGTCGGCGATCGGCGGACCGGCATAGGGGATGTCGCGAATCGGCTGCAGCAGCGGCAGGTTCTGCGTCGTCAGCATGTAGTAGTGGGTCTGGCCGGTGTAACCCGGAGATGTCGGCAACGGCACGGCGTTCGCGATCTGCATGGGCGTCAGGCTCGGGTACGTGCTGTGGAGGAAGAAGTAGCCCATGACGGCGTTGACGTCGGACACGATGTTGAGCGGGTATTGGGGCGCATCGGCGATGCCGTCGTACTGGAGCGTGTAAATGCTGGTCGGGTAGGGCGAATTCGGCGGGGTCGCGCCGTTGAACGTCACGTCGAGCCCTGGGATGTAAAAGCCGGGGAAGCGCTCGAGTAGGCCGCCGACCGGGTTGTTGGGGTCGCCGATCATCATGAACGACAGCTGGCCTTGGTAGGGCGAGCCGGCGGCCATGAGGGCGGTTATCTCGTTGGTGGCGATCGTGGCGCTCTGCGAATAGCCGAACACCAGCGCGCTGTTCAAGGGCTGGTTGGTGAGAAGCGAACTGAGCTTGGTGTTGAGCAGGGCGACGCCCTGGGCGACGGATTGGTTGAACGTCAAGTTGCCGAGCTGCGGGGTGACGGGCCAGAACTGCTCGGGCGTGAACAGACCTTGCGGAATGGCCGAAGAATAAAGGGGATTGGGCTTGATGTACGTGCTGTAAATGCTGTTCACGTAGACCGGGTCGGGCTTGGGGTTGAACGTGCCGCCCATGATCAAGGCGTACAAGGGGTCTCCGGAGGCGGACTGCGCCGGGGAAGCCAGAACGCTGAGCCCCCCCGCACCGCCGCCGGCGCCGCCGAGCAGGCCCGCGTTGGCGCCCTCGATTTCGGCGTACGCACTGCCCGCCGCCGCCAGTGCCTGGGCGAACTGATCTTGAAAAGTCGCCGCTCTGGAGAGGGCCGCTTGGTATTGCCGGCCATAGACGCCGAACAGATTCGCGATCGCCGCCGACACCTCATCCTGGGCCGCCGCAACCAAACCGGTCGTCGGGCCTGACGCGTTCGAGCCGGCCGCGGTGATGGCGGAACCAATACTTCCGACTTCGGCCGCCGTGGACGCCAACGTCTCCGGGGCGGCAAGCAAATACGACATCTCCCTGTCCTTCCCCACGGACCCGGAACCCGTCCCGGGCCAAAGCGGGAGTACTGACAGAGAGTAAAACCGTCCTGGTCGGAAATCAGGCGTTTCGCTCAAGTTGCCTGAGTTCTAACGCCCGCGGTCAGGCTGCTTTGAGGTGCTTGTCCAGGAAAGCGAGCTGGTCGGCGATGACTCTCTCGAACGCGTCGGCGACATAGATGGCGAAATGCCCTTCGGTGTACGTCCGGACCTCCGCGCGCGGGGCCTTGGCCGCGTAGCGGAGCGTCGGGCCCGCGGGCGCCACCGAGTCGGTCTCGCACACACAAAACAAGATCGGGCAGGCGATCTTCGGGGCCAGCCGCCCGGGACGATACGTGGCGACCCTCAGGCCGATGCGCGCGCAGACCTCATTGCGCAGCTGCGCACCGCTCGGTACCAGGCTCAGGTAGCCCTCATAAGCGTCCGGCGCGGTCATCAACGCCACCTCACCGGGCCTTCCCGCGGTGGCGATCATCACCGGAGGCTTTCCCGCCACGGAGCTGACGACGTCGCGCAGGGCCCGTGCGGTGATGCGGGCAACGGTCAGCGGGTTGATCGCGCGCAGCGAGGCAATGCCGTCGGTGAACGGGCACTGGGCCACCGCGGCCCTGATCCCCGGCACTCGCGCCGCCGTAGCGATCGCGTGTCCGCCGCCAAAAGACGTGCCCCACAGGCCGATTCGATCGCGGTCTACGCCTTCGAGCGTGCGGGCGTAGGCCACCGCCGCCGCCCAATCGGCAAGCTGCATGCCGATGTCGAGCAGTTGCCGCGGCTGGCCCTCGCTGTCGCCGAAGTTGCGGTAGTCGAACACCAGGCAGGCGTACCCCGCGTCGCTGAATCGCTCGGCATAGGCGTCCAGCCGCATGGTGCGCACCGCCCCGAGGCCGTGCGCCATGACCAGCACGGGCGCGGGGCCGCCGCCGACGTCGTCGTTCGGGGGCCGGTACAACCATGCGCTGATCCGGTCGTCGCCGGATACGAACTGAACGTCCTCGCGTTGTCCCATCGCCGTTCGATTCTGCCCGTCGGCTAGTGTCTGGAAAAGTTTTGAGCGTTCGAGGGACGGAGACTCTCATGACTATCCGCGTCGCGCACGTCGGCACCGGAAACGTCGGCAGGCTTGCCCTCGCCGAGCTCATCACCAATCCGCAGTTCGAACTGACCGCATTGTGCGTGTCGACGCCGGAGAAGGTGGGCAGGGATGCCGGGGAGCTGTGCGGGGTCGGCCTCGACGCCGACATCGTGACGGGCGTCGCGGCGGTCGGAGATCTCGACGCCCTGCTGGCCACCGAGCCCGAATGTGTCGTCTACTGCGCGATGGGCGACACCCGGCTGCCCGACGCCATGGCGGACGTCATGCGCATCCTGGCCGCGGGGGTCAATGTCGTGGGATCATCGCCGGGCTTGCTGCAGTACCCGTGGGGCGTGCTGCCGGACAAGTACATCGCTCGGGTGGAAGACGCCGCGCGGCAAGGCAATTCGAGTATCTTCATCACCGGGGTCGACCCGGGGTTCATCAACGACCTCATCCCGTTTGCGCTGGCGGGCACCTGCCGGCGCATCGAGCAGGTGCGCTGCATGGAGATCGCCGACTACGCCACGTATGACGGCTCGGAGGTCATGCACTATATGGGATTCGGCAGACCGCTCGACGACGTGCCGATGCTGCTGCAACCCGGCGTGCTCGGCATCGCCTGGGGTACGGCGATTCGACAACTCGCGGCCGGCCTCGGCATCGAGATCGACGAGATCACCGAGTCATACCAGCGTGAGCCCGCGCCCGAGGACTTCGACATCGCCGTGGGCCGCATCCGGCAGGGCACGATGGCGGCGCTGCAATTCGAGATCCGCGGCATGGCGGGCGGTCGCCCGGCCGTTGTCGTCGAACACGTCACCCGGTTGCGACCGGACCTGCGACCGGACTGGCCACAACCCGCTGTGGGCGGCGGCTGCTACCGCGTGGAGATCATCGGGGAACCAACCTACGCCGTGGACATCGTCCCGAGCAGCCGCAAGGGCGACCACAACCACGCCGCCATCGCCGGGGCCGCCGGGCGCATCGTCAATGCCGTCCCCTTTGTGGTCGCGGCGCCTCCCGGCATCCGCACCACCCTCGACCTTCCGCTCATCACCGGCAAAGGCCTGTACGCGCCGGGCGATCTGGTAGCCAGCTAACCGAAAGGAGAATTCTCGTGGGACGGGTTGACGGAAAGGTAGCGCTCATCAGCGGCGGAGCCCGAGGAATGGGCGCCTCTCACGCGCGGCTACTCGTCCGGGAGGGCGCCAAGGTGGTGATCGGCGACATCATCGACGACGAGGGCAAGGCGCTTGCCGACGAGATCGGTGACGCCGCGCGTTACGTCCACCTCGACGTGACCCAGCCCGAACAGTGGGACGCCGCGGTGGCGGCGGCGACCGGGGAGTTCGGCAAGCTCGACGTCCTGGTCAACAACGCCGGCATCGTGGCGCTCGGGAAGCTGAAGGACTTCGATCTGGCCAAGTGGCAGAACGTGATTGACGTCAACCTGACCGGTACCTTCCTGGGCATGCGGGCGGCTGTGGAGCCCATGACCGCGGCCGGGGGCGGTTCGATCATCAACGTGTCATCGATCGAGGGACTTCGTGGTGCGCCGTTGGTGCATCCCTATGTCGCTTCGAAGTGGGCGGTACGCGGGCTGGCCAAGTCGGCGGCATTGGAGCTGGCCCCGTTGAACATCCGCGTGAACTCGGTCCACCCCGGCTTCATCCGCACGCCGATGACCGCCAGGCTCCCGGACGACATGGTCACCGTGCCGCTGGGCCGTCCGGGCGAGTCGTCGGAGGTGTCGACGTTCGTTCTCTTCCTCGCGAGCGACGAATCGTCCTACGCGACGGGCAGCGAGTTCGTCATGGACGGCGGACTGGTGACAGACGTGCCACACAAAAAGTTCTGACAGAGAGTTCTGAATGCGACCGGCACGACGTGGCGTCGTTGCGTTTCAGCGGCGCCGCGGCGGGGGATTCTGCCTGATCACAATTCCCGCGAACCCTGCGTTGATCCGCGTCATGCGGCGGAATCCGGCGATGCTATAACCGCGAGCATGCCCACGGAGGACCTGAAGAGGATCGTGGGAGCCAACCACGTCATCACCGCTCCCGACGTGCTGTCCGGTCGCAGCGCCGATTACACCGGGCGTTATCGAGGACGCGCCAGCGCACTGGTGCGCCCCGGGTCCGCCGAGGAGATCGCCGAGGTGTTGCGCGTGTGCCGCCAGGCCGGGGCACACGTGACGGTGCAGGGCGGTCGCACCTCGCTGGTGGCCGGCACCGTGCCCGAGCACGACGACGTGCTGTTGTCGACCGAACGGCTCTGCGCCGTCGGCGATGTCGACACCGTCGAGCGCCGCGTCGAGGTGGGTGCCGGCGCCGCGCTGGCCGTGGTGCAGCGCGCCGCAATGGGGGCGGGGCTGGTATTCGGTGTGGATCTGGCGGCGCGGGACACGGCGACGGTCGGGGGCATGGCGTCGACCAACGCCGGCGGGCTGCGGACTGTGCGCTACGGCAACATGGGCGACCAAGTCGTGGGCCTGCAGGTGGCGCTGCCCGACGGTTCGCTGATGCGTCGCCACAGTTCGGTGCGACGGGACAACACCGGCTACGACCTGCCGGCGTTGTTCGTCGGCGCGGAGGGCACTCTCGGCGTCATCACGTCACTGGAGCTGCGGCTGCACCGCACGCCGTCGCATCGAGTGACGGCGGTGTGCGGCTTTTCGGACCTGGAGGCGCTGATCGATGCCGGCCGCACTTTTCGGGACGTGGACGGGATCGCGGCTGTGGAATTGATCGACGGCCGGGCCGCCGCGTTGACCGCCGAGCACCTCGGGGTGGGCGCTCCGGTGCCGGGCGACTGGCTGCTGCTGGTGGAGCTCGCCGCCGACCACGACCAAACCGATCGGCTCGCCGACCTGCTCGCCGGCGTGCGCATCTGTGGCGATCCCGCGGTCGGTGTGGATGTCGCTGCGCAGCAACGGTTGTGGCGTGTCCGCGAATCCCTGGCCGAGGTGCTGAGCGTCTACGGACCCCCGCTGAAGTTCGACGTGTCGTTGCCGTTGTCGGCGATCGGCGGCTTCGCCCGCGACGCGGCCGCCTTGACCCGCGCGCAGGTGGCTGACGCGCTGCCGCTGCTGTTCGGACACATCGGGGAGGGCAATCTGCACCTGAACGTGCTGCGTTGCCCGGTCGAACGCGAGCAGGCGTTATACGAGCCGATGATGGATCTCATCGCGCGCTGCGGCGGCAACGTCAGCTCCGAGCACGGCGTCGGCAGCCGCAAGCGTCCCTATCTCGGCATGTCGCGCGAGCCGGCGGACATTGCCGCCATGCGGGCCGTCAAGGCCGCGTTGGACCCGACCGGCTACCTCAATGCGGCGGTGTTGTTCGACTAGGTCGATTCCCCTCCGGCGCCCTTGATGCCGACGGCGTGGCGCAACTGGGCGAGGAATTGATCGGCGTCGTCGCTTCGAACTATGTAGTGCGAGATGGCAATCCGGATCACGGTCGCAGCTTTCACCGCAGCGTTGGGTCCGGACATATGCCGTTGCAGGCCGTCGCGCATTTGTGGGATGACGCGGGCGAACTGAGCGATGGTGAGCTCGGGTTCTACGTCGACCATCCGCACGCCCGAATACGAATGCTGGTATTCGACGATGAATCGCAGCACGGCGTCGAGCTTGTCGACCCCCTTGAGCCCGGCAGTGGCCTTGGCCAAACCGCTGTCGAAGATCTGCCGCTCCCACTGTGAGAAAGCCGAGAGCAACTCCTCTTTGGACGCAAACCACCGGTAGAGCGTGGGACGCGAGACCCCGGCCTGGGCGGCGACCTCCGACAGGCTGAGCTTGGTCTTGCCATTTCGGCCGAGCACCTCCGCGGTGGCGGCGAGAATCCGCTGCCGCGTCGAGATGTCGGTCGCTGTGGCTTGCCCCGGTTGGCTCATCGCTCTCGCTCCCCGATCAGGCCCGGCCGGGGCGACGGCGCACCAGCACGCACTGCTGTATGGCACCTATTGCACCCCGCTCGTCAAACAGCGTGCCGACCGTCGTCCCGATACCGTCGGGGCCGTAGCTGGTCTCCGCCCGAATACCGATCCAGTCGCCGTCGGGGATGCGGAACACGTGCACGGCCAGATCGGTGTTGAGGAATGTCCACTTGGTGATGTCGAGCTTGCTGCCGATGCCATTCGCGCAGTCCGCCACCGCGAACAGCCGCTCGAGCCGGGTCATCGTCTCGCCTTTGACCAGGTCCACGGTCGGCTTGATCCACGATTCTCCCGGGCCCTGGCTCAATGGTTCGGTCAGCCACAGCCAATCCAGGCTGTGAACGTAATTGCGGTCCCATTCCCTGGCCTTGAGGTTGCGGTCGCGGGCCTCGGTACGCGGCCGGGGGAGGGGAGCGGCCGCGTAAGCCAGCGCCCGCGTGTCCTGGTGCTGCAACCGCCATCCGCTGGCGCGCGCCACCGGCCGCGGTTCGCTATCGGGCCCCGGTGCCAGCATCTCGGCGCCGACCAGTTCGATCTGTTTACCCGGCCGGTGCATTCGCGACCGGACCCATAGGTCGCCCTCGGCCGGCACCCCGCCCAGCAGGTCGATCACAACGCGGGACAACCGGGTGTCGTCGCGTGGGGCGCATCCCTCGAGGGCGCGAACCAGCAGGGCGGCCACCGGTCCCGCATGCTGTATCGCGGCCGACCAGGTGCCCCGCGTCAGGTCGGTTGGCCGGAACTTCGTACCGAGCGCGTCCGAGTCGTCGGACGCGGATTCGATCAACTCGTAGTAGGCGTCCGTCACGGGTCCACCCCAGGGACGCTCAGGGCAAGCGGCAGCCGCAAGGGCCGGGCCGTCATCCGCTTACGCCATTACAAAGCACCGCAAA
The DNA here is from genome assembly GCF_019247615.1 of Mycobacterium sp. Taxonomy (GTDB): domain Bacteria; phylum Actinomycetota; class Actinomycetes; order Mycobacteriales; family Mycobacteriaceae; genus Mycobacterium. The sequence goes on along the minus strand of NZ_JAFBAT010000022.1, from coordinate 4,419 downwards.
AGTGTCATGCACCGCCGCTGGCGGTGTCAACGTGACAGGTTGTCGGTGGGCAAGCTAGCTTTACAAATCATGCCCGCAGTGTCACGCTGACCGGTGAGCGGCGACGGGCGAGAGGCGGGGCGGGTTTGACCGAGATTTCACGGGATTCAGATCAGGCTCAATGGTCGGTCGCCGGCCTACTGGAATTGTTCGACGCGCAACCTGTCGGGCCCGACCGATTCACCGCCGGGACCGCCGGTGACGTTGCCTCCGGCCGGGACGAACGGCAGGTCGTGGAGGGCACCCAGGTGCTCGCCCAGGCGATTGTCGCTGTGGCGAAACGATTCCCGGACAAATCGGTGCGCTCGGCGCACGCGGTGTTCTCCCGCGCCGTCGCCGTTGGTCCGCCCATCGAGCTCGTTATCGACGTGGTACACGAAGGCAGGTCCACGGCCACAGCCGTTGTGGCCGTGCAGCAGAACGGCAGACGTTGCCTGAGTGTGACCGCGCTGGCGGACGTCCCGACGGGTGATGTCGTCCGCCACCACCTGCCGCGGCCCGAGGTGGCGGCGCCGGCCGACGCCAACGTGTCGGATATGCCGATGATCGGCCGGGAGCTGCGGCTCGTCGACGTCGTCGATGTCAACAGCCCCGACGAGGTGGGGCCGCCCGAGTTGTACGCGTGGCTGCGGTACGACCCGATTCCGACCCGCGACGACCTGGCCAAGGCGCTCGTCGCGTACTTCACTGGCCATCTCGGTATTTCCACCACGATGCGCGCACACCCTGGAATCGGCACCAGCCAGGCACATCTCACCGTGTCCACCGCACCGATGACGATCTCGGTCGCCTTTCACGAGCCCGTGCACTGGGCGGGTTGGCTGCTGTATTCACACGAAAGCACTCAGGTGGGCGCGGGCATGTCGTACGTGCGAGGCACCGTGCACACCGAGGAAGGTGAGCTGCTGGCGTCGTTTGCCCAGGAGGCTTTGATCCGCCCGCTGCGCACCAGCGACGCCGCGATCGAAGCCCGCTCGCGGTTCTAGGCCGGACGGTTATCCGAAAGAACGCCAATGCGCTTCACCATCACCCACCCGATGCACACCCATCCGTACAACCCCGAATTGGTGACGGGAGAGGGTATCGCGAGCGTGGCCGCCGCCGCCGAGGCGGCCGGATTTCACGGCTTCGGGTTCACCGACCACCCGGCCCCGTCGCAGCGCTGGCTGGAAGCGGGAGGGCACGACGCGCTCGATCCCTTTGTGGCGCTGGGCTTCGCGGCGGCCAAGACGTCAACACTGCGGCTCATCCCCAACATTGTGGTGTTGCCGTATCGGAACCCCTTCGTGGTGGCCAAGTCCGGCGCGACATTGGACCTGCTCTCGGGAGGACGATTCACCCTCGCGGTCGGAGTGGGTTATCTGAAGCGGGAATTCGCGGCGTTGGGCGTGAACTATGACGAGCGCCTCGCGCTGTTCGAGGAAGCACTGCAGGTGATCCGGTCGATCTGGACCGGCGACGAAATCTCTTTTGAGGGAAGGCATTTTAGTGCTCGTGGGATCACGGCCCACCCTCTCCCCGCCAGTCGGCCCCATCCACCGATCTGGATCGGCGGCAATACGGCGGCGGCTCGCCAGCGAGTTGCGCAGTACGGCGACGGCTGGTGCCCTTTTCCGGCCCCGGCGCGTCTGGCGCACACGGCGGGTACGGCGGCCATGGAATCCGGGGATCGCCTGCGCGCCGCCATCGACGATCTGCGGCGCCGATGTGATGCCGCGGGCCGCAACTTCTCCGCGATCGACATCGCCTTCACCAACTTCGAGGGCGGCAGCCCGGCGAACGACGACTTCAACGCCGACGCCTACCTGGGTGGCCTCGAAAAGTTGGCGGCCATGGGGGTGACCTGGGTACAGGTCGGGCTCGCCGGCGACAGTCTGGCGCATGCCCTGGAAAGCATCGACCGTTTCCGAGCGCACGTGATCGACGCGATCTAGATGGACTTTTCGCGGGTGGCGCTGTCGGCCGAGGACACAGCTTTTCAGGAGCGAACGCGGGCGTTCATCGCCGAACTGGTGACCGAAGAAGTGTTGCGGCGTGACCGGGAACTGGGCGAAAACTTCGATGAGCAAGTCCATGTGGCGTTGGGTGAAGCGGGGTACCTCGCGTCGGATTGGAAGTCCGAGTCCGAAGGCGGGTTCAGCCCGGTTCGCCGGCGAATCTTTGAGCTCGAGATCGCCCGGGCCCACACGCCGTGGTACCACTGGGGCACAACGTCTGTCGTCGCGCGGTTGGTGCAGCAATTCGGTGCACCCGAGCTCGCCGGCCGGGTCGTGCCGGGGGTGCTGTCCGGCCAGATCCGGCTCTGTCTGGGCTACACCGAGCCCGACGGCGGCTCCGACGTGGCCACCTGTAAGACTCGGGCGGTGCGTGACGGCGCTGGGTGGATCATCAGCGGCTCCAAGATGTTCACCTCGAACGCGCAGAATGCTCGGTACGTCTTCCTGCTCACCAACACCGACCCGTCGGGGCCGAAACACAAGAACCTCACGATGTTTCTGGTGCCGCTCGATTCGCCCGGGATCGACATTCAGGGCATTCGCACGTTGGACGGCGACCGCACCAACATCGTCTACTACAGCGACGTGCGCGTCGACGACCTGTACCGGATCGGTGACGTCGATGGCGGCTGGACGGTGATGCGTGCGGCGCTCGACTACGAGCACGGCATCGTTGAGTCGGAAGACCATGGCCTACAAAGTATTTCGGCGATGTCCGGTCACGGAATGATAATGGCCGAGGCGGTGGACAAGGTCGCGGCGATCGTGTCTGGTGCGAGCGATGAGTCGGTGAAGTACCGGCTGGGCCGGTGCTTCGCCCGGGCGGAGGCGGCGCTGTCTACTCCCGGGATGTTCGGGCGCGTTTCTGTGGCACAGACGATGCGCGACATCTCCGCGGATCTGATGGATGTCTTGGGAGCCGCATCTGCGCTGCCGACCGACACCGCCGGGTCCGTCGACGACGGAGCGACGGAATACCTTTTCCGGCTGGCACTTCCGACGGGCATCTACGGCGGCACACTCGAGGTCTTCCGCAACATGATCGCCCAGCACGCGCTTGGGCTGGGACGGCCTAACTACCCGGGCTGAGCGGCAGTTCGGCCAAGACGTCGGCGCGAGTGTCGTCGAAACTGAGGAATCCTTTGATGGGCAAGCTTTCCGGCGGCGGATTCGCATAGCTCCACGCGACATCCTCGACGGTGCCGACCGACCAGTATGTCGCAATGCCCTTGTAGTTGCAGTAGCTCGATGTCGGGGATGGTTGCAGCAGATCGGTGCGCACGTAGGTGGAATCGACGTAGAGGCGGGGCTCCAGCGCGGTTTCGAAGAGGATCACCGTGTCGTCGGTGTCTACCAGCGTGATGCCGTCGACCGAGACGCGCAACTGGCGCTTCGTTGGACGGCAGTCGACGCGGTGATACGGGTTCGGCGGATAATGCACGAGTTTTCGCCCTTCCTCGAACCAGGCGTCGACGGCATCCCAGGGCACGTGGACGTACCCGGGAGCTTCCGGCTCTGGTCGGCTTGGCAGGTCGCCGACTTCGGCAACCGGGAAGACGTAGCTGAGCGGATGACCGCGCCGATGCACCATCAGCGCCCGCTCGGTGTCGATCACCGGGCAGCCGTCCCGCACGGCCAAGACGCGTCGCGGATGTGGCTCGAGGTAGACGACGCAGGCGGGCAGTGGCGTCGAAAACCAGCCGGCTGGATCGCCGCTGAGCGGACCACGTCCGGCAACCAGAGTCATGGTGTTCCTCCCTTGTCCCACGAGGGGCGGCCGGCGCCATGGTCAGCCCGTTGGCATGGCGGTGGACACCGCGGGCAACCTTTACGTCGCCGATGAGGGCACCAACCGGGTCTGGAAACTGGGGGCCGCAGACGCTGGCCGCATCGTCCTTCCGTCGGCAGCCTGATCACAACACGCCGCACCCGTCGGGGTCCTGCTGGTGCAGCCGCATCGTCACCGTTGGTATGTGGCAGGCGGCAGGGGCCCAAGGCTTGGCTGGGCTATTACCGCTCATAGCGGTCAACCGCCCTTCATTTGCCTCGATTCAAGGCACCACGGTTCGGCAATCGTGTTGCCCTTTGGCGCTATCACGATCCCAACTGCCGCGCGATTCGGCAAACCGGCTGACGGACCCGATGATCCGTCGGCTCTCCGAGCGCCGCCGATTTACACCTCAGACGTGACGCTAAGGTCCCAATCATGGCGGGACCGCTGGAAGGCATCAAGGTCGTCGAGCTGGGAGTTTGGGTGGCCGGACCGGCCGCCGCTGGCATCCTGGCCGACTGGGGCGCCGACGTCATCAAGATCGAGCCGCCCACCGGTGATCCGGGGCGACTGTTCGGTCGAATGCTGGGCTGCGATCTCGGGGTCAATCCG
>NZ_JAFBAT010000018.1 GCF_019247615.1 Mycobacterium sp. | reverse complement strand
GATGCCACCGGGCCCGCGGTAAGCGAAGAGCGATGAACGACGTGAACTGGTGGCTCTTCGGCCTGTCTTTTGTCATGGGGTTGGTGTTGACGCTGGCCCTCTCCGTTCGTCCCCTCAAACGTCAAGTGCGCCCCGCGGTGCTTGCGCATCGGTCGGGCACCGACGCGGAAGCCAAGACCGAGCCGCCCGCAACCCACCCGGTGGCCAATGACTTCTTGACGACCGAATATGGCCCTGCCACAAAGGATTTCGTCGACAACACGTCGCTGTCGACGACCCAGCCTGCTCCATATGAGTTCGTTGGGACCAGTTTGCCGATCGAAGAAGAGTCGTCGAGGGTGAGGGATGCGTTTGCCGATGACGTCTTCGCGGCCCGAATCCCAACGGAAGACGAGTCGGCCACGAGCGTAATGGCGGTTGAACAAGAGCCCCCGCCGGCGGACCATGCGGTCGCTGATGAGTTCGCCGCAGCCAGCGCGCCAGCCGAAGAAGAGTCAGCAACGGCGGCGATTCCCGCCCAACAAGAGCCGCCAACCGCGCGGGAGCCTCAAAGGGCCGAGCATGTCCTCGCGGATGAGCCCTTGGCGACTGGTAACTCGACCGAAGACGAGTCATCGACGACCGTGACTGAAACTCTCCTCCCGGAACACCCACTGAGCGCGAAACACTCCGTCGCGGATGACCTTGGGGCCGGAATTCCGACCCACGATCCGTCGTCGGCGGCCGCGGTTCCAGTGGAAAATGACCGGCCGACGAGGGAGGATTCCGTTGTCGACGAGTCGCGGCCGAGCCGCGTCGTATCCGAAGACGAGTCGCCGACAACCGTGCTTCCCGTCGAGAAAGGGGCTCCTGCCGCGGAGGATGCCATTCCCGAGGAGCCGTCGGCGGCCAACCATTCGGCCGACGATGAGCTTTTTGCGCCCAGCGTGCCTGTCGAAGAAGAGTCGCCGGCGGGCGTGTTTCCCGTCATACGAGAGGGTCCCGCGGCAAACGCTTCAGACGACGAGGCGCCGCCCGCACAGCAGGCGGCAGCCCGCGACGTCGTTGCGACCAGCGTCCCGGCCGAAGCCGAGTCGCGGGCGACCGCAGCCCCTCTCGAGCAAGGACCGACTGAGGGCGAGGATTCCGTCGGCGACCAGCCGCCGGAGGCGAAGCGTGCGGTCGAAGATGAGTCCGCCGCGGCCCGCGTCCCCATCGAAGAAGAGTCGCCGGCGGGCGTGTTTCCCGTCATCCCAGAGACACCGGCGACAGAGGATTCCAAAACCGACGAGCCGGCGGCGGTAAAGCACCCGGCCGCGCAGGATTGGCCGCCGGCGAAGGTTCCCTTCGTCAAGAGGCTACTGGCTAGGAAACACGAGCCGGCTGTGACGGAGATTATCCCGGTTGACGAGCCGCGCGGGGCGGGGCAGCCGGCCATCAGCGAGCCGCCGACGGTCGAGATTCCCGTCGAACACGATCCGCCCACGGCCGAGATCCCTGTGGCGCAAGCGCCGCCGGTGGGGCAGCATTCGGTCGCGAAAGATGCTGCGCCGGCCAAGGTTCCATTCCTCAAGCGACTGCTGGGACAAAGGTCTCCGGACGGTGGAGATCTGCCGAAGTCCACGCAGCCGTCTGCGAAAGGCACGTCGTCGAGGAAGTCCGCGGAGGCGAAGAAGGCGCCGCAGAAGAAGGCTCGCGGATCCAGGCTGAAGCCGGCGAAATATGTTCCGCCCCACGAGTCGCGGCCGGGTAAGAGGGCCGCACCTCCCGGGTCGCGCCCGTCGAGGGAGGTTCCGCCGCCCGGGAAGCGCCCGGCGAAGCAGGCGGGATCTCCGGGAGCGCGGCCGGCGAAAAAGGTTCCACCTTCGCGGGTGCGGCCGCCGAAGAGGGCTCCGGCTATCGAGGATTCGCCGGTCGCGAACAGGCCCAAGCTGCCGTTCGAGCCTTTCGGCCCCGGCTCTGCCCGCGCCACCCCGGACGGCGGCGGACCGGCGGGATGGGTGGTGAAGGGCCGCTCGGATACCCGGCTCTATTACATCCCCGATGATCCGTCGTACGACGCAACTCTCGCGCAGGTCTGGTTCAAGGACGAGAAGGCGGCCGCGAGGGCCCTTTTCACCCCGTGGAGTAAAAGCTCGAGAAAGTAAAGCCCTGTGTGATCCGGAACCGCGCGAAATCGACAACTACTCGGTGTTCGGCAGCCAAGACGCTAGCTCGGGCCGGGGAGGCGCAACACCAGCCGCGCCCCGCCCAGCGGACTGTCTTCCAGCGAAGCCGTGCCGCCGTGCAGGTGGGCCTGTTGCGCCACCAACGCCAGGCCCAGCCCCGACCCCGAATGTGAGGCCGTCGAGCCGCGGGAGAACCGCTCAAACACCACCTGGCGCTCCGATTCGGGCACTCCACCGCCGTTGTCGTCGACGGCGATTTCGACCCCGGCTCGGGAGCTGACCGCTGACAGCTGGACGCGGGTGGCGCCGCCATGTTTGACGGCGTTGGCGATGGCGTTGTCGACGGCCAGGCGCAGACCGGCCGGCAGCCCCACGATGATGCAGGTCGGCGAGGGCACCAGCGAGACATCGAGATCGGGATAGATACGGGTCGCGTCGTGCGCGGCGCGGTCGAGCAGGTCCGTGATGTCGACGGGCACGTGGTCGTCCGATGTCGATAGGTCGCCCTGGGCCAACCGCTCCAGCGCCGCCAGGGTGGCCTCTATTCGCGACTGGGTGCGGATGACGTCGTTGAGCACTTCTTTGCGCTGCTCGTCGGTCATGTCCAGGGTGGACAGCACCTCGAGGTTGGTGCGCATCGCGGTCAGCGGGGTGCGTAGCTCATGGGAGGAGACCGCAGCGAAGTCGCGCGCCGATTCGAGCGCCTCTTTCGTCCGGTTCTGCTCGTCCCAGATGCGCTGCAGCATGCCCCTCATCGCCTCTGCGATCTCGACGGCTTCGCTGGCGCCATGCACTTCGACGCGCGGCGCCTCGTCTCCGGCGTCGATCAATCGGGTCTGCTGAGCGAGCTGTTTGAAGGGGCGCACCGCGAACGCGGCCAGTAGCCAGCCGAAGACCGCCGCTGCGCCGATGGCGAAACCACAGATCAGCATCACCCGGCGGTGCAGGTTGTTGGTCTCCGCGATGGTGGTGTCGTAGGTAGCTCCGACGGCGAGCGATGTCGGCTCGGGGCCGGGAATCTCCACCGTGCGCACGCGATAGCGCACCCCGCGGACGTAGGTGTCGGCATAGTCGACACTCAGCTTGGGCAGCGTGACATCGGAATTCGACTTGACGAGGTCGCCGCGGCGGATCGTCATGATGGCGTCGCGGTCGTTGGGGGAGCGTGGGATTTCGTCGAGGCCCCGCGGCAGGAAGGGGATGGCGAAACCCGCGGCCTCGTCGAGTCGGCGGTCCAGCCGCTCCTTTCGGTCATTGGTGATCCCGACCCAGACGACGGCGCCCACGATGAGCACCGGAATCGCGGCGCCGATCGCCGTCGCCACCACCACCCGGGTCCGCAGCGATGGCGTACGGGCGAAAATCCGGGAAAGTACATTCATGACCGCTTCAATCTGTTAACGCACGAGCTACTGCATCCGCAGCACGAACCCGACTCCGCGTACGGTGTGCAGCAGCCTTGGGCCGCCGTTTGCCTCCAGCTTGCGACGCAGATACCCGATGAACACGTCGACGACGTTGGTGTCGGCGGCGAAGTCATATCCCCACACCAGCTCCAGCAGCTGCGCGCGGGACAGCACCGCCGTCTTGTGCTCGGCCAAGACGGCCAGCAGGTCGAACTCCCGCTTGGTCAGATCGACGTCCACCCCGTTCACCCTGGCCCGACGCCCGGGGATGTCGACTTCCAGCGGGCCCACCGTGATGGTTTCCGAGGAGGACGTCGCGGTGGCGCCGCGGCGGCGCAGCAGCGCCTTGACCCGCGCGACCAGCTCGGCCAGCACGAACGGTTTGACCAGGTAGTCGTCCGCGCCCGCCTCCAGGCCCGCCACCCGGTCGTCGACCGAGCTGCGCGCGCTGAGCACACACACCGGAACGTCGTTGTCCATGGCCCTGAGCGCCGTGACGACACTGACGCCATCCAGCACGGGCATGTTGATGTCGAGCACGATGGCATCCGGCCGCGTCTCGGTGGCGCTCCGCAACGCCTCGGCGCCGTCGACGGCCGTCGACACTTCGAATCCCGACAGGCGCAGGCCGCGTTCCAGCGAAGCGAGCACGTCGGAGTCGTCGTCGACGACCAAGACGCGAGGTGACGTCACACCAGTGTCCATGCGGGCCATTTTGCCGGATTGCGGGCCCGGTCGGTGGGAGGATCACCGCCGGGCCGACGGGGAAACGGCTTGACGAGAGCCGACGGATCATCATTGCGGGGTCACCGGCGTCCCAGGCCGCTCAACTGCACCGCCAGCTGTCGTGGTACCGCGGGAACCCGCGCTGCCACTCGCATTGCCGTGTTTCGGACCGGACGTAGCGGCCGCGGCAGCGTCGCGACCCCGGTCAGCCGTCCGGTCAGTTTGAGCACCTGCTGCGCCCGGGCCCGCTGGGTCGTGGCGTAGGCGTCCAATGCGGCGTCGGAGCCCCCGCGCAAGACTCCCGCGAGCGCGTCGGCCAGTGCGGTCGCATCGGTGATCCCCAAGTTCATCCCCTGACCGCCGGCGGGGCTGTGCACGTGGGCGGCATCACCGGCCAGCAGAAGCCTGCCGTCCCGGTAGCTGTCGGCGACACGGTGGTGAATCTGGAACCGCGTTCCCCACAGCAGGTCGGTGACCACCAGCCGGCCCGGCCCGAAGGCCCGGACGTCCAGCAGCGACTGCACGAATGCGGGCGACGGCATCTTCGGTGCCTCCGCGGCGGGTGCAACGATGCGGAAGACGTCGCCGGGAAGTGGCGCCAGCACCGTCAGGCCTTCTTTGGCGTAGAACAGGATCACCTCGTGGCGGGGTGTCTCGCCGGCAAGTCGCACGTCAGCGAGTGTGAAGGACTCAGCGAATTCGCCGCCTGCGAAGCCGATTCCGGCCTGCGTGCGCACAGTGCTGTGCATGCCGTCGGAGCCGACGACGTAGCCCGCCCTGATGGTGTCGCCGTCGTCGAAAATCGCCGTCACGCCCTCCGCATCCTGGGTGACGCGGCTCAGGGTCTTGGGCCGAAGCACCTCACCGCCCAGTTCGTGCAGCCGTTCCAGGAGTAACCGCTCGGTCTCGGCCTGGGAGAGCATCAGCGTGTACGGGTACCTCGTCGGTAATCGGCTGAAGTCGACCCGGATCAGAACGTGAGCGCCTTCGCGCATGGTGAAGCGCGGCGCGATCAGGCCGGCCTTGACCATTCGCCGGGAGACATCGAGGTCTTCGAGCGCTTCTAGGGTGCGGGCGTTTACCGCCGCCGCCCGCGAGGTGTTCTGCCCCTCCGCCAACTTGTCGACTACCACGGCCCGGAATCCGCGAGCGATCAGGGAAGCGGTCACTGTGAGGCCGGTGGGGCCGGCGCCTACCACCAGGACGTCGGTGTCGTGCATGGCTGGCTCCTCTTGTTCAGGTTAGTCAACGCTTGTTGGCATATTTATTGTGGCGCGGCAGTCAGCTGATGTCAACACGTGTTGGCCTACAATTGTTGACATGAGGAGATCGTCGGATGAAACAAAGGCCGCCATTCTGGCCGCCGCCCGCGAGCAGTTCGGCTCGGCCGGTTTCCAGGGCGCCACCATTCGGGCAATCGCGGCCGATGCGGGGGTGGATCCCGCGATGGTGATGCGCTACTACGGCAGCAAGGACAAACTGTTCGCGGCCGCGGCTGAATTCGATCTGAGGTTCCCCGATCTGGGTGCGATCGACCATGAGCAAGTGGGGCATTCGCTGGTTCGGCACTTTCTCGAACGCTGGGAGGGCGACGAGGCGATGGTGATCCTGCTGCGGTCCAGCGCCACCAACGGCGAAGCTGCGCAACGCATGCAGCACATTTTCGGAACACAATTGCAGCCGCTGGTTGCCGCGCTGGTGCCGCCCGGGCAATCGGCTCTGCGCGCGGGACTGATCGCCACCCAGATCCTGGGTATGGCGTTCTGCCGTTTCGTGTTGCGACTCCCGCCGGTGGTTGCGATGAGCCGGGACGAGATCGTCGAGTGGTTGGGCCCGACGATCCAGCGCTACTGTGGCGGCCCGGATCGCGCCGAGACGTGAACCATGGCGGTTCTTTGCGGCGCTTGCGTGCAGTACCTCCCTCGAAACTGAACCCACCCACTCGCGCATCTGGGCGTCGTGCACGAGGTGCAGGTACCGCGGGCCGGAGAAGCTGGCCCGTACGCGTTCACTCACATGTCGCGAGGCAATCCGATGCGCCGGTAGCGCCGCAGGCGCGCAGCCAACCGCTCAGCAGCCGGCATCTTGCGCAGCGCCTGCAGCTCGCCGGCTATTGCGCGCGACAGTCGCCGGCAGAACTCGACCGGCTCGTCGGCGGCGTCGGGATGCTCAGGCACGATGGCGTCGACGATGCCGGACGCGAGCAGCTCCGCCGACCGAATGCCTTGGGCGGCGGCGAGTTCGGCGGCATGCGCGGTGTCGCGGAAGACGATAGCGCTGGCTCCCTCCGGGGGCAGCGGCGCCAGCCAGCCGTTTAGGGCCGCCAGCACCCGGTCGGCGGGGACCATCGCCAGCGCCGGGCCGCCGCTGCCCTGTCCCAGCAGCACCGACACCGTCGGGGTATCCAGCGTCACCAGCTCGGCGAGACACTGGGCGATCTGGCCGGAAAGGCCGCCCTCCTCGGCTTCGGCCGACAACGCGGGCCCGGAGGTGTCGATCACCAACACCAGCGGCAGCCGTAGCTCGCCGGCCAGCGCCATCCCGCGCCGGGCCTCGCGCAGCGAAGCGGGCCCGACCCGGGCTTCCGAGCCGCCGGTGACACGCTGCTGGCCGAGGAGCACCGCCGGCTGTCCGTCGAATCGGGTCAGGGCCAGCAGCGTCGTCGCTGCTTCCCCGAGGCCGGTGCCCGACAACAACACTTGGTCCGTTCCGCCGTAACGCAGCAGCTGTGCGGCACCCGGCCGGTCCGGCCGTCGCGACGCCAGGACCGAATCCCACGCCGGCACGTCGGGCACCGGTTCGGGTGGCTTCGGATCCGGCAGCGGCTCAGGCGGGTCGGCAATCACCTTCAGCGCGCGATCGAGCGTCCTGCGCAACTCGTCAAGCGCAACCACGCCGTCGATCATCCCGCGCCGCTGCAGATTCTCGGCCGTCTGGACGCCCTCCGGAAAAGGCTCTCCGTAGAGCAGCCGATACACCCGGGGTCCGAGGAAGCCAATGAGAGCTCCCGGCTCGGCGAATGTGATGTGCCCGAGGGAACCCCAGGACGCGAAGACTCCACCGGTCGTGGGGTTGCGCAAGTACACCAGGTACGGCAGGTGCGCCCGTTTGTGGAGCCGGACGGCCGCGGCGATCTTCACCATCTGCAGGAACGCGACCGTGCCCTCCTGCATACGGGTGCCGCCGGAACTCGGCGAGGCCAGCAGCGCCAGCCGCTCGGCGGTCGCGCGCTCCACCGCGGCCGTGATCCTCTCCGCGGCGGCCACGCCGATGGAGCCCCCCAGGAAGCCGAAGTCGCAGACGACCACCGCGACCCGGCGTCCGGATATGCGGCCCTCGCCGGTCAGCACCGCTTCGTCGATCCCGGTGGCGGCGCGGGCCTCGGCCAGGTCACGCCGATAGGACTCGGACATCGGCACAGCCACCGGATCGCTGTCCCAGCTGACGAAGGAGCCGTCGTCGAGCACCGCATCCCGCAGCTGTTCGGTCGTGGTACGCGTCACGCCTAGAGGTTATTGGGAGCTATATAGGCTTGGCCGCATGATCGGTGTTACCCAGGCTGAAGCCGTACTGACCATCGAGCTGCAGCGCCCGGACCGCCGCAACGCCCTGAACTCCGAGCTCGTCGACGAGCTGCGCGAGGCCATGCAGAAGGCCGGCGACGACGGGAAAACGAGAGTAATTGTGCTGACGGGCCAGGGCACCGTGTTCTGCGCAGGCGCCGATCTCAGCGGGGACGCTTTCGCCGCCGACTACCCCGACCGGCTCATCGAGCTGCACAAGGTGATGGATGCTTTGCCTGTGCCGGTGATCGGCGCGATAAACGGCCCGGCCATCGGTGCCGGCCTGCAGTTGGCCATGCGATGTGATCTGCGGGTCGCCACACCGGACGCGTTCTTCCAGTTCCCGACTTCGAAATACGGTCTGGCCCTTGATAACTGGAGCATTCGCCGGCTGTCAACGCTGGTCGGTCACGGGCGTGCCCGCGCGATGCTGCTGACCGCGGAGAAACTGACCGCCGAGGCGGCGCTGTTGACCGGGATGGCCAACCGCATCGGGACGCTGGCCGACGCCCAGGCTTGGGCCGCCGAGGTCGCCGGCCTGGCTCCGCTGGCCATCCAGCATGCCAAGCGGGTGCTCAATGACGACGGCGCCTACGAGGAGCAGTGGCCGGAGCACAAGGAATTGTTTGACAAAGCCTGGAGCAGCCAGGACGTCATCGAAGCACAGGTCGCCCGCCTGGAGAAGCGACCACCCAACTTCCAGGGGGCCTGACGGCCATGTTGCGAGGGGCCCTGAGACTCGCCGCCGGCACGGCGTCGCTGGCGGCTGGTAGCTGGGTGTTGCGCGCGCTGCACGGCGCGCCGGCCGAGCTCGGGGCTTCGCCGGCGTCGATCCGCGCGGTGACCGAGGCGTCGCCGAATTATCACCACGGCGAGTTCGTGAATCTCGACCCTGCCTCGGTATCCAAGATGGACCGCGAACAATTGCGGCTCATCGTCTGGGAGCTTGTGGGTAATCGCGGCGGTAGCCGACCGGCAGCACCGATCCCGTTGGCGGCGCCCGCAATTCTCGGCGGTGACCCCGGCAAGCTGGCCGTGAGCTGGTTCGGCCACTCGACGGCCCTGCTGGAGGTCGACGGTTACCGCGTGCTCACCGATCCGGTGTGGAGTGATCGCTGTTCGCCGTCCGACCTTGTCGGACCGCAGCGGCTGCATCCGCCGCCGGTACAACTCGAGGGGTTGCCCGCCGTCGATGCCGTGGTCATCAGCCATGACCATTACGACCATCTGGATCTGGACACGGTGATGACGTTGGCCCACACTCAGCGGGCCCCGTTCTTCGTGCCACTGGGTGTCGGGGCTCACCTGCGCGCGTGGGGAATTCCCGAGAGCCGCATCGTCGAGCTCGACTGGCATCAGGCAGGCCTGGTTGACCAGCTCAGGGTGATTTGTCTGCCGGCGCGCCACTTTTCGGGGCGGTTCTTCGATCGCAACACGACCCTCTGGGCATCCTGGGCGTTGCTTGGCCCGACGCACCGCGCATATTTCGGCGGCGACACCGGCTATACCAAGAGTTTCCCGCAGATCGGAGCGGACTACGGCCCGTTCGACCTGACCCTCTTGCCGATCGGGGCCTACAACACGGCGTGGCCCGACATTCACATGAATCCGGAGGAAGCGGTGCGCGCCCACCTGGACGTCACCGACTCGGGATCCGGGCTGCTGGTGCCGATCCACTGGGGGACCTTCCGGCTGGCTCCCCACCCGTGGGCCGAGCCGGTCGAACGCCTTATCAAGGCAGCGGAGCCCGCACACGTCCAGGTGGTCGTCCCGACGCCCGGTCAACGCATTGATCCCGCCGCGCCTCGCCGATTCAACCCATGGTGGCGGCTCTGATTCCAAGCTGCCGCAGCTTTGTTGGCCGCGCGGCTCCCCAGCGGACGTTTCGGGGCTGATCGCCGCCACGCTAAGGTGCGCCCATGACGAAACGTGCGGCACGTATCGCTGTTGTGGCGGCCTTGCTCGCATCGACGGGATGCGGGCCCGCGCAGCCGATATCCGGTCCGCCGTCCGCGGTGTCCGACGTGCCGCCGAACGAGTTCTCGGGTCTGAACATCCCCGCCGGGCGCATCAACGACGCCGTCGCACGGGTCGACGGGCTGGTTGGGGCCCTGATGAGTAGCACCGGCATCCCGGGAATGGCCGTAGCCATCGTGCACGGTGGAAAGACCTTATATGCCAAGGGTTTCGGTGCAAAGGATGCAACCAAAGGCGACGGACAAAACAATAAGGTGGACGCGGACACCGTCTTCCAGTTGGCCTCGGTATCGAAATCGATCGGTGCGACGGTGGTGGCACACGAAGTCAGTGACAACGTCATCACGTGGGATACCCCGGTGGTGTCCAAGCTGCCGTGGTTCGCACTCAGCGATCCCTACGTCACCGGTCATCTGACCGTCGCCGACCTGTATGCACACCGCTCCGGGCTGCCGGATCACGCCGGTGACAAGCTCGAGGATCTGGGCTATGACCGTCGGCAGTCGCTTGAGCGGTTGAAGTTCTTGCCGCTGGCTCCCTTTCGAATCAGCTACGCCTACACCAACTTCGGTGTTACCGCCGCGGCCGAGGCGGTCGCGGCCGCGGCGGGCAGAGCGTGGGAGGACCTGTCCGACGACGCACTGTATCGGCCCCTCGGAATGGCTTCCACCAGTTCGCGATTCGACGACTTCGAGAACCGCCCGAACCACGCGGTCAACCACGTCAAAGTGGGCGACAAGTGGGAAGCGCGCTTCCAGCGCAACCCGGACCCTCAGTCGCCCGCGGGCGGGGTGAGTTCGTCGGTCAACGACATGGCGCGCTGGTTGCTGATGCTGCTGGGCAACGGAACTTACGACGGCCGGCGCATTGCATCGCCGGAAGCCTTGCTGCCGGCGTACACCGCGCAGATGGCCTCGGTTCCCGCGACGACCCCAAAGGCCCGGTCCGGCTTCTACGGTTACGGTTTCAACGTCTCGGTGACGTCCTCGGGCCGTACCGTGTACAGCCATTCGGGCGCGTTCTCATTGGGGGCGGCAACGAATTTCGTCGTGATGCCGTCGGAAGACGTGGGCATCGTCGCACTGACGAACGCCGCACCCATCGGCGTACCGGAGGCCCTGACCGCCGAATTCATGGATCTGATCCAGTACGGGGAGATTCGCGAAGACTGGGCCAAGCTGTACAAGCAGGCAATCGGTTGGATGAACAATCCGGAGGGATCGCTGGCCGGCAAGCAACCGCCGGCTGACCCAGCGCCGGCCAGGCCGCTGGGTGACTACGTCGGCGTCTATGCCAACAATTACTGGGGGCCGGCCACCGTGACCGACCGCGACGGTGCGCTGCAGCTGTCACTGGGGCCGCAAAATCGGAGCTTCCCCCTGGCGCACTGGGACGGTGACACTTTCACGTTCGCGCTGACGGACGAAAACGCTCCACCGGGAACGACGTCCAAAGCAACATTTTCACCGAACACGCTCAACCTGGAGTACTTCGACTCGGACCGGCTTGGAACCTTCACCCGCTGACCCCTGCTGACACCCGGGGGTCTGACCGATGCGGAGGTCGCCGAGCGGGTAGCCGAGGGCGAGAGCAGGACTGGCCAGGGTAGGTGCGCGACCCCGGTTATGGCGAGAGCCGCCTACGGCCGCCAAGTAGGATTTCGGGGGAGCAAAGGGGAAGGGGCGCGAAATGGGGTTCCTGGACAAGGCGAAGGGCCTGTTGTCGCAAAACGCCGACAAGATCGAGACGGCGATCGACAAGGCGGGTCAATTCGTTGACGACAAGACGCACGGCAAGTACTCCGACACCATCCACAAGGTGCAGGAAGAGGCCAAGAAGGCCGCTGAATCGGCGGCTAAGGACGACAAGCAGAACTGAACGCATGGCGAAACTCTCTGGATCCATCGACGTACCGCTTCCCCCCGAGGTGGCCTGGAAGCATGCCTCGGACCTGTCTCGGTACAGGGAGTGGCTGACCATCCACCGGGTGTGGCGTAGCAAGTTACCCGACGACATCGAGAAGGGCACGATCGTCGAGTCCATCGTCGAGGTCAAGGGCATGTACAACCGCATCAAATGGACGGTGGTGCGTTATAAGCCGCCGGAAGGCATGACGCTCAACGGGGAGGGCGTCGGCGGCGTCAAGGTCAAGCTGATGGCGAAGGTTCAACCCAAGGACGACGGCTCGGTTGTCGGCTTCGACGTACACCTCGGCGGTCCCGCGCTGTTCGGGCCGATCGGCATGATCGTTGCCGCCGCGCTGCGAAGCGACATCACCCAGTCGCTGCACAACTTCGTGACGGTGTTCACGAGGCCCGACCCGAGCACGAACGGAAATGGCGGCATGGCCCGCTGACCGACTCGGCCGATGAGTTTCCGCGCCGGCGCCGGTCGGTATGAGTGAATGCCCCTTCGGGGGCACTAACACATTCGACGACGATTAGTGAGGAGTCATCGTGCCCATTCGTGACCACGCGCCCCTGGGCGCTCCCTGCTGGATTGATCTGACCACGTCGGACGTCGACCGCGCGCAGGAGTTTTACGGCACGGTCTTCGGCTGGACGTTCGAGTCGGCCGGACCCGACTATGGCGGATACGTCAACGCCGCCAAGGAGGGCCACCGCGTCGCGGGCCTGATGGCCAATCGGCCTGAGTTCCAGTCGCCGGACAACTGGGCCACCTATTTCCGCACCGACGACATCAACGCGACGGTGTCGGCGGTGACATCGGCGGGTGGCAAGGTGTGTGTCGAACCGATGGAGATACCCGCGAAGGGCTACATGGCCCTCGCGACCGATCCGTCGTGCGCCTTCTTCGGGTTGTGGCAGCCGCTGGAGCACCGGGGCTTCGAAGTGGTGGGGGAGGCCGGCTCTCCGGTGTGGCACCAACTCACCACGCGGGATCACCGCGCCGCCGTCGACTTCTACCGCGAGGTCTTCGGTTGGCGGACCGAGGAGGTGTCAGATACCGACGAATTCCGTTACACCACGGCATGGTTCGGTGATGAGCAGTTGCTCGGCATCATGGACGGCAGCGCATGCCTGCCCGAGGGCGTGCCGTCGAACTGGACGATCTTCTTCGGCGCCGAGGATGTCGACGAGACGCTGCGGGCGATCGCCGACAACGGCGGCGCCGTGGTGCGTGGGGCCGAGGACACCCCCTACGGCCGGTTGGCAGCGGCGACCGATCCGACGGGCGTCATCTTCAACCTGTCGTCGCTGCAGACCTGATTCGCGTGCGATCGCAAGCGCGGCGCAGCCGCGCGCGGCGGCCAAGTCGGCTAATCTCGCTGCCATGATTCGCCGGCTGCGCCCCGGTTGGCTGGTGGCATTTTTCGCCCTGCTCGTGTCGGCCAGCGCCTGGCTGCCTTGGCTGACGACGGCGATCAACGGCGGCGGCTGGGCGAGCGCCATCGGAGGCACTCACGGCAACCTGGAACTGCCGCGGGGATTCGGCGCTGGACAGCTCATCGTGTTGTTGTCCTCAACGCTCATCGTGGCCGGGGCGATGGTGGGCCGTGGGCTGTCCGCGAGGCTTGCTTCGGTTGCGGCGCTGGTCATTTCACTGGTGCTGGTCGCGCTTACGGTGTGGTATTACAAGCTCAACGTCAACCCGCCGGTGTCGGCCGATTACGGGCTCTACGTCGGCGCGATCGCAGCCGGCTGTGCGGTGGCGTGCTCGGCCACCGCAGTATTCGCGGCGCTGGCGGCTGGCCGGCCCGACAGGTGAGCTTCAGCCTGACGGGAACTCGTGCTTGCCCGAGGCTGCGCTGTCCTCCGGCTCATTGACGCCGAACACAAAGGGCGCGAAGACGACTTCGCGCCCATCCGGGTCGCTATAGGTGACCGCCCCCGTCGCTTCCCAATAGGGGTGTTGCTCGACCGGCGCCACGCCAGCCGCTTGCAGGCGCGCTATTGCCAGTTGCTGTGCCTCCTTGTCGGGGAAGTACAGGCACAGCTGTTCGTGGTGGTCCGATCCGACGGGTTCGGTCGACTCCACGATTTCCAGCGTCAGGTTCCAGCTGGGCAGGCCGAAGATGGCACCATTGCTGCCGTAGCTACCTTCGAACGTCTCGTACAGTGGCAGCCCCACCAATTCACGGTAAAACCGCACGGTCTCTTCGAAGTTGGACGAGCGACGAGTGAAGCGAATGGCGCCGATCGAGGCCAGCTGAGGCGGCCAGTGTGTCCGGCGGCGTCCTGAGTGCGGGTACATCGTCACAGCCCGATCGCGCCTGCGGCCGACTCTGCGTGATGCCAGTGTCGCAGCTGACTGCCGGGCGCCCACGTCGAATGCGTGCCGCTGGAAATACGTTCCGGCAGTTGAAGTTTGCAGACCGGACCTTCGGTGATCCGGGCCGCATCGAAAACGAGGCAGTAGGAGGCGTCGGCATTCATGTCGGTGGTCAGGGTAACGAGATAACCGTCGTCTTCGCCCGTGGACCCGATCCGTGGCGCCATCGCCGTCTCACTGCCGTACACACCTTCGCCGAAGGCGATTTTCTCGTGATTCCCGGTGAGCACGTCGTGTTTGACCAGCCCGTCGAACAGGAACCAGCCCCGTTTGCCGGTCGCGGCATAGGTATAGCGGTAGCTGCCCGCGGCATAGTCGGGGTTGATGGTGCCTAACTCGGTGATGGACTCCGAGAGTTGCTCCTCTTGCACCCCACCGGAGACCAGGTTGAATCGCCACCGGTGCAGCCGGGCCTGCAGGCGATCCAACGCCAGGAAGCGAAACAGCTTGTCCCACTTGTTGTCACCACCGTTCGCGCGGTCAAGCGGCTGCGGATCGGCCTCGAAGAAGCCGTCGAGCACGATCTCGTCACCGTCTTC
>NZ_JAFBAT010000293.1 GCF_019247615.1 Mycobacterium sp. | reverse complement strand
GAGCACGGCGATGGGATCCCAATCGTCGCCGATCGCTTCAAGCACTGCGCTGCGCCGACGCGCCTCGTCGAGCGTCAAGTCATAGGCAAAGTCAAGGTCGGGCATCGCTCCCCCAGGATTAGCTATACAAACGAATGGTTAGGATGCCCTAATCACGGTCATTAGACTATGAGGTCCGTCACTTTCGTGGTTTGAGGTCCGTCACACTTGGTCGTCCTCGGGCCCACGGGTGCTGAATCTCGGCGATCGCAAACCGCAATCGGCGATCCCCCGCCCGTCGCCGAGCACGAGTCATCAATACGTCACGGTGACAAAAGATCAGCGGGCAAGCCCACCGTTTGCGGCGCCATGAACGTGCATGTCTTCGCACGGCGACGAACTGGGCTTTACCCATGACAAGTGAGATACTGCCTGCTTAGCGGCGATGTGCCTCCGCCTGCCGAATTCGTCCGTTGACGAAAGCCTGAGGAAGTCGTGATTTCGAAGGTTCTGGTCGCTAATCGCGGAGAGATCGCGATCCGGGCCTTCCGGGCCGCCTACGAGCTGGGCATCGCCACCGTTGCGGTGTACCCCTATGAGGACCGCAACTCGCAGCATCGGCTGAAGGCCGACGAGTCGTACCAGATCGGCGAGAAGGGCCATCCCGTTCGAGCGTATTTGTCGGTCGATGAAATCATCCGGGTCGCTCAGGAGTCGGGCGCCGACGCCGTCTACCCAGGTTACGGCTTCTTATCGGAAAACCCGGATCTGGCCGCCGCGTGTGCCGACGCGGACATCACCTTCGTCGGGCCGCGCGCGGACATCCTCGAATTGGCGGGGAACAAATCCAGGGCGATTGCGGCGGCGCGCGCGGCGGGGTTGCCGGTACTCCATTCATCGGCGCCGTCGTCGTCGCACGACGAGTTGATGGCGGCCGCCGAATCGATGGAGTTCCCGTTGTTCGTCAAAGCGGTGTCCGGTGGCGGCGGACGCGGCATGCGACGGGTGGCCGACCCGGCGGCACTGCCCGAAGCGATCGAGGTGGCGTCGCGCGAGGCGGAGTCGGCATTCGGTGATCCGACGCTGTACCTGGAGCAGGCGGTGCTCAACCCGCGACACATCGAGGTGCAGATCCTGGCCGACACCCACGGCAACGTGATGCACCTGTTCGAACGCGACTGCAGCCTGCAGCGGCGCCACCAGAAGGTCATCGAGCTGGCACCCGCACCCAACCTGCCCGAAGAACTGCGCGACAAGGTTTGCGCCGACGCGGTCGCTTTCGCGCGCCAGATCAACTACTCGTATGCGGGCACCGTCGAATTCCTGCTCGACGAGCGCGGCCACTATGTGTTCATCGAGATGAATCCCCGTATCCAGGTTGAGCACACCGTCACCGAGGAGATCACGGATGTCGACCTGGTCGCCTCTCAGCTGCGCATCGCCGACGGCGAGACGCTCGAAGACCTTGGGCTGAGCCAACATTCGCTGCAGCTGCACGGGGCGGCGATGCAGTGCCGGATCACGACCGAAGACCCGGCCAACGGCTTCCGCCCGGACACCGGGCGAATCACGGCCTATCGGACGCCCGGTGGCGCGGGCATCCGTTTGGACGGCGGCACACATTTGGGTGCCGAGATCAGCGCACATTTCGATTCGATGCTGGTCAAGCTGACCTGTCGGGGGCGTGATTTCCCGGCGGCGGTGTCCCGCGCCCGCCGCGCACTGGCCGAATTCCGCATCCGCGGCGTGTCGACCAATATCCCGTTCTTGCAGGCGGTGGTCAACGATCCGGATTTCCGCGCGGGCCGGGTGACCACGTCGTTCATCGACGAGCGCCCCTACCTTCTGACCGCGCGCACCCCGGCCGACCGCGGCACCAAGATCCTGAACTACCTGGCCGACGTGACCGTCAACCAGCCGCACGGCCGGCGACCGTCGGCGGTCTACCCACAGGACAAACTGCCCCACATCGACCTTGAATCGGAGCCGCCGCCGGGCAGCAAGCAGTTGCTGGCCGAAGCGGGCCCGGAGGGGTTCGCGCGGTGGCTTCGTGAGTCGAGGCCTATCCGCGTCACCGAGACGACGTTTCGCGATGCCCACCAGTCGCTGCTGGCAACGCGGCTTCGCACCACGGGATTGGTTGCGGTGGCCCCGTATATCGCCCGAATGACTCCGCAGCTGCTCTCGATCGAGTGCTGGGGTGGAGCGACCTACGATGTGGCCCTTCGGTTCTTGAAGGAAGACCCATGGGAGCGGCTGGCCGCGCTGCGCGAGGCGGTCCCCAACATCTGCCTGCAGATGCTGCTGCGGGGCCGCAATACCGTGGGCTACACGCCGTATCCCGAGTCGGTGACTTACGCCTTCATCCAGGAAGCAACCGCGACCGGGATCGACATCTACCGCATCTTCGATGCTTTGAACAACGTGGAGTCGATGCGGCCGGCGATCGACGCGGTGCGCGAAACCGGCACAGCGGTGGCCGAAGTCGCGATGAGCTATACCGGCGACCTGTCCGATCCGAAGGAAAACCTCTACACGCTCGACTACTACCTGAAATTGGCCGAGCAGATCGTCGAGGCGGGCGCGCACGTCCTGGCGATCAAGGACATGGCCGGCCTGCTGCGCCCACAGGCCGCGGAGCAGTTGATTGGTGGGCTGCGCAGTCGATTCGATCTGCCGGTGCACGTACACACCCACGACACCCCCGGCGGGCAGTTGGCCACGTATGTGGCGGCCTGGCATGCCGGCGCCAACGCCGTCGACGGCGCGGCGGCGCCAATGGCGGGCACCACCAGTCAGCCCGCGCTGTCTTCGATCGTGGCCGCGGCTGCCCACACCGAGTACGACACCGGTTTGTCGCTGACGGCGGTGTGTGGTCTGGAGCCGTATTGGGAGGCGCTGCGCAAGGTGTACGCGCCGTTCGAATCCGGCCTGCCGGGCCCCACCGGCCGGGTTTATTACCACGAGATTCCCGGCGGTCAATTGTCGAATCTGCGGCAGCAGGCGATCGCCCTGGGTTTGGGTGATCGGTTCGAGGAGGTCGAAGAGGCCTATGCCGGCGGGGACCGTATCCTTGGCCGGCTAGTCAAGGTCACCCCGTCCAGCAAGGTGGTCGGTGATCTCGCACTGGCGTTGGTGGGCGCCGGCGTAACCGCGGACGAATTCGCCGCCGATCCAGCCAGTTTCGACATTCCCGATTCGGTGATCGGCTTCTTGCGTGGCGAGCTCGGCGATCCGCCCGGTGGATGGCCGGAACCATTGCGCACCAAGGCGCTGGCCGGGCGCCCGCCCGCAAAACCGGAGCAGGGGCTTTCGGCCGAGGACGAGGCGCTGTTGACGCGGGTGGGCACGAAGCGGCAGGCCGCGCTCAACCGGCTCCTATTCCCCGGGCCGACAAAGGAATTCGAGGCTCACCGGGATGCCTACGGCGACACGACCAGTCTGACCGCCAACCAGTTCTTCTACGGCCTGCGCCGCGGCGAGGAACACCGGGTGAGGCTGGAACGTGGGGTGGAACTACTCATCGGCCTGGAAGCAATCTCCGAACCCGACGAACGCGGCATGCGCACCGTGATGTGCATCCTCAACGGCCAGCTGCGGCCGGTGCTGGTGCGCGACCAGAGCATCGCCACCGACATCCCCATCGCGGAGAAGGCAGACCGCTCCAATCCCGACCACGTGGCCGCGCCGTTTGCCGGCATGGTCACCCTCACCGTCAACGTCGGCGACGAGGTGGAGGCCGGACAAACCATCGCCACCATCGAGGCCATGAAGATGGAAGCCGCCATCACCGCCCCGAAAGCGGGAGGCGTTGCCCGCGTTGCTGTCTCTGCCACCGCGCAGGTTGAAGGCGGCGACCTGCTGATGGTCATCACTTGACAGGTCGGCCGGTGACGTGAAGAAAGGCATCGCGACGGTCGGGGTGCAGTGCCAATACCTACGCCGGATTACGCAGACGGGCTGTGATCGACCGTCCGCCTTGGCGGGTCCCCGTTACTGCGGCCCACACACCCGGGGAGATTCAGTCAGCGGCAATCTTCCAGGATGTTTTGCAAGGTCGGCGTTTTCGCCGCCCGCGCCGACACATTGAAGCTTTTAGACCTCGTTATACACGGTGCGTCCAAAAAAATCCTTGTATCTTTGCCAGCCCGGATATCTGTACTTTACAATTGTGTCGATTTCTTTCCGCCTGGCCCGCTCTTCCTCTTCGCTGAGTTTCTTTTGAGCCTGTGTTTGTTCAAGCTTCCTGAATTTATCTTCATTACTCTTGAGCCTCTTAGCCGAGTTAAAGAGGCGCTTGGCCGCATCAAAGATGATTTTCCCGGATCCCACGGGTAGCCGGTACCTGGCCGGGTCACTTGACGCCGCCGGATTCGCCGCCATCTGCAACGGCGGCACATTAGCAGCCTCGGCCTCGACGTAGGTTGCAGCGCTGCGGGTCAAGTTCTGCACGAACTGGTCGTGGAATGCCACAGCTTTGGCGCTGAGCGCCTGAAATTCCTCAGCGTGGGAGCCGAATACGGCCGCGATAGCCGTGGACACCTCGTCAGCGCCGGCAGCCAACAGCCCCGTGGTCGGGCCTGCCGCGGCCGAATTGGCCTCGCTGATCATCGAACCGATCTTCGTCAAATCCGAAGCCGCAGCCGTCATCGGCTCCGGCGCTGCGCTCACAAACCCCACCGATACCTCCGGCACCTCAAGTTACTCCGAGATGTCGCTCCCGATCGGCGACAGGGCGATGGTAATACATCCCGTGGCAGTGCACTGCGCTTGTGCCGGGCCGCCGGGCCGCCGCCACGCGCTTTTGGGCCGCGGCAGCAGTCGTCTGGCCCGACAACGACGCACCATACTAGCTTTCAAGCGGCATCGTGAAAGATCAGGCCGAGGGCGTAGCGCTCACCTGAGCGCACGACGGAAACCCCGTGGCGCACCGGAGCGGCCGACCATCCCCGCGTCGAGCGGATCGGCCGTTCCCTGGTGGTGAAGATGAAGCCATGTCCTTGCGGCAACATGATCGCGGTGCCCCGTGACTGCGCCCGCGGCCGTTGCTCGACGAGGAGGAATTCGCCGCCCGTGTATGCCACGCCCGGTTCGGAGAGGTTGATGACGACTTGCAACGGAAAGACCAAGTCGCCGTAGAGGTCTCGATGCAGAGCGTTCCAGTCGCCGGGACCGTACTTCAGCATGAGGGCAGTCGGTTTGGTCTGGTCGGCGCGATGGCACATGCGCAACCATTCGTCAAGTGTGTCGGGCCAGGGTGGGTCGCGGCGCAGCTTGGCCCACCAGTCCCGCGCGATGGGCAACAACCGCGGGTAGAGGGCATGTTTCAGCTCCTCGATCGGGCTTGGATACGGCCTATCGAAGTAGCGGTACTCGCCTTCTCCGTAGCGGTGGCGTCCCATGTCGATGGTGCGGCGAAACAACTTGTCGTTGCGGTAGAGAGCACGCACCGGCCCACACTCTTCGGGAGTGATCAGCCGTGGAAGCAGCGCGCCACCAAGGTCATTCATGTCGTCGGTGACCGCGTCCCAGTCTGCTGCCTGCACTCGGCGACCCCATGTCGACGGCATCAGAACAACCTGTCGGCGGCCGCGGGCACCGGCGCCTCCAGATCGAGCAGGAACCGTTTGCGCTTCAGGCCGCCCGCGTAACCCGTTAGGGCGCCGTCTTTTCCGACGACGCGGTGACACGGGACGATGATGCTGAGCGGATTGCGGCCCACCGCCTGGCCGACTTCGTATGCCGTGAACGTGCCGCCCAAGTCGGCGGCCAGCTCGCCATAGGTAGTGGTCGCACCGTAGGCGATCTCGGCCAATAACTCCCAGACTCGCTGCCGGCGCGGCTCACCGCGGAGGGCAATGGGTAGATCGAACGCCGTGCGATTTCCGGTGAAGTATTGGTGGAGCTGGTCCGCCGCGCGATCGAAAAGGGCGTCGCCGGCCGGCTCAACGCAGCGGCCCAGATCGTCGGCTCTCGGCGGGTGCCAGTGGTGCGGGAAGTACAGCCCCGTCAGGGTTTCGCCGTTCCTGGCCAGCGTCAGCCCGCCGAGGGGACTATCGATCACCGTGTGCAGTGTGTGCATCGTTAACCCTTCGCAGCATCGTCCTCGTGGGCAATCAGCCTGTTTTGCAACTCCTCGTACGGCGCGCATGGCGGCAGTGGCTGTCCGTCGCGTACGGCCCGGGCAACCTGGGCGGCCGCGTACGAAGCCGCGCGGTATGGCGCCGAACCGGTTGACACACGGGCTACCCCCAGCCGGCCGAGATCGGTAAGCGTGAGGTCCGGCACGGGCAGCGTGTTGAGCGGGCGCGGAATATTGCGAACAAGTTCGGCGAGTTCGACGCGATCGTTGGCCAACGGCACAAAAATCCCGTCGGCGCCCGCCTCGACATAACGAAGGGCCCGCTCGATCGTGGTCGCAATGTCGGCGTGCTCGTGCAGCCAATAGGTGTCAACACGGGCATTGATGAACACTTCAGGATTGCGCTGTTTGATCGCGGCGACTTTGGCAGCTGCCAGAGCCGGGTCGATAAGTTCTCCATCGGTGCTGTCTTCGATGTTGATCC
Organism: Mycobacterium sp.; assembly: GCF_019247615.1. Taxonomy (GTDB): domain Bacteria; phylum Actinomycetota; class Actinomycetes; order Mycobacteriales; family Mycobacteriaceae; genus Mycobacterium. Next base: position 12,149 of record NZ_JAFBAT010000293.1, on the reverse strand, counting down.
CGGCAACGGGCAATCGCGCTACATAGTCGGCCACGGCGTCGGGTTCGTCGCTGTATCCGTCTTCGATGTCGATGCTGACGTGACAACGCAGCGGGGCCAAGGCGTTGGCAAGCGAGAGGTTCGCGTCCCCGGTAACGCGTCCCCCGTCGTGGCGACCGATGCTGGATGCGACGCCAAAGCTGGTGGTGCCGATCGCCGTGAAGCCGTCCGCCAGGAATGCCAGCGCCGAGGGGACATCCCACGCGTTAGGCAAAACGAACGCAGCGCCTTGGCGATGAAGGGCGCGAAAGCTCATCTGTCACCTCACCGTTGTCGTCTGTCCACTACTCAAGTAGACGTCCGCTCGGTCGACGACGTGAGGTCCCGCGGGCGACTGGTAGCCGAATACGCTTCTCACATTTCACACGTCGCAGACGTCTTCAGGACGGGACCAGTATGTTTTGCGGGAGGAATTCGCATGTTCATCCAATGCTGTCGGTGACGACGGGTGACCGTAAAACGCCACGTCAAGCCGCCGTTTGAGGCCATAGTGGCGCAGCACGGCGCCACGGTCTTCCGAGTCGTTCGTGCGGTGGTCGGACACGCCGACGCGGATGACGCGTGGTCGGAAACGTTCCTGTCCGCCTTGCGCGCGTACCCAAAACTACCGGCCGACGCAAATATCGAGGCATGGCTGGTTACCATCGCCCACCGCAAAGCCATCGACATGGTGAGGGCAGTGTCGCGCAGGGCCGTACCTGTCGCTGATCCGCCTGACTCCCCCGCGCACGATCGGGCCGACACCCGCGATCTCGACCTCGACGCCGCCGTCACCGCGCTGCCGCCCAAACAACGCCAGGCCGTGGCCTACCACTATCTGGCCGGCCTCCCCTACTCCGACATCGCTGAGATCCTCGGCGGCAGCGTCGCCGCCGCCCGCCGCGCCGCGGCTGACGGGATCGCCTCCCTGCGCCGCACCTATCCCCCCATCGCCCCAAGGAACCATCAGTGACCGCAGAGAACCTGACGCAGTACTTCCCCGTCGACCACGACCATCTCCAACGTCTACACGCCCGACTGGAACGAGACGCCCAAGCCGGTGATCTACTCGACATCGCCTACCGCACAGTCGATTCCGCGCTCGGCGCACTCATGTTGGCGGCGACGCCTCGCGGCGTGCTCCGGGTGGCATTCGCCAACGAAGACCACGACAGCGTGTTGCAGAACCTCGCAGATCGCATCAGCCCGCGAGTACTCGAAGCACCCGGACGCCTGGATCCGATGGTTCGACAACTGGACGAATACCTATCCGGTCGTCGCCACGACTTTGACGTGGCGCTGGATTGGTCGCTGTCGCAAGGCTTTCGGCGTACGGTGCTGGACCACCTCAAGGGAAACGTAGGCTACGGCACCACGGTGAGCTATGCGACCCTGGCCCAACTGTCCGGCTCGCCCAGGGCGGTGCGCGCCGTCGGGACCGCGTGCGCGACCAACCCGATCCCCATTTTCGTGCCGTGCCACCGGGTGATCCGCTCCGACGGAACCCCCGGGGCATATCGGGGCGGACCCGCCGCCAAGCGCGTGTTGCTCGATCTCGAGCGGGATCGTTAGCTCTCAGTCGCCCGGCGACGACCAGTGCACGACCTTCATGGTGGTCATCTCGTCGAGAAGTTCGGGGCCGAAGCCGAACCCGCTGCCGCTGGCGCGGCGCGGCTCGGATGCTCCGCCGGGGGCGCCGCCGAACACGTTGTTGATCTTCACCGTCCCCACGGGGAGACTGCGCCACGCATCCTGCGCGTGCGCCATGTCCCCCGTCAGCACGGTGGCGGCTAGGCCGTAGCGGTCATCGGCAGCCTCGGTAAGGGCCGCGGCGAAGTCGGGCACCACCCGCACCGGGGCGATGGGACCGAACGTTTCTTCGCACATCACCAGCATGTCCGGCGTGCAGTCCGTCAGCACCGTCGGCGGGTAGTAGGAGCCCGGACCCGGGCGCGGCTCGCCGCCGGCCACGATATGCGCCCCGCGTCGGACGGCGTCCTCAACGTGCGAGTGCACGTGCGCGCGGTGGCAATCATCGACCAGCGGTCCGATCCGTTCGGCCCACGACGTCGCCTCGTCCGCCAGCGCGTGAATGAACGGGTCGGCGAGGGACCGCACGACGTAAATCCGCTCGACCGACACGCAGATCTGACCCGCATTGGCGAAGGCGCCCAGTGCAGCCTGGCGCGCGGCCCACCGCGGCTCCGCATCGGCGTCGACGATCAGCGCATCGTTGCCGCCGTTTTCCAACAGCACCTTGGCACCGCGCTCCGCGCAAACGCGGGTGATCTCTCGACCGGTCGCGCTGCTGCCCACGTGCGCGACCATGTCGACGCGCTCGTCCTCGGCCAATCGAGCACCGACCGTCCCGTCGCCGTCCACGATTTCCAGCACCCCGTCGGGGAGACGGGCGGCCAGCAGTTCGGCGAACCGCCGACCCGTCTGCGGACTCCGTTCGCTCGGCTTGTGCACCACGGTGTTTCCGGTCACGAGCGCCGCGCCGAGCAGGCCCGCGGCCACCGCGACGGGATCATTCCACGGCGCCAGCACCGCCACCACACCCCGCGGCTGGGGAACCATCAGATCGGTCGCCGACCACCTGCCCTGCAGGCTGCGACCGCGGTGCAGCGGCCCGAGCTGGGCGTACTGCAAAAGAGTGCCGATTCCGGCGTCCACGCCCCCACGCGCGTCGCCGCGCAGCTTCCCGGTCTCGCGCTCATCCAGCTCGGCGAGTTCGTCGGCGGCATCGCGGATATCGGCCGCCGCCGCGGCTACCGCGGCTGCTCTTTCTGCGGGCGCGGCGCTGGCCCACGCGTCGGCGGCACCCGCGGCGCGGGCGACCGCGGCGTCACAGTCGGACGGTTCGGTGAACGGCAATTGTGTGACGGTGTCGCCGGTCCGGGGATCGAGAACGCTGATGATCTTGGTCAGAGCGGAAGGCACGACCCCGAATACCCTGTTCATCTCCCGGCCAATCTGCCGGCCGAATGTGAGCACACAGCGTAGGGTCGGCCTGGGCCAGCGCACGGGACCGGAGAGCACGCAATGGCAGGCGGATCCGCCAAACACACATTCACCTCACGCCACGCGATAGATCCCGATCTGCGCAAGGTGGCCCGCGTGCTGCCCCGCGGCTATGCGCTCTACGGCGGCTACAAGTTTCAACGCGGACTGATGAACATGATGGGCAACGCCGGACGACTCCGTGACGTCCCAGTCGCCGCGGTCAACGAGCACGTCACGGTTCGCCTGCATCGTCCGGCCGGTCTCCCCGACCGGGCACCGGCCATGTTGTGGATCCACGGCGGGGGGACGGTCATGGGCCACGCCGCCCAGGACGACAAGTACCTGCGCAGGTTGTCTCGTATCGCCGACGTCGCGGTGGCTGCGGTGGAACACCGCCTGGCGCCCGAGCATCCCTATCCCACCCCGGTGGAAGATTGTTATGCGGCGCTGCGCTGGCTGGCGCGCCAACCGTGGGTGGATCCGGATCGAGTCGCCGTCGGAGGCGCAAGTGCCGGTGGGCATTTCGCGGCCGCGGTGGCGCAGCGCGCCCACGACCGCAACGAGTTCAAGCTGTCCTTTCAGCTGCTGGTGTATCCGATGCTCGATGATCGCACCGGCGCCAATCGCGATGGTCCCAGACGCATAATGTGGACCGAGACCGACAATCAGCTGGCCTGGCGCTGGTATCTGAACGGGGCGGATCCTCAGGAGGCCGCGCCGGCCCGCCGCGAAGACTTGTCCGGGCTGGCGCCCGCCTGGATCGGCGTCGGGACGTTGGATCTGTTCTATCGGGAGTGCGTCGAGTATGCCCGGCGCCTACGGGAGGCCGGTGTTCCGGTGCACGAGGAGATCGCCCCGGGCGCCTTTCACGCGTTCGACCAAGTCGCGCAGAATGCGCCGATTTCGGTGAAATTCTTCGCCAGCCAGTGTGAGCACCTGCGGAAAGCCCTCGCCCGACCCGTTGGTTGACTGCAAAGTTTGCGTGCCGTGCAACCATATTGGTCATGGCCAATCCCCTGGGTCTTCGGGAGCGCCGCCGCCGACAGACCAGCGCGGACATCCGCGATGCCGCAGTGCGCTTGGCGCAAGAACGCGGCTTCGACAAGGTGACGATCGAAGAGATCTGCGTCGAAGCCGGCATTTCGGCCCGCACGTTCTTCAACTACTTCCCGAACAAAGAGTCCGCCATCGCCTACGGTCCCTCGGACCTGCCCGCCGACCAGGCCGCGGATTTTGTCGCGGCCGGCCCAGCCGCGTATCGGGTCGTGCTGGCAGAACTGATCACCCTCGCGGCGCACCATCTTCGCGACATGCCGCCGAGGCGCGAAAAGGCCGCCGCCATGCTCGAACTCGCGAAGACGAGCCCCGCTGTGCTGACCGCCTTCCTTGCGGAGTTGGAAAGGTTCCAAATTCAACTCACCGACATCGTTGCCCGACGCCAAGGCATGCGCCCCGACGACGAAATACCGGCGTTGATCTCCGCCTTGGCGTTGACGGCCGTTCGCTCAGGCATCGAGCGCTGGGCCAGCGCGGAGCCACAAGATTCCGACGACACGCCGATGCCCTACGTCGAACGCGCCGCAGCGCTGGTCAACAGCATCTTCACGGACTGACGAGCTGACAGTTACCTAGATCACTTTTTTGCATTATCTGCAAACTATGCAGGGGCTGTATCATGCCTTCATGGCAGCGCGCGACGACGGGAGACGCCAGCACCTGCCATCGGATGCCCGTTTCGCTTCAACCGCTGATGGCTTTGCGGTGGCTTTGCCGATGGCTTCGCCGATGGCATTGTGGCGCAACGTCATCGATCGCTGACGCAGGGCTATCACACCACCGCGCGTGACAAGGGAGGGGACGCACCCCGATGCAGATGTCAAGGCTCGTGCGCAATGCGTGGTTACCGCTGCTGATCGTGGCGGTGGTGGTGGTCGGCGGTTTCACCGTTGCGCGGGTCAAATCGTTCTTTGCCGCCGAGAATGCCGCTCCGGTGTCCAACGGGCGCATCGACGATTCCAAGCCGTTCAAGCCCAAGGTCGTCAAGTATGAGGTTTTCGGCTCGGCGAGCAGCGCAAACGTGAACTATCTGGACCTCAGCGCCGATCCCAAGCGAGTCGACGGCGCACCGTTGCCCTGGACGCTGGTCGTGAGCACGACCGCCCCGTCGGTCTTCCCGAACCTGTCGGCACAAAGCGATGGTGACCGCCTGGGTTGCCGCATCACCATCGACGACGAGGTCAAGGACGAGAACATTACCAACGGCGTGCACGCCCTGACCTTTTGCTTGGTGAAATCCGCATGAGCGCAAGCGCTGAACACGCGGCCGACGCCCGCACCGACGCCCTCCCGATCGCCCGGCACACCATGCGTCCCGCGATCCCGCGGATCATCCGCAGGTTCGCGGTGCTCATTATCATCGGCTGGGTCGCGATCATCGCGGTGCTCAATGTGACTGTCCCGCAACTGGACAAGGTCGGGCAGATGCGTTCGGTCTCGATGAGCCCCGACGACGCGCAGTCGGTCATCGCCACCAGGCACGTGGGTGAGGTGTTCGGCGAGTACAAGTCCAACAGCTCGGTGATGATCGTGTTGGAGGGCCAAAACCCGCTCGGTGCCGACGCCCACGCCTATTACGACCGGATCGTCCAAAAGCTCGACGCCGACACCAAACACGTCGAACACGTCCAGGACATGTGGAGCGATCCGTTGAGCGGTGCGGGCGTCCAAAGCAACGACGGCAAGGCCGCCTATGTCCAGGTCTACCTCGCCGGCAACCAGGGCGAGGCGCTGGCCAACGAGTCGGTGGAGGCCGTCCAAAACGTCGTCAAGAGCGTGCCGGTGCCCAGCGGTATCAAGGCGTATGTCACCGGACCGGCCGCGCTCGCGGCCGATCAGCACATCGCAGGCGACCGCAGCCTGCAAGTGATCACCACCGTGACGTTCCTGGTCATCATCGCAATGCTGTTGCTGGTCTATCGATCCATCGTCACGGTGCTACTCACCTTGATGATGGTGGTGCTCGAACTATCCGCTGCCCGGGGCATGGTCGCCTTCCTCGGCTACTACAAAATCATCGGGCTCTCCACGTTCGCCACCAACCTGTTGGTGACGCTGGCGATCGCGGCCGCGACCGACTATGCGATCTTCCTGATAGGGCGGTATCAGGAGGCCCGGGCCGTCGGCGAATCGCGAGAAGACGCCTACTACACGATGTTCGGCGGCACCGCGCACGTCGTGCTCGGTTCGGGCATGACGATCGCCGGCGCGACATTCTGCCTGCACTTCACCAACCTGCCGTACTTTCAAACGCTCGGTATCCCATTGGCCATCGGCATGGTGGTGGTAGTGGCGGCGGCATTGACGCTTGGCCCCGCGGTGATCTCGGTGGCCGCGCGCTTCGTGCAGACACTCGAGCCCAAGCGCGCACAACGTATCCGGGGCTGGCGCAAGGTCGGGGCCGTCGTCGTCCGCTGGCCCGGCCCGGTCCTCATCGTGACGATCGCAATCGCTCTCGTCGGACTGTTGACCCTGCCCGGTTATCGGACCAACTACAACGACCGCAGGTACCTTCCCGCGGACCTGCCCGCCAACGCGGGCTACGCGGCCGCGGACCGGCATTTCTCGAAGGCTCGGATGAACCCCGAGTTGCTGATGATCGAAAGCGACCACGATCTGCGCAATTCCACGGACTTTTTGGTCATCGACAAGGTCGCCAAGGCGGTCTTCCGGGTGCCCGGAATTTCGCGCGTGCAAGCCATCACCCGACCGCAGGGCACCCCGATCGAGCACACGTCGATCCCGTTCCAGATCAGCATGCAAGGCGTCACCCAGCAGATGACTCAGAAGTACCAGCAAGACCAGCTGGCCGACATGCTCAAGCAGGCCGACGAGATGCAGACGACGATCGACAGCATGGTCAAGATGCAGAGCATCACCCAGCAGATGGCCGACAGCATGCACGTCATGGTCAAGAAGATGCACGACATGACCTTGGACATCGCCGAATTGCGCGATCACATGGCCGATTTCGAGGACTTCTTCCGTCCCCTTCGCAGCTACTTCTACTGGGAGAAGCATTGCTTCGACATCCCGGTGTGCTGGTCCTTGCGCTCCGTTTTCGATGCCCTCGACGGCATCGACACCATGACCGACGACATTCAGAGCCTGCTGCCCGTCATGGATCACCTCGACTCCCTGATGCCTCAGATGGTGGCGCTGATGCCCTCGATGATCGAGAACATGAAGACAATGAAAACCACGATGCTGACCATGTATTCGACCCAGAAGGGACTGCAGGATCAGCAGAACGAGGCTCAGAAGAACTCCAGTGCCATGGGGAAGGCGTTCGACGCGTCCAAGAACGACGACTCGTTCTACCTGCCGCCGGAAATCTTCAACAACGCCGAGTTCAAGAAGGGCATGAAGAATTTCCTGCCGCCCGATGGCCACGCCGTGCGCTTCATCATCAGCCACGACGGCGATCCGATGACGCCCGAGGGCATTTCGCATATCGATGCGATCAAGAAGGCTACCTACGAAGCGCTCAAGGGTACGCCTTTGGAGGGCTCCAAGATCTACCTCGGCGGCACCGCGGCGACGTATAAGGACATGCAGGATGGCAGCAACTACGACCTGCTGATCGCCGGAATCGCCTCGCTGTGCTTGATTTTCATCATCATGCTGATCATCACGCGAAGCGTCGTGGCCTCGGCGGTGATCGTGGGCACGGTTTTGCTTTCGCTGGGGGCATCTTTCGGGCTGGCGGTGCTCATCTGGCAGCATCTGATCGGCATCGAACTACATTGGATGGTGCTAGCGATGTCCGTCATCATCCTGTTGGCCGTAGGTGCCGACTACAACCTGCTCCTGGTGTCGCGGTTCAAGGAGGAGATCCATGCGGGCCTGAACACCGGCATCATCCGCGCGATGGGCGGTACCGGATCGGTCGTCACCTCTGCGGGTCTGGTGTTCGCGTTCACGATGATGACGATGGCGGTGAGCCAACTGACGGTCATCGGTCAGGTGGGCACCACCATCGGGCTCGGCCTGCTCTTCGACACGCTCATCGTGCGTTCGCTGATGACGCCGTCAATCGCCGCACTGCTAGGCAAATGGTTCTGGTGGCCACAACGTGTCCGTCAACGACCCGTGCCGTCACCGTGGCCCGCGCCGGCCAAGAAGGCCGAAGAACTCGTCAACGCTTAACGGTTCGCCGCGAGACTGCAACTACCGACGGTCCTACTTGAGAAACGCGTAGCGGAATACAGTTTCGCGGCCAAAATGCGCTACGTGACCCACTCCGGTTGCTGGCCGGCGTCGACGGCGGAGAAGTCCTTGTGCCCCAAGCCGGCGGTGGTGCCCCCGTCCACAACGAACTCCGAACCGGTCGAATAGCTCGACTCGTCGCTGGCCAGGTATACCACCAGATGGGAAACCTCCCGGGGATCGGCGGCCCGGCCCAACGCCGTCTGGAAGATGTCCTCGGGCACCCATTGGGTCATCGGCGTCCTGATCAGCCCGGGATGGATAGAATTCACTCGAATCCCGCTCGGCCCCAACTCGAGTGCCGCCGACTTGGTCAACCCGCGTACACCGAATTTGCTTGCGGTGTAACCGTGGCAGGCGATGGTCCCAGCCATCCCCTCGATCGATGAGATGTTGATGATCGATCCCCGCCCCGCTTCCTTCATGGGCGTGACCACCGCGCGGATGCCGAGAAACACGCCCGTCAAGTTGACATCGAGAATTCGCTGCCACTCGGAGAGTTGGTAGTCCTCCAGCGTGCCGATGTTGAGGATGCCGGCGTTGTTGACCAGCACGTCGACTCCGCCGAACTCGCTCACTGCGGTGGCGACCGCGGATTCCCATTGCTCGGGCTTGGTGACGTCGAGATGCACGTAGCGCACCGCGTCGCCGAGTTCCGCGGCCACCGCCTTTCCCTCGTCGTCGAGGATGTCGCCGAACACCACCTTGGCCCCCTCGGCCACCAGCGTCCGCACGTGCGATGCACCCATCCCCCGCGCGCCCCCGCTGATGATCGCGACCTTGCCCGCCAACCGTTCTGCCACCGCGTGTCTCCCGTCGTAAGCGCGCAACTCTTGCCCAGAAGTCGAGTATGCGCCGCGGGCCGGGCGCCACAGTGACCGGGAACCGTCGGCCTCGACGCCGAGGGGTGCCGTACTTTGCTACTTGGGTTTGTCGGCAGGGTGGTGTTGCGGGCAGTAGTCCGCGGTGGCCGCGGCCACGAACGTTTGGGCCTGATCCCAGTTCAGTCGATGGGCGCCGGTGATTTGGGACACCTCATCCCTCTCCGTGAAACCGGCGTCGAGGTCGTGGCACACCGTGTGCGCTGCATTAACGTTAAAGGTCGGCGTACCGAGGTTGGCGCCGTGCGACTGCACGAAGTTGGTGAAATCCTGATCCGTTTGGTCGGCGTGCGCGACCGACGCAGGCACCAGCATGGCGGCCAGCACCGCGCCGAACGCGCACGCGCCGATCTTCTGGGTCGTTTTGCGCTGCTTCATCGTTCCCCCATGACTTTCGATGTTTTCTCCAAGAACCGGATCGACGCCCGGGTCCGCGCTTAAACCTCGAAAATTTCCGATGTTGACGGTTTTCGCTGTCGACGGTTTCCTAGGTCAATGATCTACCTGGTGAACAGGCCAGCGGCGTTAGGCCGGCGCGCGGAAGCACCGCGAACTTTCACTCGTGGTTAGACCATGATTCAGCTCTGGTTCAATTCGCTCGGCCGATCAGCACACCGGCTCGAGGGATCGCCGCGGCGGAGGTGATCGCCTTGTCGGCGTTGCCTCGGCCATCCGCTCGCTTCGCGGCGACCAAGGCCTTCCACAGGAGTGGCAAGGCCGACCACCGCGCACGAGCGGCGGCGGTGTCAGCGGTCGATCCAACCCATTTGCGCTTCGGCGTGGTGGCCGCCAACGGCCGGGGTGAGTCGGTCGAGCCTCGACAGTTGCTCAGAGGTGAGCTCGACCCCGTCGGCGCCGACGTTTTCCTCGAGCCGTTCAACCCGCTTGGTTCCCGGAATGGGCACGATGTCCGACCCTTTGGCCAGCAGCCATGCCAACGCGACCTGAGCTGGGGTGGCCCCGACGTCGGCGGCGATGTCGCGGAGTTCGTCTGCGCTCTTGAGGTTGTGCTGAAAGTTTTCGTCGAAGAAGCGCGGATTGGTCTTGCGGTAATCGCTGTCGGGAAGCTCGGCGGTGGAACGGATGGCGCCCGTGAGAAAGCCGCGGCCCAGCGGCGAATAGGCGACGAATCCGATTCCGAGTTCGCGGAGCACGTCCAGCACCCCCTCTTCGGGATCGCGGGTCCACAGCGAGTATTCGGACTGCACGGCGGTGACGGGGTGTACCCCGTGGGCGCGTCGAATGGTGTTCACGCCGACCTCGGAAAGGCCGACGTGTCTGATCTTGCCGGCCGCAACCAGTTCCGCCAGCGCACCCATCGTGTCCTCTATCGGAGTCCCGCGGTCGAGGCGGTGTTGGTAGTAGAGATCGATGTGGTCGGTCGCGAGCCTGCGCAGCGACCCCTCCACGGCGAGGCGAACATTGGCCGGACTGCTGTCGAGCCCGTCACGGCCGGTGTGCGAGAGCAGGCCGAACTTGGTCGCCAGCACCACCCGATTCCGCCGGCCGCGCAGGGCCCGAGCGACGAGCTCCTCGTTGACGTAGGGCCCATAGACCTCCGCGGTGTCGATCAGCGTGACCCCCAGATCGATGGCGCGATGAATGGTGCGCACGGATTCGGCGTCGTCGCTCCCGGCGCCCGCGTAGGCGACTGACATGCCCATCGCGCCCAGACCGATGCGTCCCACTTCGAGTTCGGCGAGATGAGCAACCTTCATGGGAGTAATTGTGCGCCCGGCTACCCCGCCGCCAAGTGACAGGTACCGTGGCGCTCGTGCACGATGGCACCCCACCGGCCCGCAACCTCGCGGTCGACTTTTACCGGGTCTCGGGCGTGGTGCTCATCGTGCTGGGGCACTGGTTGGCCGCATCGGTCACCTATCACCATGGGCATTTCGGGCGGCAGAACCCGCTCGTCGACGTGCCCTGGACGCAGTGGCTGACCTGGATTTTTCAGGCGGTTCCCGTGTTCTTCTTGGCGGCCGGCTACGCCGGCGCGGTGTCATGGACGCATCGATGTGACTCGGAGGGTTTCTCGCGGGAGGTGTGGCTCCGGCGTCGGCTGGCCCGCGTCTTAGGACCGACCGCCGTGTACGTCGCGCTGGTGTCGACGGTCGTGGGAGTTCTGGTCGCCTGTGACGTGTCCGCCACCGTGCTGGAGTACGCGGGTTGGGCGGTCGCGATGCACCTCTGGTTCCTCGCGGTCTACCTCGTGGTGGTGTCGCTGACGCCCATTGCCATTGCCGCACAACGCCGTTGGGGCTTATGGGTGCCCGGCGCGCTGGCGGTGGGAGTGGCCGTTCTGGATGCGGCCACGATCGTCGGGCACGTGCCGTATGTCGGCTGGGTCAACTATTTCCTGTGCTGGGGAGCGCTCTACCAGCTCGGAATCGCTTGGTATTGCGGGCTGTTGGCCGGTCGCAGACCCGTTGTGCTCGCGGTCGGTGCGGGTGTCGCGCTGGCGCTGTCGATCTGGCTGGGTCGTTATCCGGTCAGCATGATCGGCGTTCCCGGCCAGGCGGTGCAGAACACCACGCCGCCCACGGTGGCGATGCTGGCCTTCGCCTGCGCGCAGGCCGGTTTGGTGGTGACACTCGCACCCGCGCTCAACCGCGTGCTCCGCGCCGGCGTGATCCGGCGGGTACTGTCCGCGGCGAACGAGAATGTGATGGCCCTTTACCTCTGGCACATGATTCCCGTCGTGATCGTGGCGATCGTCGCTTACCCGGCGGCACTGTTCCCGCAACCGCCCGAGGGCACCGCCGCATGGTGGCTGGTCCGGCTCGAATGGGTCGTCGTACTCAGCCTGGTGACGGCGGCGGAGATGGTGCTGTTGTGGTGGCAGCGACGGTTCTTCGCCGCGCCGCTGCCGAGGCTCGCCATACCCGCCCCACAGCGCTGGGGCGAACCGGTCATGCTGGCCGGTGCCGCGATGGCCGCCTTGAGCCTTCACTTCTTCGCCTACGCGGGCTTCGCTCC
>NZ_JAFBAT010000113.1 GCF_019247615.1 Mycobacterium sp. | reverse complement strand
GCGCCGGCGAGCGCGACCAAGTGCAACGCGACTTCGTCGCCGCCACCGGCGCCAACCTGGTCACCGTCGATGCGGCGGATAGCTTCCTGCAGGCGTTGTCGGGCGTGCACAATCCCGAGGGCAAGCGCAAGATCATCGGTCGACAGTTCATCCGGGCCTTCGAGGGCGCGGTGCGAGACATCGTGGGAGACACCGACTCTCGGGTCGAGTTTCTGGTGCAGGGCACGCTGTATCCGGACGTGGTGGAGTCCGGTGGAGGCAGCGGCACCGCGAACATCAAGAGCCACCACAATGTCGGCGGCCTGCCCGGCGACCTGAAGTTCAAACTCGTCGAGCCGCTGCGGTTACTGTTCAAGGACGAGGTGCGCGCCGTTGGGCGGGAGTTGGGACTGCCGGAGGAAATCGTTGCGCGCCAACCCTTTCCGGGGCCGGGGCTGGGCATCCGGATCGTCGGCGAGGTTACCGCGCAGCGGTTGGACACGCTGCGGCGGGCCGACTCGATCGCGCGTGAGGAACTCACGGCGGCCGGTTTGGACAACCAGATCTGGCAGTGCCCGGTGGTGCTGCTGGCCGACGTCCGCTCGGTGGGGGTGCAGGGCGATAACCGCACCTATGGGCACCCGATCGTGCTGCGGCCGGTGTCCAGCGAGGACGCCATGACCGCCGACTGGACACGGGTGCCCTACGAGGTGCTGGAGCGCATTTCGACCCGGATCACCAACGAGGTGCCCGAGGTCAACCGCGTGGTGCTGGACATCACGAGCAAGCCACCCGGCACCATCGAATGGGAGTAGGCCCTCGCTGAGGCGAGTGTGCGGGCAGCCGCGAAACACCACCAAATCAACACCATCAGCCACACCAGCACCGATCGCATAAAGCAGCCTCTCACGTTTCTTGACGGTTGTCGGAGGCCGGGTGTTTACTGCAGATAAGTCGAACATACATTCGAAAACAGCGATCCTGGGAGGCGGCGATGACTGCGGCTTTGGCCTCCGAACACCGCCCAAAAAGCCGCGCTGAACAGCTTGAATCGCTGCGCCGCCGAATGGCTCAAATGTCCGGGAAGATGTCCGGGACAGGCGCCGCCGCCGAGGCCCTCCTGCCGGAATCGGAATCCCAGCTTGCGCTACCGCAGTGGCTTGCGGAATCGCTGGCGGTGCCGTTGCCGCGGGGCTCCGTGGTGATGCTGTCGGGCGCCCGGTCGCTGCTGTTGAGCATGGTGGCCGCCGTAACGGCCGCCGGGGGCAACGTCGCCATCGTCGGCCAACCGGACATCTGCCTGCTGGCCGCCGTGGAGATGGGGGCGGATCTGAGCCGGCTCGCGGTGATACCGGATCCAGGAACCGATCCGGTGGAGGTGGCCGCGGTGCTCATTGATGGCATGGATCTTGTGGTGCTCGGCCTGGGCGGGCGTCGGGTGCCGCACACACGTGCGCGGGCGGTGGTGGCGAGGGCTCGCAACAAGAGGTGCACCCTGCTGGTCACCGACGGCGATTGGCAGGGGGCGCCGACGCGGCTCGCGGCCCGGGTCTGCGGCTATGAGATCACCCCGGGATGTCGGGGGGTGCCCGCCCCGGGATTCGGGCGGATCGGCAGGGTGCGGCTGCAGGTCAGCGGGGTGTGCGCGGGCAGGCGGGTGATCGGCCGGGCGCGAGCCGGGTGAATTCGGGTGTCTGGTTCCCGGGCGCTGGCGATTTGGTGCATGGACTGGCCCGCGGTCGCGGCGGCGGCGGCGGCGAACCTGCCCGTGACGGCCCCGATCGCGGTCACTTTGGCCAATCGAGTGATCGCCTGCTCGCCGGCCGCCCGAGCGGCGGGGGTGCGACGGGGGCTGCGGCGCCGGGAGGCGGCGGCCCGTTGTCCGCAACTGCACGTCGCGACGGCCGATGCCGACCGCGACGCCCGCTTCTTCGAAGGGGTGATCGCCGCGGTGGACGATCTGGTGCCCCGCGCCGAGGTGCTGCGGCCCGGGCTCCTGGTGTTGCCGATGCGCGGGGCGGCCCGCTATTTCGGATCGGAGGACAAGGCCGCCGAGCGGCTGATCGACGCGGTGGCGGTGAGTTCGGTGGCGGGCGCCGAATGTCAGGTCGGGATCGCCGACCAGTTGGCCACCGCGGTCTTTGCCGCCCGCGCCGGCCGGGTCGTGGAGCCAGGAGGTGATGCGAGGTTTCTGTCGGTGCTGTCGATACGGCAGCTGGCCACCGAGCCGAGCCTGTCCGGTCCGGGGCGCGAAGAGCTGGTGGATCTGTTGTGGCGGATGGGAATCCGGACCATCGGGCAGTTCGCCGCGTTGTCCGGAACCGACGTGGCCTCCCGATTCGGCGCCGACGGGGTGACCGCGCACCGGTTGGCCCGCGGCGAACCCGAGCGGGGACCGTCAGGGCGGGAGCCTCCGCCGGAGCTGGAGGCCGTGCTGGACTGCGATCCGCCGATCGACCGGGTCGATGCCGCAGCGTTCGCCGGACGCTCGTTGGCCGGCGCGCTGCACCAGACGCTGATGGCCGCCGGAGTGGGCTGTACTCGGCTGGCCATTCACGCCGTCACCGCCAACGGCGAAGAGCTGCAACGGGTGTGGCGGTGTGCCGAACCATTGACCGAGGACGCCACCGCCGACCGGGTCCGTTGGCAGCTGGACGGGTGGTTGAGCAACCGAACGGCTCGTAGCCCCGGGCCTACCGCACCGGTGACGCTGTTGCGCCTGCAGGCGGTGGAGGTGGTGTCCGCCGAGGCGCTGCAGTTGCCGCTATGGGGCGGCCTGGGTGAAGAGGATAGGCTGCGGGCCCGTCGGGCCCTGCTGCGAGTGCAGGGGCTGCTCGGTCCGGAGGCGGTGCGGGTGCCGGTGCTCTCCGGCGGCCGCGGACCCGCCGAACGCATCACGCTGACCCCCTTGGGTGACGAACCGGTACCACAGGCCGACCCGGGTCCGCCGTGGCCCGGGCAACTGCCGGAGCCTTCGCCTGCCGTTTTGCTGGACGAGTCGGTGGAACTCCTTGATGCCCAAGGAAATCCGGTGAGGGTGACCAGCCGGGGAATGTTCTCGGCGGATCCTTCGCGACTGATCGTGCACGGTAGCGATGAGCCGCTGTGCTGGTGGGCCGGACCCTGGCCGGTTGACGAGCGGTGGTGGGATAACCGCCCGGTGGCCGGTCAAGGTGCAAGCCGCACCGCCCGCGCCCAGGTCTTGCTGGAGGGCCAGCGAGCGTTTCTGCTGTGCTATCGCCAGCGGCGCTGGTATCTCGAGGGCAGCTACGAGTAGCCGGCGAGCCGGCGTGCGAACCGCGCGACTCGCTCGATGTACCGGTCGAAGAACGCCGAAGCGTCCACGTCCGTGCCGATCAGCGCATTGGCTTTTCGATCGCCCGACCAGTCTGGGACGGTCACGCCCCGGGTGCGCGTGTCGGCCAGCTCGATGTCCACCGTGGCAGCCCGGGTCGACACCAGCCGCGGATCCAGCGCCACCGCGGCGGCCAGCGGATCATGCATGAAGGCGACATACCCGTGCCCGCGGTCCCGGTGGGACTCGAAGTAGAACCGCATCGCATCCTCGATCATCGGGATCAACGGGGACGGGCCGGCCGAGGCCGCGAGCTCGGCCAGGATCTCCGGCGTCATCGCGACGCGCCGGGTCAGGTCCAGGCCGCAGACGATCGGAAGTTGTTGCTGCCCTGCCCAGCCCGCAAATATCTCGGCGGCCGCCTCGGGATCCACCCGGATGTTCCATTCGGCCAGCGGGTCGACCCCAATGCCCGCGTCCCCGAAGGACCCGCCCATGATCACCAGCCGTCGCAGCAGCGTCGGCAGCGCCGGTTCGGCGCGCAGCGCAAGCGCCAGGTTGGTCAGCGGACCGGTGACCAGACCAATCAGATCCCCGGGATGGGAGCGCGCGGCGGACACCCAGGCCTCGGTCGCGTCGTAGCCGGTGAGCCGCCGGTCGGTGCGGGGCAGGGCGGCATAGCCCAAGCCCTCGGGACCGTGGAACTTCGAGCGATGGGGCCATCGGCCGCGCAGCGGATCATCGGCTCCTTTGGACACGGGGATGCCTGGCGCTCGGCACAATTCGAGCAACCCAAGGTTGTTTGCGCAGACCTGCTCCACGCGGATGTTTCCGCCCGTCGACGCGATGCCGACGACCTCGGCGTCGGGGCTGGCCAGCAGATATATCAGGGACATCGCGTCGTCGATGCCGGTGTCGACATCGACGAAGACGCGGTTCACCGCGGCAACGATACGTCAGGGCCAGGCCGACGCGAAGGTGATGACCAGGACGTCACGCTGAGCCGGGCCGGAGCCATCGATCGGCCGGATCGGTGAGACGGCGTGCAGGGTGCGCCGGTCGTCGCCCAGCATCAACGTCCCCGGCTCGGCGAGCGTGGTCGCCAGCAGTTGCCGCCCTTCGAGGTCACACACCGTGCTCTCGCCGCCGATGGCGTTGCGCCGCCCGACCAGCAGCGAGGTGACCAGCGTGACGCCGTCGCGGTGCAAGCCCTCGGGGGTCGGGCGACCGTCCCCGTCCGTGCGCGATCGGATGCGGAACGGGTGCACCTTGACGTTCCAGTCGGTCACATCGTCCAGGGTGTCGGCCACCCGGGCGAGCAGCCTGATCACCTTGTGCAGCAGCGGATCCCCGGCGAACGCGTCGGTCAGGAGTTCGAACTCGCGGTCCTTGCCGATGTAGAGCGGGTTGGAGTCCTCCGGCTGCACGAACGCCAGCCGGGGCATGGGGCGAAGCACGCCGTCACGCAGTGAGTACTGGCCGTAGCGACGCATCCGCTGCACCCCGAGCTCAGCCGCGTAGGGGTCCGGCGCCAGATGCTGCCAGTGCCGGGCGAACCGTGTCCATTCCTCCCGGCCCACTTCGAGGCTTCGCGTCACATCGAACGCCGTCATCACGGCGACGCCAGTGGTGGTGAGGAGCTGTGCCGCCGCGGTCACCGGGTCGGCGTGCGTCCGCTCGTCGCAAAGGATCCGGGTCATCGCGCCGGAATACCGCATTTGCGTTTGGCCGAAACGTCTACCAATGAACTCCGGGCACGAGGCGCACCAGCCGTTTGACCGGTCCTGGTGTGCGGATGGGTGTGCGGACGCCGCTGACCGCGCGCAGGGGGCGCGACGGCCTGCGTCTGGGCGCGCGGCCCTTAACCGGCTCCGGCGAAAGCCCGCGCGCCGCCGGCGAATCCGGATAGCCGAGATACAGCTGATGCAGGATTCGCCGAGACGTCCTCGGCGCGAAGTAGTTGCCGGCTTCGGCGAGTGTCCCCAGTGGCGTGTCGATGCGCGGGGGCTTCTCGACGAGCCCGCGGACCACCATGGCCGCGGCGCGTTCGGCGCTGATCGCCGGCAGCGCGTTGAGCCGTTGTGACGGCGCGATCATGGGTGTGGCGACCAGTGGCATGTGGATGTTGGTGAACGTGATGTGGTCGGACAACGTCTCGGACGCGACGACGTCGGCGAACGCATCCAGCGCGGCCTTGCTCGGCAGGTACGAGCTGTACTTGGGATTGCGCGCCTGCACGCCGGCGCTGGACACGTTGACGACGTGACCGAAGCGGCGGTCGCGCCAGTGCGGCAACAACGCCAGCACCATCCGCACGGCGCCGAAGTAGTTGACCGCCATCACGCGTTCGTAGTCGTGTAGTCGCTCGGTGGAATTGGCTACCGAGCGGCGAATCGAGCGGCCGGCGTTGTTCACCAGGTAGTCGACGTGGTCGAAGCGGCCCAGGATGTCCTTGATGGTGTGCTCGACCGATGCGGAGTCGGTGACGTCGCAGGTGAATGCGTGCGCCTGCCCGCCCTTGGCACGAATCTCGGCGACCAGCTGATCCAGCGCGTCGGCGTTGCGGGCTAGCGCGAACACGGTCGCCCCGCGCTCGGCGACGGCGATGGCCGATGCGCGCCCGATGCCGCTGGAGGCGCCGGTGATGATGACGTGCCGGCCCCGCAGAGGTCCGTCCGGATCGTCGCGACGCGCCCGGCCCGGGTCGAGGTGCTCGGCCCAGTACCGCCACAGCGCGGGCGCGTAACCGGCGAATTCGGGGACTTCACGAACACCATTGTTGCGCAAGACTTTTCGGGTGTCATCGCTGATGAAGGTGGCCTTGAGGTCGACGAGGTCGAAGATCTCGGCGGGAATTCCCAGCTGGGTGGCAGCCATGTCTCGCAGCAGCCTGGCACGCCCGCGCGCCTTGAGCACCGGCGCGGCCACCGAGCTGGGCAGCGACCCGCGCACCGGCGGCAGCCCGGCCGCCCTGGCGACACCTCGGTAAATGCCGCGCAGCCCAATAGATTTCGGTGCCGTGAGGTGGAACGTTCGCCCATTCAAACCCGCATCGCAGCCCTCAGCGTGCATCAGTGCCACCAGCGCGTCGACGACGTAGTCGACCGGGACGATGTTGGTTCGTCCCGCGTCCGGCAGCAGGATCGGAGTCAACCTGGGCAATGCGGCCAACGCCGACAGTATCCCGAAGAAGTAGTACGGCCCGTCCACCTTGTCCATCTCTCCGGTGCGCGAATCGCCCACCACCACCCCCGGGCGGTAGATGCGATGGCGCAATCCGGGCGCCGATCGCACCAGCGACTCGGCCTCGAACTTCATCTGGTGATACGCGGTCGGCAGCCGCTGCCCGACGTCGAAATGATCCTCGGTGTAATCACCGGGGAAGTCGCCCGCCACGGCGATCGACGACAGGTGGTGCAACGTGGCGTCCAACCGCCGCGCGAGTTCGATCACCGCCCGGGTGGCTGCAATTTCGGCGACGGTCGTCGTACTTTGCTCCGGCTCGCCGGCAGTGATGTCGTAGATCGCCGCGCAGTGCACCACATGGTCGATGCGACCGAGTTCGGACAGCGTCTCCTCGGTCAGCGCAAGTTCCGGTAGTTCGCCGCCGAGGACCTTCGCGCGTTCGCCCCACTCGGTGGCGAGGCGTTCGAAGCGTCCCAGCGACTGGCGCCGGACCAGCACCCAGACCTGTGCGTCCGGCCCGGTTTCGAGCAGACGGGAGACGACGCGGCGACCAATAAACCCGGTACCGCCGGTAACGACATACCGCATGCAGTCATCGTGGCGGCACAGGGCGCGCACGTCAACAGGCTGTCGCCACCATCGACGTCCGAACTCAGCCGGAGAAGTTGCTGATGCCGTCCCATTCCACCAGCGTCCAGCCCGTCATGGGATTTCCGGTGATCACCACGCGGCCGGTGTTGGGCAGCGGATGACTGGTCGCCAGGCTGTCCTTGGCATTCGTGACGTTCATCAGCGTCCAGTACTCGATGGCGTACAGATGCGAGAACACCACCGGGTTGCTGTGGCCGCTGTCGTAGATCTTCTGAACCGCGGCGGTGAATCGGTCGTTGAACTCCTTGCCGTTGACCGATCCCGGAATGCTGTCCTGCCTGTCGCTCTTGAGCCAGTCCGCCGGCGCCAGCAGGTACGTCGAGGAGGCCGTCGAGACCGGCTTGCCCTCAAACCAGCCCGCGTTGATCTCCTGAATGCCTGGCAGCACCTCGACTTGCTTGTGCAGTTCGGCGGCCATCGGGGCGGCGGTTTGCTGGGCGCGCGCCATCGTGGAGGCGTAGACGGCGTCGAAGTTGTTGTGAGCTTGGTGGGCAAGTCGTTCGGCCTGCTCCTTGCCCGCCGGGCTCAGGCCGGGACCCGGGACCGAGGTGTCGATGACCCCGCTCGCGTTCGCCTCCGACTCGGCATGTCGGATGAATGTCAGCGTGATGCTGCGCGGCTGCGATGAGCCGCCGCCACAAGCAGCCAGGATTACCGTTGCGGCGAGCACCGCCGCCGCTTTCCAGATCATGCTGCGCTTGCGCATGGCGATAGCCTGCCCTGCCGAGGGCGTCGGTGGGAAGGGTTTGGCATGTTTGGGATGGTTGGGTGCCGAGAAAACGCGTGAAAGGACTCCTTTATGGCCATTGATCCGAGCGCCGTCGGTGCGACGACGGAGCCGATGCTGTTCGAATGGACGGACCGCGAAACGCTGCTGTACGCGCTCGGCGTCGGTTGCGGAACCCAGGATCTGTCGTTCACGACGGAGAACAGTCACGGCATCACGCAGCAGGTGCTGCCCACTTACGCGGTGATCTGCTGCCCCGCATTCGGCGCGGCCGGCAAGGTCGGAACATTCAACTGGGCCATGCTTTTACACGGGTCGCAGGGCATCCGGCTGCATGCGCCGCTGCCGCCGGCGGGGAAGCTGTCGGTGGTCTCCGAGGTCGTCGACATCCAGGACAAGGGCCAGGGCAAGAACGCGATCATCATGCTGCGCGGGCGTGGCACCGACCTGGACTCCGGAGAGCTGATCGCCGAGACGCTCACCACGCTGGTCATCCGCGGCGAGGGCGGATTCGGGGGAGCGCCGGGTCAGCGGCCGACCGCACCCGAATTTCCGGACCGCGAGCCCGACGCCCGGATACCGCTGCCGACGCGCGAGGACCAGGCGCTGATCTATCGGTTGTCCGGCGACCGCAACCCCCTGCACAGCGATCCCTGGTTCGCCCGGGAGCTGGCCGGCTTTCCCAAGCCGATCCTGCACGGGCTGTGCACGTACGGGGTTTCGGGACGGGCGCTGGTCGCCGAGCTCGGTAAGGGCGCGGCCGCCAACGTCACGTCGATCGAATCGCGGTTCACGTCCCCCGTGTTTCCCGGCGAGACCCTGACGACGCTGATCTGGCGCACCGAGCCGGGCAAGGCGGTGTTCCGCACGGAAGCGTCGGGGGCTGATGGCGCCGACACACGGGTGGTGCTGGACGACGGCGCGGTCGAGTACGCGGGCTAGCGCGTGCTTCATCGTCGCGCCGACGACGCGCAGGCCCCGTTGCCGACAGGCCCGGCAAACTGATAGCTCCATCGATTACCCGCCAGGTAATGAATCAGGCGCCGAGCCGCCGCGCCAGCCGCCCGGTGAACTCCGCGACCTGTGCCGGACTCTCGAGCGCAAACCGCGCGGCGGTGGCACGATCACCATCTTCGTTGTGCCGCACGAGAATTGGGATACCGTCTTGCCCCACAGCGTCGAACGCATCCTCATCGGTGATGTCGTCGCCGAGATAGGTCGGCACGAGCGCGCCTGATTCGGCCGCACTCAAATGCTCGATCACCCACCGAAGGGTCTTTCCCTTGTCCCAGTCCAGGTCGGGGCGCAGCTCGATGACCTCGCGGCCCGTCGTCACCCTGAGCGCGTCGCGTTGCCCCGCCGCACGCACCGCCGCGGCCACCTCAGCGACGCGATCACGCGCGGCGTTGCGGTAATGCACCGCTACGCCGAATCGCTTGTGCTCCACGACAACTCCGGGTACCGACCCCAGCCGGTCGCGAAGTTCGGCGGCCGCCTGCTCGAGGACCGGTATGGCCGCCGCCGCCTCTTCGTTTTGACGATGTGTCCCGTCGGGAGCGGTCAGTTCGAAACCGTGGCTGCCGGCATACCAAATGCCGGGCACGCCGAGACGCTTTGTCACATCGGCGAGGTCCCGGCCGGACAACACGGCGACCGGGCACCGTGCGGCCAACTCCTGCAGCGCCTCGACCGCACCGGCGACGGGCCGGGCCGCGCCCGGATCGTTGACGATGTCCGACAGCGTGCCGTCGAAGTCGTAGAACACGGCCGGCCCCCGTGCGGCCAGGGATGCCACCGCCTCCATGGCGTCGGGCAGCTCCGACATCCTGCGGTCGCCGGTTCGCACGTTGACCTCGCCCGGATCGGCGACCACCGCGTCGGCGCCCGAGCGCTCCGGCTCGTCGCCGTCGACCGCGACGACCAAAGCGAAGCCGCCGGCGCGCGCGGCCCGAACGCCGGACGCATCCGCGGCAATCACGGCGCACCGTCCAGGGCGAACCGACAGCCCGTCGGCCGCCGCAATCAGGGCGTCACGGACATCCTCTCCGCTCGACGAGAAAGCCC
>NZ_JAFBAT010000105.1 GCF_019247615.1 Mycobacterium sp. | reverse complement strand
GATCGCGCCTGCCTCGACGAATTAGGCGAATACCTCGTCGAGATCGACACGTGGCGGCGATTCGCGATCTGGCTGCTGCACAAGCACTTTGATCCGGAAGCGGGCGAGGTCTTCGCGGAAAGCCTCGTCACGGCGCCGCGCGGGACCCAGACCACGCCCGTCGCGCGGGGCGCCGCACCGGATTTGAACGCGACGTCGATGCGCTTCGACACGGGCGTCACCGCCGGCGTCGGCCTCATCGGCATGGAGTTCGCCGGCCCCGCCGACTTCGGCCCCACGGCCTCGGTGGGGCCCGCCGACGAGGCCGTCCTCTGCGGAATCGCCGAACGGCTGCGGGCCCACGGCAAAACCGAACGGTTCGGCGTGCGGCTCATCCACGATCCGCTCGGCCTGTCGCACGACGAGGTGCTCGTCGAAACCTGCGACATCGCACAGCGGACCCTGCACTGCAGCGTCGGCGCCCGGAAGACCGTCGCCGACACCGTCGAAACGACGTGGCAGTGGGTACCGAGCCTGGGCAAGGACGGGCCCACCGTGCACCGGTACTGCACCATGGTGTGTTCGATGGACTCGTCCGGGGCGCATTTCATCACGGGCCACACCAATTACCCGGACAGCTGACGGTCCACCGCGGGGCCCGCAGCAGCCCCGCGACTTCATCGGCTCCGCGAGGCGCCTGCTGAAATACCTTGCTCCGCAACGTGGGCCGGTCGCCGCAGTGATCGCGCTGTCCACAGTCGCGGTGGCAATCTCGGCGGTCGGCCCGCGGGTCCTGGGCCACGCCACCGACCTGATCTTCGACGGCGTCGTCGGCCGCCGGCTGCCGGGCGGGATCACCAAGGAACAGGCCGTCGCGGCCGCCCGCGTGCGTGGCGAGAACACCTTCGCCGACCTGCTGTCCGGGATGAACGTGGTGCCCGGCAAGGGCGTGGACTTCGATGCGGTCGGCCGGACGCTGGCGCTCGCACTGGGGCTTTATCTCTCCGCCGCGCTGGTGGTTTGGCTGCAGACCCGGATCCTCAACGCAATCGTGCAGCGGACCATCAGGGCGCTGCGCTCCGACGTCGAGGACAAGGTGCACCGGCTCCCGCTGTCCTACTTCGACGGTGGGCAGCGCGGTGAACTGCTGAGCCGGGTCACCAACGACATCGACAACATGCAGATGTCGGTCTCGATGACCGTCGGCCAGCTGGTGTCCGCGGTCCTGACGGTGACGGCCGCGCTCGCAATGATGGTCTCGATCTCACCGCTGCTTGCTGGCATCGCGCTGGCAACCGTGCCGCTTTCGCTGGCGGTGACCGAGATGATCGTCCGACGGTCGCAGCGGCTGTTCGTCGCCCAGTGGGTCGACACCGGACGGCTCAACGCCCACATCGAGGAGATCTACAGCGGTTTCACCGTGGTCAAGACCTTCGGGCACCGGCCCGAGGCACTGCGGCGGTTCCGGGAAGTCAACGACGAGCTGTACCGCACCAGTTTCGGCGCCCAGTTCTTCTCCGGACTGGTATCGCCGGCGACGACGTTCGTCGGCAACCTCGGCTACGTCGCGGTGGTCGTCGTCGGTGGCGTGCAGGTGGCGACCGGCCGGATCACGCTCGGCGGCATCCAGGCTTTCGTCCAGTACGTGCGCCAGTTCAACCAACCGCTCGCCGCGGTCGCCGCCATGTACAACACGCTGCAGTCCGGGATGGCCAGCGCCGAGCGGGTCTTCGACCTGCTCGACGAGCCCGAGCAGACACCGGACGGCGGGCTGGCCCTGCCGCCGCCCGACGGCCCGGGCCCGCGCGGACGGGTCGAGTTCCGGCGCATCAGTTTCGCCTACCGCCCCGGCACCCCCGTGATCGACGACCTGTCGCTGGTCGCCGAACCGGGCAGCACAGTCGCGATCGTCGGGCCGACGGGAGCGGGCAAGACCACGCTGGTAAATCTGCTCATGCGGTTCTACGAGGTCGACTCCGGCGCAATCCTGATCGACGGCGTCGACATCGCATCGGTGAGCCGGCGGTCGTTGCGGTCGCGGATCGGCATGGTGTTGCAGGACGCCTGGTTGCTCGACGGGACGATCGCGGAAAACATCGCCTACGGGCGCCCGGGAGCGAGCGAGGACGAGGTGGTCGCAGCCGCCGAGACGGCCCATCTGGACCAGTTCGTGCGCACCCTCCCCGACGGTTACTCCACGCAGCTTTCCAACAACGGTGCCAACATCAGCGCCGGCGAGCGGCAACTGATCACCATCGCGCGAGCCGTCCTCGCCCGCCCGCAGCTGTTAATCCTCGACGAGGCAACCAGTTCGGTCGACAGCCGCACCGAGCTGCTGATTGCGCGCGCGATCTCCGCGCTTCGCCGCGACCGCACGAGTTTTATCATCGCGCACCGTCTTTCGACGGTCCGCGATGCAAACCACATTCTGGTGATGGAGGCGGGCAAGGTTGTCGAGCAGGGCAACCACACCGAACTGCTGGCCCGGCGGGGCGCCTACTATCGCATGACGCGCGCCTGAAAAGTGGGCACAATGAGCAAAGAGCCGTGGCGTGTGTGGGTGGCACCGGACATCGAATACGTTCCCGCCTGCCCAGACCTACCCATCCCGTAGTGAGCAACCGCAGGCCTGGCAGCGCCAGGACCGGGTCCCGTGCCAGACCGCCTAGAGGCCCGGGGGCTGTCGCCCGGGACGCCGAACCGGCCGGAAACCGTATCGTTATGGTGACTAACCAGTAGACGAGAAAGGACGACATGGCGCGCACCGACAACGACACCTGGGACCTGGCGACCAGCGTGGGAGCCACCGCCACCATGGTGGCCGCGGGACGGGCCAAGGCCACCCGCGCCGGGCTGATCGACGACCCGTTCGCCGAACCGCTGGTGCGCGCTGTCGGCGTCGACTTCTTCACCCGGTGGGCCCGCGGCGAACTCGACTCCGCGGACGTCGACGTGCCCGGCGCGCCCTGGGGCATGCAACGCATGACCGACATACAGGCGGCGCGCACGCGCTACATCGACGCGTTCTTCGCGGGGGCGGGCGACGCGGGTGTCCGTCAAGTCGTCATCCTCGCCTCCGGCCTCGACGCGCGCGGCTATCGACTGCAGTGGGCGCCCGGAACGACGCTGTTCGAGATCGACCAGCCACAGGTCATCGAATTCAAGACCGCCACGCTCGCCGAACTGGGAGCCAGACCCACCGCCGCCGTGCGGGCCGTCCCGATCGACCTGCGCCACGATTGGCCCTCGGCCCTGCGGGCGGCCGGATTGGACACGGGGCGCCCCGCCGCGTGGGCCGCCGAGGGGTTGCTCGGGTTCCTGCCGGCGGACGCGCAGGATCGACTGCTGGACAACATCACCGAGCTCAGCGCCGACGGCAGCCGGCTGGTGGCCGAGATCTTCCTCAACATCGGCCCCAACCTGGATGCGCTGAACGCCGCCGCCCAGCGGTGGCGGGACAACGGCCTCGACGTCGAACTGGAGAATCTGGGCTTCCCCGGCGAACGCAACGACGTGGCGACCTACCTGGAGGGCCGCGGCTGGCTGCCCGTCCGCACCTCGCTGAATCAGCTGTTGGGCGACAACGGATTACCGCTGCAGTCCACTGGGCCCGACGCCCCCTTCGGCCAGAACTACTACTGCACCGCGGTGTTGCGCACGGCGACTCAAGGAAAGCCCACCCATGACTGACACGCCAAACAGCAAGGCCCCCAAGCCCCTTGACGGCTTTCGGGTCCTCGACTTCACCCAGAACATCGCCGGCCCCCTGGCCGGGCAGGTGCTGGCGGACCTGGGCGCCGAGGTCATCAAGGTCGAGGCGCCCCACGGCGAGGCGGCCCGGCAGATCACCGCGGTGCTGCCCGGGCGCCCGCCGCTGCCCACGCTGTTTTTGCCGCACAACCGCGGCAAAAAGTCGGTGGCGGTGGACCTGACCACCGAGGAGGCCAAGCAGCAGATCCTGCGGCTCGCCGACACCGCCGACGTGGTGCTGGAAGGGTTTCGGCCGGGGGTGATGGAGCGCCTGGGCCTGGGTCCCGACGAGTTGCGTTCGCGCAACCCGAAACTCGTCTACGCGCGCCTTTCGGCGTACGGCGGCAACGGCCCGCACGGCAGCAGGCCGGGCGTCGACCTGATGGTGGCCGCCGAGTCGGGCATGACCACCGGGATGCCCACACCGACGGGCAAGCCGCAGATCATCCCGTTCCAGCTCGTCGACGCCGCCAGCGGTCACGTGCTGGCGCAGGCGGTGCTGGCCGCCCTGCTCAACCGGGAGCGCCACGGCGTGGCCGACGTGGTGCAGGTCGCCATGTACGACGTCGCGGTCAACCTGCAGGCCAGCCAGCTCACAATCCACCTGAACAAGCCGAGCGAGGCGCCCAAGCCGAACCCGGACCCTGAGTCAAAAGCCAAGAAGCGCAAGGGCGTCGGGTTTGCCACCCAACCATCGGACGCGTTCCGGGCCGCCGACGGGTACCTGGTGATCAGCGCGTACGTGCCCAAGCACTGGGCCAAGCTGTGCCAGATCATCGGCCGGCCGGACCTGGCCTCGGACGAGCGCTTCGCCGACCAGCGTTCGCGCGCAATGAATTACCCGGAGCTGACCGAGGAACTGGAATCGGCGCTGGCCGCCAAGACCGCCGCCGAATGGGTGGCGCTGCTGCAAGAGGGCGGCCTGATGGCCTGCCATGCCTATACCTGGAAGCAGGTCGTCAACACTCCGCTGTTCGCGGAGAACGAACTGGCCCTGCGGGTCGGCGGCGATGGCCCGGAGAATGGGGCCGTTACCGTGATTCGCACCCCGGCGCGCTACTCCAGCTTCGATGCCGTGGCCACCGATCCACCGCCCGCGGTGGGACAGCACAACGACCTGTTGCTCGAACCGTCCTTGCCGCGGCCGGCGACATAGGCGTCCGGTCTACATGGTCGGAAGCCGCACAACCTGGACGAAGAACTCGTCGATCTGACGGACGGCGCTCATGAACTGATCGAGATCGACCGGCTTGGTGACGTAGGCATTCGCGTGCAGCTCGTAGCTGCGCAGGATGTCCTCCTCGGCCAAGGACGTGGTGAGCACCACGACGGGGATCCGCGCCAGGTCCGGGTCCGATTTGATCTTCTCGAGTAGCTGCCTGCCATCGTATTTCGGCAGGTTCAAGTCGAGCAGGATGAGGTCAGGCCGCGGCGCATCCGCGAAGGGGCCGCGCCGATAGAGAAAGTCGAGACCCTCCTCTCCGTCATGCGCGACGTGCAGCCTGTTCTTGACCTTGTTGTGCTCGAACCCTTCACGAGTGATGAGCTCGTCGCCGGGGTCGTCCTCGACGAGCAGGATCTCGATTGCCCTACCGGCCGTTGTCATTTTTGGCTCCTTCCGCAGTCGCCGAGCTGGTTACCTTCACGGGCATGGGCAGGGTGAACCGGAACCGCGTCCCGTCGGTATAGGAGGAGTCGACCCAGATGGTGCCCCCATGGTGCTCGACGATCTTCTTACACACAGCAAGGCCCACACCCGTTCCCGAGTACGCCTCCCGCCCGTGCAGGCGCTGGAAGATGATGAACACCTTCTCGGTGAACTCCTCCGCGATGCCGATGCCGTTGTCCGACACGCTCAACAGCCAGTCGCCGTCGCGATCGCCGGTGCCCGCTTCGCATTCGATCACGATGCGGGGGCGTCGATCTTGGCGGCGGAACTTCACCGCATTGCCGATCAGGTTCTGCCACAGCATCGTCAACAGCGTGGGATCCCCGACTATGCGCGGCAGCGGTTGCTTCGGCCGCACGATCTCGGCGTCCGATTCCTCGATCGCGGTGGCAAGGTTCGCCAGGCCGGAATCCAGCGCCGTGTCGAGGTCGACCTCGGTTTCCTTGGTCCCCAGCCGTCCGACCCGGGAGAAGCTGAGTAGGTCGTTGATCAGTGCCTGCATGCGCTTGGCTCCGTCGACGGCGTAGCCGATGTATTCGACACCGCGCTCGTCGAGCTTGGCGCGGTATCGCTGCTCGAGCAGCTGGCAGAAGGAGGCGACCTTGCGCAGCGGCTCCTGCAAATCGTGCGACGCGACGTAGGCGAACTGCTCCAGTTCGGCGTTCGAGCGTTGCAATTCGACCGCCTGCTCATCCAAAAGCGCTTGGGCGGAACGAGATACCTCGAGCTCCTCGACGATCCGTTTCCGCATGTTCTCCACGTCCATTGCCATATCCCGGATGTCTTTCGGCCGCTTCGGGGCCGAGATGACTTCGCCGAAGTTGCCCTCCGTCGTCCGCTGGCATGCCGCCGCCAGCGCGGCGATCGGGCGGGTGACGACGTTTCGTATCAGAAGTCCCAGCGCCGCGGCGGTGCCGAAAAAGACCAACACCATCGCGCCCAGTACCCGGTCGCGCCAGGCGTCGGTGCGACTGAGATCGTCGCCCGCGCGCATCCGCGCAGCCGCCAAGTTCGCATTCTGGGTATCGAATAGTGTTCGCAGGTGGTCGAATTCGGCCTTGCCGCGCTCCGCCGACGGCCGGCTCATGACGTTACGTTCGTCGGGCACCACGCTGGCGATCGCCGGCTCAGCATAGTTCGCCCGCCAGCCGGCGGCGGCCCTCACGATCGCTTCCAGATCGGCGAGTAGCTCCGGGTGGTGAGCAATACTGCGCCGGATCTCCTCGGCAGTCACCTGTTCCGTGTGCTGCCCGTCGTAGTACGGCGTGAGGAACTGCCGATCGGCGGCGATCAGGTATCCGCGAACCCCGGTTTCCTGGTCGCGCAACGCCGACTGCAGCTGGAAGGCAGCGACGCGGGCCGGGTCAATGCTGTCGATCAGCAGTCGCGAGGTCTGGTCGGCGCGATCCAGCAGCGCGGCGCCGACCACCGCTCCCGCGAGCACCATCACGCCCATGCTGAACAGGACCAGGGCCTGCCATCCCCGCACGGTGAGCTCCGAAAGGCGCGGCGGGCGCAGCCTGGGCATCACCTTGTTGTCCGCTCGACACGCAACACGGCGATGTCGTCGGTGAGGCCGCCGCGGGGCCCGGCGAGTTGCTCGGCGCTGTCGATCAGCGCGTCGACGAACGCCGGACCCGGCAGCCGCGCGTGCGATCGGGCCAGCGCCAGCAAACCGTCCTCGCCGAGACGCCGATTGCCGTCTCCCGCATATCCCTCGAAGAGGCCGTCGGTCAACAGGAGCAGGCCTTGGCCGGCGGGCAGTTCCAGCCGGTGCGACGGCCAGTCGTCGGCGCGCAGGCCGAGCGCCGGGCCGCCCGGCGGCTCCGTCCATGTCACGCCGCCGTCGCTCTGCAGCAGCATTCCGGGATGACCCGCTCGCACGGCGTTGACGCGCGGGCTGTCGGGATGGATCTCGAGACTGAGCACCGTCGCGAAGACGCCCGTGCCGGTTCGCTCGGACTGCAGGACCCGCTCGAGCTGCCGCATCAGCGCAACGCCGTGAACACCGGCGAACGTGAGCGCGCGAAACGCAATCCGCAACGCGGCACCCAGGGCGGCCTCGTCCGGCCCGTGCCCGGCGACGTCGCCGATCACGACGTGCACGACCCGATCCGGCGTCTGCACGACGTCGTAGAAGTCGCCGCACAACGATGCGTCCGGGCGGCTCGGCCGGTATCGGGCCACGATCTCGACGCCGGGATCGTCGAGCAACAGCGGGGACGGCAACAGGCCCCGTTCCAGCAGCGCGTTTTCCCGGGCACGGAGCTGGCTGGCGTGCAGGTCGGCGGAAATGAGCTCGGCGCGCTTGCGTTCGATCGCATAGAGCAGCGCCCGTCGCAGCATCTCGGGCTCGACGCGACCCTTCACCAGGTAGTCCTGCGCGCCGGCGGCCACCGCCGAGGCCCCGAAGTTCTCGTCGTTCAGCCCGGTCAGCACGATGATGGGAACCGTGGCGTCGCGTTTGGCGATGCGGTCGAGCGCGTCCATCCCGTTGGCGTCGGGCAGATGCAGGTCCAGCAGCACGCAATCGGGCCGCGCCGCCGCCAGCTCGCGCTCCGCCTGCGCCATGGACTGCGCCCATCTCACCCGGATGTCGGCGACCGCGTCCGCGATCAGTTCTTCCACGAGCAGCGCGTCGGCGCGGTCGTCCTCAACCAAGAGCAATGACAATGCCTGCACATGCGACGCTGGGGTGACTGGAATTCGCACGGGCATCAATTTCCGGTCATCGGTGGATGCGCCTGGGAATTGCGCTGTTCACTAGACCCCCTGGCTGCGGCGAGCGCCTGTGCTCTGCGATGACGGTCCGACTGGACAACCGGTGCCTGCTTACCGGCGTGAGACCCGCTGGCCCCAATTCCCCGACTCGTTGCCGTCGGCGATCCTATTCGGTGCGTCGGGCCTTCCCAAACGGGGTGTCCCACACAGGAGTGCTGACCTGCGGCGATGCCGCCACAACGGCGAGGACTTAGGACCCTAGCCCGAAAGCATAGCTGGCGCCACGATAACAGCGCAGACAAAAAGTTGCGTTAGCCGAAAGGGATGTCTGATGTCCGAAAATAGGCTCAGCGAGCGATTCGCGAAGATCACCGCCGCAGCCCAGGAAGCAAATGAGAAGATACGCGCCGCCGGAGAACACGCCCGCGAGCAGGTGGAAGCCGACGCGACCCGCGCGAGAGACCGGGCGACGCAGGCCGCCGACCACCTCAAGGAAACGGTCGACGGCGCCCACGACAAAACATCCGAGCATCGGCAGGACCTGGCCGACACGTGGAACGCCCACATCGCCAAGATCCGCAGCGACCTGACGAAAAAGAAAGAAGAACACGAGGCGAAAGAGATGCGGGCATATGCCGAGATCGCCGAAGGCTACGCCCTCGATGCGATCGATTTCGCGCAGGCCGCGGTCTATGAAGCCGAATACGCCGTGCTCGATGCCCTTGCCGCCCGCACTGCCGCGACGGCGATGGCCCCCTGAGGACGGCGCTCCGGCTCAGCCCAGCCCGAGCACCGTTTCCACCAGCACGACAAACGACAGCAAGCCCACCACGGCGATGCAGACGGTGGCGACGGTCTTGAACACCGGGCCGTTCTTCGCCTCCCCCAGCACGGTTGATCGGTTGGCCAGAATCAGCACATAGACAAGCAGCATCGGGGTGATGACGCCGTTGAGGACCTGCGCGTTGATGATCAGCGAAACGAGGTTTCCCGGCGCCATCGCAACCGCGGCGCCGATGACGATCTGCGACGTGAACAGGCCGTAGAACACGCGCGCCTGGCGGAATCTGCTCGTCACCGAGCGGACCGTGCCCACCGCGTCGGCGACGGCGTACGAGGTCGACAGCGGGACCACGGAAGCTGCCAGCAACGACGCCCCGAGCAGGCCGATGCCGAACAGCGCCGGGGCGCCCGCGCCGGCGACGGGTCGCAGTGCGGCGGCGGCGTCCCCGGCCGTCGCCAGCGGACCGCTGCCGCCGATCGCCGCGGCGGTGGCGATGATGATGAAGACGCTGATGACGTTGCTCCAGATTGAGCCGGTGACCGCGTCGAGGCGTTCGCCGGGGTACTCGGCAGGCGTGAGGTGCTTGTCGACGCAGGCCGACGCCGCATAGAACTGCATGTAGGGCGTGATGGTGGTGCCGACCAGCGCCACCGCGAGCACGAGAAACGCGTGGGTGGCCGAAAAGTGGGGCCATGCGAGGTTGGCTCCCACTTCCTTCCAGTTGGGGTGGGCGAGGAAGGCGGCGACCGGGTAGGCCAAGAAGGCCAGCGTCAGGATCATGAACAGCCGCTCGGCGGACGAGTAGGTGCCCAATACCGTCAAGGACCAGACGAGCAGCGCAGCGACGGGTACCGAAATCTTCGGCGAGACCCCGAAGATTTGCATCGCGCTGCCCACCCCCGCGAACTCGCTGACGGTCAGCCCGGCGTTGGCGATGAGCAACAGAAGCATCGCGCCGAAAGACGCCCTGACGGAAAACTGCTCGCGGATGAGGCCGCCGAGTCCCTCACCGGTATAGACGCCCAGCCGGGAACACATCTCTTGCACGACGACCAGCGCGACGGTCACCAGAACCATCAAAAACAATGTGCGGTAAGCAAATTGCGAACCGGCGCTGGCATAAGTCACGATTCCCCCGGCGTCGTTGCCGGCATTGGCGGCGATCAGTCCCGGCCCGAACACCGCCAGCACCGCCAGCACACGCGCCCACCGTCGGCGCCGGCGTGCCGGGGCGCGAGTGTGTTGCGGCGCGGTCACGAGCCGCGGCCGATCATCAACGCCCGCAGACGATTCCGGTCCGGCTCGGCCAGCTCCGCCAGCAGGGCCTCGCGGTCTTCCCGGTCCAGCCAGGCGAGGGCCTCGGCCGCGGCCGCCGGCTCTGCCAGCACTGCCAGATCCGCCTGCCGCGAGCGCGGCAGACCCGCCATGATCGCCGCGACATCCTTGGCGCGCAGCGTCTTCAGTCCGGCCACCGAATTGCCCAGTTGCACGCCGCTGCCCGGGGCGCCGGCGGCCATGGCTGGGCCCGACTCCCAAGCCGACGAGGTGTCGGTGAACCGCGGCACGAACGCGTGCAACTCGGCCCAGTCGATCACCCGGTCAACCGGCGGGCACCTGCGCCGCCGCGGCAGGAGCCGGCGGCACAGCGACCGCAGGCCTACATCTACCCCCGCGAGTTCCCATCCGTTGGGTCCGTTGAGCAGGTACACCTCCGACGCGCGCACCACCTGCACCCCGGCGATGTCCACCAACTGGCGATCGAGGATGTCCCGTGCCAACGCCACATCGCCCTCCCGGCGGATCGGATGCGAGACGACATTGCGCTCGCCTCGCAGCCGCGCCCCGGTCTGACTCAAAATCAGGGCCTGGTGGTCGATCACGGCGAAGCCCCGCCCCAGCGGAACGAGCACACCGGTGACGGGCGGATAGGCCACACCGCGTTCCCAGCGCACCACGATGTCGGCGACCTTGCCGATCCGCGTCCCATCGCTGTCGAGGACCGGGCGGCCCACCAAATGAGCCAATGCGATCGCCTGATCGGAAAACGCCCGACGCGCCGCCAAGCGTTCGCGCAGCGCCGCCGATAGCCTGCGCCGGTACGACGGTTTATCGCCGGCGTCGGTCACTGCATCTTCCTGCCATGCTCGCCGCACGACCCCGGCGCTTCAGCATTCGGCGCCCTCGAGCAGCGTGAGCTCCCAGTCGAACCATGCACTCGCATAACGAATGCGCTTCTTCGCTTCGTCGACGTGAGGCTTGACGGCCAGCCCCCCGACGACCTCCTCGGCCACATGGTGAGGATGGTCGGTCAGCCCTGTGGCGCCGCATCTGCACGTCAAACTGCCGTCGGCGCCGCCCTCGCCTGGCCGGTGGTCGTCGATGATTCCGCGGACGCGCTCGACCAGTCGTTGGTGAAAGTACTGCGCGGGGTCTGCGATCTTCACGGACATAAAGGAATCCTCCATCTGATAGGCAGTCTTCACCATGACGACATCGGCGCGTCAGGGATGGTCTGCGCGCCCTCCGCTCCGGCGGAGCATCCGCGGATCAGGCGCCCGAGTCGGCGTCCACGCGCCTGTCGGCCGTCGCGGTCGGCTTCATCCCGACCGAGACGGTCAGGATGCCGTCGCGGTAGGCAACCTTGATGTCGTCCTCGTTCGTCCCCGGCGGAAGCGTGACGGAGCGGACGAACGACCCGTAACCGAACTCCGACCGACCGTCGGATATGGACCTTTCGCTGCGTTGCGCCCTGATCGTCAGCACCCCGTCACGCGTGGTGACGTCGACGTCCTTGGCGGGATCAAGCCCGGGCAGTTCGGCTCTGACTTCGTATCGGCCGTCGACCATCCCGTCCTCGAGGCGGATCGGCTGCCCGCCGAACATCGGCTGCAGCGGCGACCAGGACGGGAATCCGCCCGACCACTGCGACACCTCGGGCCAACGCAAACTTGGTTGCGCCCCAAGGGAATTCCGTTGGGCCTTCGCCTCTCTCGCGGCACGTGCCGCCGGGCTTTCCCAGGTCGCCACCGCCCAGATGACGAAGATGTCCAGCGCGATCACCACGATCGCCCATACGGGATAGTGCGGAAGCCACAGGAACTGGGTCACGATGGACAGCGAGGCGATGACGATGGCGGCCACGCGTGCCCACGTCGTGCTCCAGAACAATCCGAACGCCACGGCCGCGACCAGTACCCCCACGACAATGTGGATCCACCCCCAGGCGTTGGCGCTGAACTCATACACATATCCGGGTCTCACGACGATCACCTGGTCGTTGCCCAGCACGGAGATCCCCTCGAGAATGGTCACCACCGCGGCGACCAACAACACGGCGGCCGCCCCGTAGGTCCCGATGCCGGCCACGACTTCTCGCGTTGAATAGTCGTCGCTTCTTGACTGCTGTGTCATGGCTGCCTCCTGGGAGTTCGAACGCGACACTGGTGAACATGCTTCTCGCCGAACGGTTTCCGCCCGCCCGTGCTGATCATGTTTGCGCCCGTCGGCCAGCTCGGATAGGGCAGAAAGTCATTCATGTGTTGAACGAAAATCGCACTAAAAAGTCGAGGCCGGCCCTAGCGACGGGCCGGTCAGCGCAACAGCGTCCGCGACATCACCACACGCTGAATCTGATTGGTGCCCTCGTAGATCTGAGTGATCTTGGCATCGCGCATCATTCGCTCGACGGGGAAGTCGGTGGTGTAGCCGGCGCCGCCGAACAGCTGCACCGCGTCGGTGGTCACCTCCATCGCGACATCGGAGGCGAAGCACTTCGACGCCGCGGAGATGAATCCCAGGTTGGATTCGCCGCGCTCCGCACGGGCGGCGGCCTGGTAAACCATCAGCCGCGCCGCTTCGACCTTCATCGCCATGTCGGCCAACATGAACTGCACGGCCTGGAAGCTGCTGATCGACTGCGCGAATTGCTTGCGGTCCTTGGTGTAGGCGATGGCGGCATCCAAGGCACCCTGCGCGATGCCCACGGCTTGCGCACCGATCGTCGGCCGGGTGTGGTCCAGCGTCGCCAGCGCGGTCTTGAAGCCGGTACCGGCCTCACCGATGATCCGGTCGCCCGGGACGCGGCAGTTCTCGAAGTACAACTCCGTCGTCGGGGAACCCTTGATGCCGAGCTTCTTCTCTTTCGGACCGACGGTGAACCCCTCGTCGTCTTTGTGCACCATGAATGCCGAAATGCCGTTGGCGCCCTTGTCCGGGTCGGTCACCGCCATCACCGTGTACCAGCTCGACTTGCCGCCGTTGGTGATCCAGCACTTGGTGCCGTTGATGATCCAGCCGTCCCCGTCGGCCTTGGCCCGGGTCCGCATCGACGCCGCGTCGCTGCCGGCCTCGCGCTCGCTCAGCGCGTACGACGCCATCGCGGTGCCGTCTGCCAGCTGCGGCAGCACCTGCTTCTTCAGCTCCTCCGAACCCCGCAGGATCAGGCCCATGGTGCCCAGCTTGTTCACCGCGGGGATCAACGACGCGGACGCGTCCACCCGGGCGACCTCTTCGATCACGATGCACGCCGCCACCGAGTCCGCGCCCTGCCCGCCGTACTCCTCCGGCACGTGTACCGCGTTGAAGCCCGAGGCGTTGAGCGCGTCCAGTGCCTCCTGCGGAAACCGCGCGTTCTCATCCACGTCGGCGGCGTGCGGCGCGATCTCTTTTTCCGCCAGCGCGCGGATCGCCGCCCGCAGCTCCTGGTGCTCCTCGGGAAGTTGGAACAGATCAAATGACGGGTTTCCGGCCCATCCAGCCATCTCGAGCCTCCTAGCGCTACTCGCCGGTAACTTTACCCTGGCGCTGCTGCAGCACCTCGTCCTTGGCCCGCACGGCCTCGGCCAGCTGCTCCTGGAACGCGTGCAGGCGGGCCCGCAGTTCCGGGTCGGAGGAAGCCAGGATGCGCACGGCCAGCAGCCCCGCGTTGCGGGCACCGCCGATCGACACCGTGGCCACCGGGACCCCGGCCGGCATCTGCACGATCGACAGCAGGGAGTCCAGGCCATCCAGCCTGCCCAGCGGGACCGGCACCCCGATCACCGGCAGCGGCGTCGCCGAGGCGACCATGCCGGGCAGGTGAGCGGCGCCGCCCGCGCCGGCGATGATCACCTCGAGCCCGCGGTCGGCCGCGCCCCGCGCGTAGTCGAACATCACATCGGGGGTGCGGTGCGCCGAGACCACCCGGACCTCGGTCGGAATGTCGAACTCGGCCAGCGCCTCGGCGGCGTCGGCCATCACCGACCAGTCGCTGTCGCTGCCCATGATCACCCCGACGCGGGGCTGCTGGGTCATCTACGCCGCTCCTCTCCCCCGTGCTCTGCATCGCCGTTTTGCTCTGCATCGTCGCCGCCGTGCGGATCCCACCCATCCGGCCACTGCCCGTGTGCCAACCAGTGTGCTGCCAGCTGCGCCCGTTCCCGCAGCGCCTCGACGTCGGCCTTGTCCGAGCCAAGGAAATTGATGTGACCGATTTTGCGACCGGGTCGTTCGGCCTTGCCGTAGAGGTGGACCCGGGCATCCGGCATCCGGCCGAACAGGTGGTGCAACCGCTCGTCCATGCTCAAAGTGGGCGTCGGCGGCGGTTGCGCGGCGCCCAGCACGTTGGCCATGACCGTAACCGGCGCGATGGCATCGGTGTCGCCGAGTGGATAGTCCAGCACCGCACGCAGATGCTGTTCGAACTGGCTGGTGCGCGCCCCGTCCATGGTCCAGTGCCCGGAGTTGTGGGGTCGCATCGCCAGCTCGTTGACGAGCAGGTCCCCGCCCGCTGTCTCGAACAGCTCGACCGCGAGCACGCCGACGACGCCCAGTTCGGCGGCCAACCGCAAGGCCAGCCGCTGGGCGGTGGACGCCACGTCGGCGGGCAAGTCCGGTGCCGGCGCGATCACCTGGACGCAGATCCCGTCCCGTTGCACCGTCTCGACCACCGGCCACGCCGCGCCCTGCCCGAACGGGGAGCGCGCCACCAGGGCCGACAGTTCGCGGCGTAGGTTCACCTGCTCCTCCGCCATCACCGGCACGCGATCGGCCAGGAAGGCGGCCGCGATCTCGCGGGCGTGCAAAGGGTCGCGCGCCATCCGAACCCCGCGCCCGTCGTATCCCCCGCGAACGGCTTTCACGACCACCGCGCCCGACACGCGCTGCGTGAAATCGTCCAGCTCGTCGAGTGTTCCAATACCCGCGTAGCGCGGCACCGGCGCGCCCAGCGCCTCCAGTCGGCGCCGCATCACGAGCTTGTCCTGGGCATGCACCAGCGCCGCCGGCGGCGGCGCCACGTTGACGCCTTCGGCGACCAGCTTGTTCAGCAGCTCGTTGGGGACATGCTCGTGGTCGAACGTAAGTACGGTGGCACCCGCCGCGACCCGGCGCAGGTCTTCGAGGTCGGTGTGCGAGCCGATCACCACGTCGGGACTGACCTGCGCGGCGGATTCGTCCGGCGCGGTGGCCAGCACCCGCAACGTCTGGCCCAGCCCGATGGCGGCCTGGTGGGTCATGCGGGCGAGCTGACCGCCGCCCACCATGGCGACCACAGGGGTGGCGGCGCGCAGCGGGGGTGTGTTCGGCACGGCCATCATGGTGTCATGGGCGGCGGCGTCGGGTTCAGGGCGTGTTGAGCCGGCTGTGACGACCGCCCGTTATGTAGCATTCTTTTGCGTCGGTTTCGCGTGCATCCGTACACTCACGAGTTGTGTCTCTCGCCGATGCCGCGATCGCGCGCCTGCCCAAGGCCGTTCAGCCCTACTTGCTGCGCCATCACGAACTGATCAAATTCGCCATCGTCGGCGGGACCACCTTCATCATCGACTCGGCGATTTTCTACACCCTGAAGCTGACGGTCCTCGAGCCCAAGCCGGTGACCGCCAA
Source organism: Mycobacterium sp. (assembly GCF_019247615.1). Taxonomy (GTDB): domain Bacteria; phylum Actinomycetota; class Actinomycetes; order Mycobacteriales; family Mycobacteriaceae; genus Mycobacterium. Next base: position 511 of record NZ_JAFBAT010000105.1, on the reverse strand, counting down.
AGTCATCGCGGGCATCGTCGCGGTCATCGCGTCCTACCTGTTGAACAGGGAGTGGAGCTTCCGCGACCGTGGCGGCCGTGAACGCCACCACGAGGCGCTGCTGTTTTTCGCGTTCAGCGGGGTCGGGGTGCTGCTGAGCATGGCGCCTCTCTGGTTTTCCCATTACGTACTGCAACTGCGTGTGCCCGCGGTGTCGCTGACCGTCGAGAACATCACGGACTTCATTTCGGCCTACATCATCGGCAATCTGCTGCAGATGGCGTTTCGCTTCTGGGCATTCCGGCGGTGGGTGTTTCCCGACGAGTTCGCCCGCAACCCCGACAAGGCGCTGGAATCCGCCCTTACCGCGGGCGGCATAGCCGAGGTCTTCGAGGACGCCCTCGAGGGCGGCTTGGAGGCTGGGTTGCAAGACAGCAACGTCACCTTGTTGCGTGCCTGGCGCAAGAAGGCCAGCCGCTTCACTCAGCTCGGCGACACGTCCGGCCCGGCCGAACCGAGGGTGTCGAAAACC
>NZ_JAFBAT010000063.1 GCF_019247615.1 Mycobacterium sp. | reverse complement strand
GCCCGCGCCCGCGATGTTCATCGACGACGCCCACATCTTGCGGGCCTCGTCCTCAACCGTCTGCGCGTGCACCTCAAAACGACCCGCCATCGCCCGCATCTCGTGCGGGTCAGTCATAAAACGTGTTGCCATGTTGGCTGTCTCCTTCTGGGTTTAGTTTCCTGGATTTGTCATACAGATTGACGTCGTAATAGGTCGGCCACTCGGAAGCTGAGGCCGCCGATCACGTGTGAACACCCGACAGTCGCCCCCTCCTCTTAGCCGGCTGCCGGCGAATGCGGTACTACGCTGCTGGTGCGCGGCATTTCGAAGCGGGGTTCTGCTTCGGCTTGCCACTCGCTCCACTCGGCCCACTCATCCCACTCATCCATTCCATCAGCGGCCGCCTCTGTGTTGAGCGCTTCGGCGGCCACTTCGCCGGCCTCCGCGCCCTCTTCCGGCTCCGGCGCCCAGTGGTCATAATCGTCCGGCGGAACGGCCACGCCCCACTTGAGCGGAACCGATAAGCCGCCGAGCATGCCCGACTCGCCCCTTTTCGCCGACACCGCATCGTCCGGAAGCGGCGAACCAAGAGGTAAGAGCACGCTGCCCCCTTCCACAGCCGATCTCCATATACTTGCACTTGGCGGCGAACCAGTCACCACCAAGCATCAGAATCGTAAGTCAATTACGGAAACAATATGCGGGATTCGCCGATTTCGCTTTGTTCAACAGCAACGTTCTCTACGGAACCTGGGCCCGCGTCATGGTCCACGCCTGTGCCCGAAGCATGACCTGCTCACGGCCCGGCCGACTGCCAAGCACCCGGTCGCCTCACCTCGGCACGCGAAAAGGCTTGTACCGCAGTTAAAAACGTGGCCGCACCGGCCCTGAACGTGCCGATGACATGCGGAAGGCGCGGGTAACACCGCATTTTCCCCCCGAGGTGTTACCCGCGCCCTTCCTGGCTGGTCAGGCCCAGCTACTGCCTACGGCGGAATCGGTGCTGGCCATGTTGCTGCCGGCCGTCTGCACTTTTTGGCCATGAGCGTTGGCCTGTTCATAGATCACCTGAAAATTGCGGCCCAACTGAGTGATGAATTCCTGGCAGGCCACCGAGCCGGCGCCGCCCCAGAAATCCCCAGCCGCCAGCACATCACGAACGATGGCCTGGTGCTCAGCCTCCAACGACGCCGCCTGAGCCCGGATGGTGGCTCCGTGCGCGTCAACATCACCGAACTGGTAGTTGATGGTCATCGCTTATCTCCTAACGCCTTCAAGTCGCTAACTGCTCAGCAGTTGTTGCGAGGCCTGCTCTTGCTGCTCGTAGTTGTTGGCGTCGCGGATCAGCCCGTCGCGCACCCCTTGGAGCATGTTCACGATGTTGTGAAATGCCTGGTTGATCTGGCCCATGGTGTTGTAGGACGCCGCTTGGGCACCCCCGCTCCAACCGGCGCCGGAAATGCTCTGGGAGGAGGCCCACATCCGTCGCGCCTCGTCGGCAACCGTTTGCGCGTGAACCTCAAACCGGCCTGCCATCGATCGCATCGCATGGGGATCGGTCATAAACCGAGTAGCCATTCGGACCACTCCCTTTCCTGACAACTTTCCTGACAACACAAGGTTCTATTCAGGGGCCGCAACGAACGCCCATCACCTCCGTCCTGTCAGACCCCTGTTCGCGGCACCACGCTCGGCCGATTCTGAACAACATGATTCGGGCTGGCCCCGCCACGGCCCAGCATGCCGCCGGGCATCCCGCCACCTGCACCGCCGCCCATCGGCATCGGCATCGGCATCATCCCGGTGCCGCTGCCCGCGCCGGCCATCGCCGCAGGCATTCCGGCGCCCAGCTCGCCGCCCACGCCCGACATCGCGGCGCTGACCATCCGGGCCGGGCTGGACCCCTGCCACGTCGACGGGACTGACATTGCCCCGACCAAACGCGCCTGGCCCAAACCCGGCGCTGCGCCGCCCACGCCACCGAGGCCGGCGCCGCCACCCAGCCCCTTCGGCATGGCGTCTCCGACGAACTTCGGTCCGGCCGCGGCCGCCATGTCCGGGGCGGTGGCGGCGGCCAGCTCTGGATGGGCGCTCATTCCCGCCTGGGCCGCCATCATGATCGGCGACATCGCCATGCTCGCCGGGTACATGACGATCTGCGACGCCGACGACAACATGCCGCCGTATGTCCCATACAACGCCGTCACCTGCGACAACGCCCCAGAAGCCACACCTTGTATCGGCGCCACCACAGGCGACAACGCCGACGTCAACGCCGGTGCCACCGAACCCGTCAGCGAGCTAAGCCCCGAGGTCACACCGCTCAGCGGTGTCGACGCCAGTACCCCTGACAAGCCCGCGAGGCCGACCGGCGGCAAGCTGAACGACGGCAAGGCCGCGGCGACCCCCGTGGCCCCCGCGTGGTAACCCACCATCGCGGCCACGTCTGTGGCCCACATCTCGATGTACTCGAACTCGGTCATCGCAATCGCCGGGGTGTTCTGGCCCAGGATGTTCGTCGCAATCAACGCCAACAACCGAGCACGGTTCGCCGACACCGCCGCTGTCGGTATCGTCATCGTGAGCGCGGCCTCAAACGCCGACGCCGCTGCCCGAGCCTGTGCTGCCGCGGCCTCGGCTTGCCCGGCCGCCGCACTCAGCCACCCCACATACGGTGCTGCTGCTGCCGCCATCGACACTGACGCCGGACCCGCCCATGGGCCACTGGTCAGGCCCGTAACCACCGAGTCGAACGACGACGCCGCCCCGGCCAAGTCCGACGCCAACCCGTCCCATGCCTGCGCGGCGCTAAACAGCGGCCCCGAACCCGCACCGCCGAACATCAGCGCCGAGTTGATCTCCGGAGGAAATAAGGTAAAAGCAGGAATCATTGCACCCTCAACACGTTCGGCCGCACCAACGGCTCCGTCACCGACACTGCCCGACACCGACCCATGGCGCCTAGGCGCACGCCTACCACCACTTCTGGATCGTACGGCAATTCTGCCCCAGAAATAGCGGGTTTTACCAAACGGCTTCCACCGATCCGCCCGGGCGGTGGGGCCCGGTCGCCTATGCTTCATGGCCCGAAAAGCGGTTGCTAGCAGCCCTTCAGCCGCACCGCCAGGTAGTCGGCGACGGCGTCTATCGCGACCCTGTCTTGCGTCATGGCGTCGCGCTCGCGCACGGTGACGGCGTTGTCCTCGAGCGAGTCGAAGTCCAGCGTCACACAAAATGGTGTGCCGATCTCGTCCTGGCGCCGGTAGCGCCGGCCGATGGCGCCGGCGTCATCGAACTCGATGTTCCAGCATTTCCGCAGTTCGGCAGCCAAGTCGCGCGCCTTGGGGCTCAGGTCGGCGTGTCGCGACAGGGGCAGTACCGCAGCCTTGACCGGCGCCAGCCGCGGATCAAGCCGCAATACCGTGCGCTTGTCCATCCCGCCCTTCGCATTGGGGGCCTCATCCTCGCTGTAGGCGTCGATCAAGAAGGCCATGAATGATCGCGTCAGACCGGCGGCCGGTTCGATGACGTAGGGCACGTACCGGGTGTCGCTGCTCTGGTCGTAGAAGGACAGGTCTGCACCGGAGTGCTTGGCGTGGGTAGACAAGTCGAAGTCCGTACGGTTGGCGACGCCTTCCAGCTCGCCCCACGGGTTCCCGGCGAAGCCGAATTTGTACTCGATGTCCACGGTCCGGTCGGAGTAGTGCGAGAGCTTCTCCTTCGGGTGCTCGTACAACCGCAGGTTCTCGCGCTGCAGGCCCAGGTCGACGTACCACTGCAGCCGGGTGTCGATCCAGTACTGGTGCCATTCTTTTGCGGTCGACGGCTCGACGAAGAACTCCATTTCCATCTGCTCGAACTCGCGGGTGCGAAAGATGAAATTGCCGGGAGTTATCTCGTTGCGGAAGCTCTTGCCCACCTGAGCGATGCCGAAGGGCGGCTTCTGGCGTGCCGTCGTGACCACATTGGCAAAGTTGACGAAGATTCCCTGCGCGGTCTCCGGTCGCAGATAGTGCAGACCTTCCTCGGTCTCGATGGGACCGAGGTAGGTCTTGAGCATCATGTTGAACTCGCGGGGCTCGGTCCACTGGCCGGGTTCGCCGGTTTCCGGATCGCGGATGTCTGCCAAACCATTGGGTGGCGGGTGCCCATGTTTGGCTTCGTAGGCCTCGATGAGATGGTCGGCGCGATACCGCTTGTGGGTGATCAGGGACTCCACCAGAGGGTCGTGGAAGACCTCGACATGCCCGGATGCCACCCACACCTGCCGCGGCAAGATGATCGAGGAGTCCAGACCAACGACGTCGTCGCGGCCGGTGACCACGGAGCGCCACCACTGCCGCTTGATGTTCTCCTTGAGCTCCACCCCCAGCGGTCCGAAATCCCACGCCGACTTCGTACCGCCGTAGATCTCCCCGGAGGGATAGACCAAGCCGCGCCGTTTGGCCAGGTTGACGACGGTATCGATGACGGACGCCACGGGTGGGTGCACTTCCTCTCGGATCAGGACAGAGGCGCGAGCGTGAACCGATGCTCGCAAAACACCAGTCATGGTATCGAGCAGCGCACCGCACACCCATCGTCTTTGACATGCGTCATCACGCATGTGACAGTGGGAAGCGGTCGACCGCGGTTGCGACGACTTATTCCCGAGCCCGGCACTTCGAGGTGATGACGATCCCATGGTGATGTCCTCCTCCACGCCGACCACCGCGGGCGGCGACCCGCGATCCGACCCCGGGGCCGGAGAACACCTCCATGGCGGCGACGGGTCCGAGGGACACCCCCTTTGTCCGGACTATCCCGCCCCGCCGCCGCGCGAAATCCTCGACGCAGCGGGCGAGCTGTTGCGCGCGCTTGCCGCACCCGTGCGGATCGCGATTGTGCTGCAATTGCGCGAGTCTCACCGCTGCGTGCACGAACTTGTTGACGCGCTCCGCGTGCCGCAGCCGCTGGTCAGCCAGCATCTGAAGATACTCAAGGCCAGCGGCGTGGTCGCCGGGGAGCGGTCCGGCCGCGAAGTGCTTTATCGGCTTGCCGATCACCACCTCGCACACATCGTCGTCGACGCCGTCGCCCACGCCGGCGAGGAGACTTCTTCATGACCGGCGCGAGTGTCCGCTCGACGCGGCAGCGGGCCGCGATTTCCACGCTGCTGGAGACCCTCGATGACTTCCGCTCGGCCCAGGAGCTGCACGACGAGCTGCGGCGCCGCGGGGAGAACATCGGGCTGACGACCGTATACCGGACGCTGCAGTCGATGGCGGCGGCGGGAATGGTCGACACGCTGCGCACCGACACCGGCGAGTCGGTCTACCGCAGGTGTTCGGAGCATCATCACCACCATCTGGTCTGCCGCTGCTGCGGTTCCACCATCGAGGTCGGCGACCACGAGGTCGAGGCGTGGGCGACACAAGTCGCCGCCAAACACGGCTTCTCCGACGTCAGCCATACCATCGAGATCTTCGGAACGTGCTCACACTGCCGCTCCTGAGATCACCGCGCGAAAACGTCGTCGCAGACACGCGGTTTCTTAGGAAGTCAGCGAACGGCGGATCGCGGCGCCCGTGTCCAGCACCAGCAGAATCAGGGTGCGCAGGGCGTCATCGGTCAGGCCGCCACCGGGAAAGTTGTAGCGCAACAGCACGTCCCCGGTTTTGGCCGCGCTCTTACCTGAATTGCGCTGCGCGGCCTTGGGATTGACCTTCTCGAGCAGCGTGACGCTGCCGAAATTGGTGTCGTGAGCCTGCTTGGCGATCTGGTCGCCGATTTTCTTCGTCAGCGGCAGATCCCACGCCAGAATTTGGGTCAACGAGACCAGGTCGAGGTCATCCGCGATGGTCACCACCCGCAACGATGCCAGCGTGCCGTCGTGGCGCACCGTCAGCGCGCCATCGGCCTCCTCGTCGACCGCTAGGACATCGCGCAGTATCGACGCCAGACGCTCCTGCAGGGATGGCATCAGGCGCTCCCGAACCGCCGGTTTCGGGCCGCGTATTCCTCGCAGGCCGCCCACAGGTGGCGACGGTCGTAGTCGGGCCACAGCGTGTCCTGGAATATGTACTCCGCGTACGCCGCCTGCCACAGCATGAAATTGCTGGACCGCTGCTCCCCCGAGGTCCGCAGGAAAAGGTCCACGTCGGGAATGTCGGGCCGCTGCAGGTGACGGGCGATCGTCGCCTCGGTGATCCGTTCCGGGTTGAGCCTGCCGGCCTGCGCCAATCGGGCGATATCCCTTGTGGCTTCGACGATTTCGGCACGTCCGCCGTAGTTGACGCAATAGTTGACCGTGATGACGTCGTTGCCCCGCGTCATGGCCTCGGCGATCGCCAACTCGTTGATGACGCTGCGCCACAGGCGCGGCCGCGAACCCACCCAGCGGATCCGGACCCCGATCGTGTTGAGGTTGATGCGGCGCATGCGCACCACGTCGCGGTTGAACCCCATCAGGAACCGGACTTCCTCGGGCGACCGTTTCCAATTCTCCGTGGAAAAGGCGTAGAGGCTGAGCCACTTGATGCCGAGTTCGATTGCGCCGCAGACGACATCGATCACCACCGCCTCGCCCGCCCGATGGCCGTCGGTGCGGCTCAGCCCGCGTTGGGTGGCCCAGCGACCGTTGCCGTCCATCACGATCGCGACGTGATGGGGCAGTCGGTCCGCCGGGATCCGCGGCGCGGCCGCCTTCGAAATGTGCTGCGGCGGCCGGCGCGGGCCGCCGTCGGCGGACGGCGGCAGCTCCGGGAAGACGACCGGCCAGGTCGACTTGTCTGGGAAGACCGGGTAATCGTCGGGTGCGGGGGGCAGTTGCGGGAAGTCGGTCGACTTCGGCTTGCGCTCAGCCACAGGCCGTATCCTGCCCGATCAGCGCTGCGCGCCGTTCGGCGATGGTGCGGTCGGCCTGATACGTCCGCTCCACCAAGGGCAACGTTTTGAGCTGCCGTTCCAGATGCCATTGCAGGTGCGCCGCCACCAGCCCGCTGACATAGCTGCGGTGCGATTGCTGTGCCTGCTCGGCGGCTTCCCAATCCCCATCGTGCAGTGCGGACATCAGATCCAGCACACCCGGCGGCGGTGTGGTGGCACCGGCCGGGCGGCAATGTGTGCAAACGCTGCCCCCGGCAGCGATGTGAAACGCCCGGTGCGGACCGGGTGTCGCGCAGCGGGCGCACTCGTTGAGCGCGGGCGCCCACCCGGCGATGCCCATGGCGCGTAGCAGGTAGGCGTCCAGTAACAAGTCGCGGGACCGTCGTCCGTCGGCCACCGCACGCAGCGCGCTCACCGTGAGCCGGTGCAGCGCCGGGGCCGGTGCCCGCTCCTCACCGGCGAGGCGTTCGGCGGTTTCCAGCATCGCGCACCCGCAGGTGTACCGGCCGTAGTCGCTGACGATGTCGGTGGCGAACGCGTCGATGGAGACGACCTGGGTGACGATGTCGAGATTGCGCCCGGGGTGCAGCTGCGCGTCGATGTGCGCGAACGGCTCCAGCCGGGCGCCGAATTTGCTGCGGGTGCGACGAACCCCCTTGGCCACCGCCCGAACCAGCCCGTGATCGCGGGTCAGCAGGGTGACTATCCGGTCGGCTTCGCCGAGCTTGTGCTGGCGCAGCACAACAGCCCGGTCTCGATATAGCCGCATCACAATAGTTTTGCACCCCACCGCGACATTGCGGGTATCCGCGCCGTTAGTCTCGTACCCCGTGATTGGCGCTTCTGGGTCCGTTTCGGGGTCCCTGTCCGGCCCGGGGTCGGGTTCCGGCAGCCAGCGCCTGCCCACGCTGACTGACCTGCTTTATCAGCTGGCCAGCCGCGCGGTTAACTCCGTCACATTGGTGGGCCGCTCCCTGCACGCCATCCACCAAAGCCAGTCGACGCTGAATGCCTTCCGGGTGGTACTCACGGAGTCGGCGCTGGCCGATGCGGCCGAGGCCGATCGGCGCCGCGCCGCCGGCGACACCGCACCGCTGCTGGGCGTTCCGATCGCGGTTAAAGACGATGTCGACGTCGCCGGCGTGCCGACGGCGTACGGCACCGAGGGGTACGTCGCGCCCGCCGCGCAGGATGCTGAGGTAGTTCGCCGGTTGAAAGCCGCAGGGGCCGTGATCGTGGGCAAGACGAACACCTGCGAACTGGGTCAGTGGCCGTTCACCAGCGGGCCCGCGTTCGGACACACCCGCAATCCCTGGTCCCGCCGGCATACCCCCGGGGGGTCGTCGGGCGGCAGCGCGGCCGCGGTGGCCGCGGGCCTGGTCACCGCCGCCATCGGCTCCGATGGCGCCGGCAGCGTCCGCATCCCCGCCGCGTGGACGCACCTGGTGGGCATCAAGCCGCAGCGGGGACGCATCTCCACGTGGCCGTTGCCGGAGGCATTCAACGGCATAACGGTCAACGGGGTGCTGGCCCGCACGGTGGCCGACGCGGCGTTGGTGCTCGACGCCGCGTCCGGCAACGTCGAGGGCGATCGGCACAAGCCACCGCCGATAACCGCATCGGAATACGTCGGGATCGCACCGGGTCCGCTGAACATCGCACTGTCAACCCGGTTTCCCTACACCGGTTTTCGGGCCAAGTTGCACCCCGAGATCCTCGCCGCGACACGCGCCGTCGGCAAGCAACTCGAGCTGCTGGGCCACACCGTCGTGCCCGGAAATCCGGACTATGGCCTGCGGTTGTCATGGGACTTTCTCGCCCGCTCCACCGCCGGCCTGCGCGACTGGGAGGAACGGCTGGGAGACGGTGTCATCCTGGACCCCCGCACGTTGTCCAACCTGCGGATGGGCCAGGTGTTGGGACAGGCGATTCTGCGCAACGCGCGCAAACGTGAAGCCGACGCCGCGCGCCGCGTGGGCTCAATCTTCGACATCGTCGACGTCGTGCTCGCACCGACCACAGCCCAACCGCCGCCGTTGGTGCATGCGTTCGATCGGTTGAGTGGGCTCGCCACCGACCGCGCCATGATCGCCGCCTGCCCGTTGACATGGCCGTGGAACGTGCTGGGCTGGCCGTCGATCAACGTGCCGGCGGGATTCACCTCGCAGGGATTGCCCATCGGTGTTCAGCTGATGGGGCCGGCCAACAGCGAGGGAATGCTGATCTCACTGGCAGCGGAGCTGGAGGCCGTCTGCGGCTGGTCGACCAAGCAGCCGCGGATCTGGTGGACCGCCGTCGCTGAGACGCCCCCGGCCGGCGCGCCGCCGGCGGGACGCTGACCGCGGTCGAAACCGGTGCTTCGTTTGCCGGGTCCGACACGCGGCAGCTGACCGATGATCAACGCGAGGCGATGCAGGCGGTTCTGCACGGCCGCGACGTGCTGGCCGTGATGCCGACCGGGTCGGGCAAATCGGCGAGCTACCAGGTCCCGTCCCTACTGACCGAGGGGATGACCCTGGTCGTTTCGCCGCTCATCGCGCTGCAAGAGGACCAGATCACCGCCATCGATGGCCGCGAGGCGGGCACCGCCGTCGCCGTTCACTCGGGGCTGCGGACCGCCGATCGCCGGAACAGCTGGGAGGCCGTCGAGCCGGGTGAGGCGGACTTCGTCTTCGTTGCCCCTGAACGGCTGGCCGACGACGATGCGGTCGACAGGCTGCGCAGCGCCGACGTGTCGCTGATCGTCGTGGACGAAGCACACTGCGTCTCGGCGTGGGGACACGACTTCCGTGGGCCGACTCGGGTTGCGCGCGCCCGCAATTGTCGTCGGCGGCTTCGATCGGCCGAACCTGCGCCTCAGCGTCGAGCGCCACCTGGACGCCGACGACAAGCGCCGCGCGGTGCTCGATACGTTGCCCGGGTTGCCGGTACCCGGACTGCTGTACGTGGCGACGCGCAAGGACGCCGAATCGTAGGCCGAAGCGTTGCGCGCCAAGGGACTTGCCACGGCGTCCTACCACGCGGGTATGTCGGCGGGCGACCGCGAGGCGGTGCACGCGGGCTTTCGCGACGACGAGTACGAGATCGCGGTGGCGACATCGGCGTTCGGGATGGACATCGACAAACCCAACGTGCGTTTCGTCGCGCACGCTTCGGCCCCGGATTCGCTGGAAAGCTACTACCAACAGATCGGCCGCGCCGGCCGCGACGGCAGGGACGCGCAGGCATTGCTGTTCTACCGGCCCGAAGACCTCAGTCTGGCAAGGTTTTTCACCGCGGGCCGCCCGGATGAACAGCTGCTGCGGGCCGTGGCCGCGGCCGTGCAGACGGTGGAGCTGCGCGAACGCGTCGATCTCAGCCGGGTTGAGATGATGCGTGGATACGCCGAAACACGTTCCTGCCGACGGGTTTTCCTACTCGCCTACTTCGGCGAGTACCTGGTGGCCCCGCGCGGCAATTGTGACCGGTGCATCGAGAAAGCCGCGCTGCACGACATCGGCGTCGAAGAGCCGGCGCCGCCCGTCGACACCGCGGTGCGGCACCGGGAGTGGCGTGAGCGAGTTAGCCGCTGCGAAGACGGGTACCCCGAAGAGATGGACCAATCTCATGCACCCCTGTTAGATGCGCTGGTCGATTACCGCAACAAGAACCGGTATGGCTTCACGCCGCCGGGACATCGGCAGGGTCGAGGCACCGACCACCGCGTCTTGGCGGTGCTGGGCCGCGAACCGTTCGCCGACGATGTCCTGGCCAGCGGCGGGCTGGATGACCGCAAGACGAGCAACGAGTACCTGAAGCACGCGGAAGACCTCATGGCTGAAGCCGTGGGCGCCGACGTCGCCTGGTTCTCCACCTGCGGCAGCTCGTTATCGGTGAAGGCGGCGATGATGGCGGTGGCCGGCGGCGACGGCGGGCTGCTGGTCGGCCGCGACAGCCACAAATCTATCGTCGCGGGTCTGATTTTCTCCGGCGTGCAGCCTCGTTGGATCACGCCCCGATGGGACGCGCAACATCATTTTTCGCACCCGCCCTCACCGAGACAAGTGGAAGACGCCTGGGAAAAGTACCCCGATGCCGCCGGCGCGCTAGTCGTGAGCCCCAGCCCGTACGGCACGTGTGCCGACATCGCGGGAATCGCCGAAGTGTGCCACGCGCGCGGCAAGCCATTGATCATCGACGAGGCATGGGGCGCGCATCTGCCATTTCACGAGGATCTGCCGACCTGGGCGATGGATGCCGGCGCGGACATCTGCGTGGTCAGCGTGCACAAGATGGGCGCGGGTTTCGAGCAGGGCTCGGTCTTTCACGTGCAGGGTGACCTGATCGATCAAGACCGCCTGTCGGCGTGCGCGGACCTGCTGATGACCACCAGCCCCAGCGTCCTGGTGTATGCCGCCATCGACGGCTGGCGGCGGCAGATGGTGCAGCACGGTCACGAGTTACTTGGTGCCGCGCTGGATCTGGCGTCTCAACTGCGTGAGGATATCGAGCGCATCCCTGACGTGAAGGTGCTCGAGGACGAACTGCTCGGCGTGCAGGCGTCCCACGACCTGGACCGGCTGCAGGTGATGATGGACGTTTCGGCCACGGGCACCTCGGGTTACCAGGCCGCCGACTGGCTGCGGGCGCACGCTCACACCGATATCGGGATGAGCGATCACCGCCGCATCCTGGCGACTCTGTCCTTCGCCGACGACAAGGACACCGCCGGCCGGCTCTGCGATGCGCTACGGGAATGGCGCAAAGCGGCCGATGGCTTCGAGCCGCCGCCGCGGATCGAGCTGCCGTCGCCGGAGGGCCTGGAGCTGGAAACAGTCTGCCTGCCGCGCGACGCGTTCTTCGGACGCGTGGAGGCGGTGTCCTCGGACCGGGCCGCCGGCCGCATCGCCGCCGAACAGATCACGCCGTATCCGCCCGGCATTCCCGCAATCGTGCCGGGCGAGCGCCTCAACGACACGGTGCTGGATTACCTGCGGTCCGGTTTGGCTGCCGGCATGAACCTGCCCGACGCGGCGGATCCGTCGCTGGAGACCGTTCGGGTGCTCGCCTGACCCGTAAAATCGACGAGACCACCCATCGGTCACCCACGACTCCTCGATGTCGTCGAGGTAGTGGCCTTCAGTCCTTGAGCGGTCGCGACAGCACGCGGTTGCCAACGGCCTTGAGAGTGTCCGGCAGGATGCGGCTCGCCCCACCCATCATTCGGGACGATAAGGAACCGGCCAATACCTTCTGATCACCGCGCATCAATGCGTGAAAGCCCCCTCGTCTCGGTTCGCCATGTCGCGCAGCACGAGCTTGGCCAGATCTACGGTCGAGCGCACGTTGAGATCGACGA
>NZ_JAFBAT010000200.1 GCF_019247615.1 Mycobacterium sp. | reverse complement strand
GATTCGGCTGGCCGAGCACGAGATGCCCGGTCTGATGTCGCTGCGCCGCGAATACGCCGAGGTGCAACCGCTCAAGGGTGCGCGCGTGTCGGGTTCGCTGCACATGACCGTGCAGACCGCGGTGCTGATCGAAACCCTGACGTCGCTTGGCGCCGAGGTCCGCTGGGCGTCGTGCAACATCTTCTCCACCCAGGACCACGCCGCAGCGGCGGTAGTCGTCGGCCCGCACGGCACCGCCGAGGAGCCCACGGGTGTGCCGGTGTTCGCCTGGAAGGGCGAGACGCTCGAGGAGTACTGGTGGGCCGCCGAGCAGATGCTGACCTGGCCCGACCCGGACAAGCCGGCCAACATGATCCTCGACGACGGCGGGGACGCGACCATGCTGGTGCTGCGGGGTGCGCAGTTCGAGCGGGCCGGCGTCGTGCCGCCCGCCGAAGAGGACGACCCGGCCGAATGGAAGATCTTCCTCGACCTGCTGCGGCGCCGCTTCGAGACCGACAAGGGCAAGTGGACCAAGATCTCCGAGTCGGTCAAGGGGGTCACCGAGGAGACCACCACCGGCGTGCTGCGCCTCTACCAGTTCGCCGCCGCCGGGGATCTGACCTTTCCGGCGATCAACGTCAACGACTCCGTCACCAAGTCGAAGTTTGACAACAAGTACGGCTGCCGGCATTCCCTGATCGACGGCATCAACCGGGGCACCGACGCCCTGATCGGCGGCAAGAAGGTGCTGATCTGCGGTTACGGTGACGTCGGCAAGGGCTGCGCGGAGTCGGTGAAGGGCCAGGGCGCGCGTGTCGTGGTCACCGAGATCGACCCGATCAACGCGCTGCAGGCACTGATGGAGGGCTACGACGTCAAGCGGGTCGAGGACGTCATCGCCGACACGGACATCGTCGTCACCGCGACCGGCAACAAGGACATCATCACGCTCGAGCACATGAAGGCGATGAAAGACCAGGCGATCCTGGGCAACATCGGTCACTTCGACAACGAGATCCAAATGGCCGCGCTGGAGCGCTCGGGGGCGACGAAGCTGAACATCAAGCCGCAGGTCGACCAGTGGACGTTCCCCGACAGCGGCAAGTCGATCATCGTGCTGTCCGAGGGCCGGCTGCTGAACCTGGGCAACGCCACCGGCCACCCGTCATTCGTGATGAGCAACAGCTTCTCCAACCAGGTGATCGCGCAGATCGAGCTGTGGACCAAGAACGACGAGTACGACAACGAGGTGTACCGGTTGCCGAAACACCTCGACGAAAAGGTGGCCCGCATCCACGTCGAAGCCCTGGGCGGCGAGCTGACCAAGCTGACCAAGGAGCAGGCCGAGTACATCGGCGTCGACGTCGACGGCCCTTATAAGGCCGACCACTACCGCTACTGAGGAGTCCGGAGCCGGCCGCCGGGCTCGCGCCGTGCTGATCGCGATCGAAGGCGTCGACGGCGCCGGCAAGCGGACGTTGACCGAGGGGTTGCGGGCCGCTTTCCAGGCAACGGGAATGTCGGTCGCCACGCTGGCCTTTCCGCGTTACGGGCAATCGGTGACCGCCGACATCGCCGCCGAGGCGCTGCGCGGCGAGCACGGCGACCTGGCGTCTTCGGTGTATGCGATGGCGATGCTGTTCGCGCTCGACAGAGCCGGCGCGGTCCGCGACGTCGAGCGGCTGTTGCGGGGCCACGACGTGGTGATCCTGGACCGCTACGTCGCCTCCAACGCCGCCTACAGCGCCGCTCGCCTGCGCCAGGACGCGGCGGGGGAGGCGGTTGCGTGGGTGCACCGGCTGGAATACGAACGGCTGCAGTTGCCTGCGCCCGACTGGCAGGTGCTGCTGGCGGTGTCCGCCGAACTCGCCGCGCGGCGGGCGCTGCATCGGGCTGAATCCGAGCCGGGCCGGGCGCGCGACAGCTACGAACGCGACGACGAGCTTCAGGAGCGCACCGGTGCCGTCTATGCCGGGCTGGCCAAAGCGGGCTGGGGCGGACGATGGCGGGTCGTCGATGCTGACGTCGATCCGGGCCTGCTGGCGGCCACTTTGATGGCTCCGGATGGGCGATTTTGACGGTATTTGCCCCTCTTGCCCAAGAAACGCCCCGTGTGGTGCCCAGTTTTATCCGGATCTGGTGACACCATGGTGTTCATGAGGCAAAGGATTTTGGTCGTCGACGACGACGCTTCGCTGGCGGAGATGCTCACTATCGTGCTGCGCGGGGAGGGCTTCGACACCGCGGTCATCGGCGACGGTACCCAGGCCCTGACCGCGGTGCGCGAGTTGCGCCCCGACCTGGTGCTGCTGGACCTGATGCTGCCCGGCATGAACGGCATCGACGTCTGCCGGGTGTTGCGCGCCGATTCCGGCGTGCCGATTGTGATGCTGACCGCCAAGACCGACACCGTGGACGTGGTGCTGGGCCTGGAGTCCGGCGCCGACGACTACATCATGAAGCCGTTCAAGCCCAAGGAGCTGGTCGCGCGGGTGCGTGCGCGACTGCGGCGCAACGACGACGAGCCCGCCGAGATGCTCTCCATCGCCGATGTGGAGATCGACGTGCCGGCGCACAAGGTCACCCGCAACGGCGAGCAGATCTCCCTGACACCGCTGGAGTTCGATCTCCTGGTCGCGCTGGCACGCAAACCGCGCCAGGTGTTTACTCGAGATGTGCTGCTCGAACAGGTGTGGGGATATCGGCACCCGGCGGATACCCGCCTGGTGAACGTGCACGTCCAGCGTCTGCGGGCCAAGGTCGAAAAAGACCCTGAGAACCCGACCGTGGTGTTGACCGTTCGAGGAGTGGGATACAAGGCCGGACCTCCGTGACCCGGGCGCGGGGAGTACCCCGACTCGCGGGCAGGGGACGGCGTCATTGATGTGGCGGGGCTCGCGGCGACGCACTCGTAGCCGCTGGGGGCGCTCCGGCCCCATGACCCGCGGCATGGGTGCATTGAGTCGGGCCGTCGGCATTGCCTGGCGCCGCTCGCTGCAGTTGCGGGTCGTTGCGCTGACCCTGGGGCTGTCGTTGGCAGTGATCCTTGCGCTCGGCTTCGTGCTGACCAGCCAGGTCACCAATCGGGTGCTGGACGTCAAGGTCAAGGCCGCCATGGAGCAGATCGAGCGGGCGCGTTCCACGGTGGGCGGGATCGTCAACGGCGAGGAAACGCGTTCCCTGGACAGCAGCCTTCAGCTCGCGCGCACCACGTTGACGTCCAAGACCGACTTCGCCTCGGGCGCCGGGCTGGCGGATGCGTTCGACGCGGTGCTGATGGTGCCCGGTGACGGTCCGCGCGCCGCCAGCACGGCGGGGCCCGTCGATCAGATACCCGCCTCGCTGCGCGGCTTCGTCAAGGCCGGACAGGCGGCCTATCAGTACGCGACGGTGCACACCGAGGGCTTCTCGGGGCCGGCATTGATCGTCGGGACGCCGACGTCGTCGCAGGTGACGAATCTCGAGCTGTACCTGATCTTTCCGCTGAAAAACGAGCAGGCCACGATTCAGCTGGTGCGCGGCACCATGATCACCGGCGGCGCCGTGCTGCTGGTGCTGCTGGCCGGCATCGCCC
The DNA here is from genome assembly GCF_019247615.1 of Mycobacterium sp. GTDB lineage: Bacteria > Actinomycetota > Actinomycetes > Mycobacteriales > Mycobacteriaceae > Mycobacterium. The sequence goes on along the minus strand of NZ_JAFBAT010000200.1, from coordinate 7,958 downwards.
TGTTGGTATCCCGGCAGGTGGTGGTGCCGGTGCGCTCGGCGTCGCGGATCGCCGAGCGGTTCGCCGACGGCCATCTCTCCGAGCGGATGCCGGTGCGCGGCGAGGACGACATGGCCAGGCTGGCGATGTCCTTCAACGACATGGCCGAGAGCCTGTCCCGGCAGATCACCCAGCTCGAGGAGTTCGGCAACCTGCAGCGCCGTTTCACCTCCGATGTCAGCCACGAGCTGCGCACCCCGCTGACGACGGTGCGGATGGCCGCCGACCTGATCTACGACCACATCGCCGATCTCGACCCGACGCTGGCCCGCTCGACCGAGCTGATGGTCAGCGAGCTGGACCGGTTCGAGACGCTGCTCAACGACCTGCTCGAGATCTCCCGCCACGACGCGGGTGTGGCCGAGTTGTCCGTCGAGGCGGTGGACCTGCGCACCACGGTGCGAAACGCCCTGGGCAGTGTGGGCCACCTGGCCGAGGAGGCCGGCATCGAGCTGCTGGTGGACCTGCCGGAGCATGAGGTGATCGCCGAGGTCGACGCGCGGCGGGTGGAGCGGATCCTGCGCAACCTGATCGCCAACGCCATCGACCATGCCGAGCACAAACCGGTGCGTATCCGGATGGGCGTGGACGAAGACACCGTCGCGGTCACCGTACGCGACTTTGGGGTCGGGTTGCGGCCGGGCGAGGAGAAGTTGGTGTTCAGCCGGTTCTGGCGCTCGGACCCGTCGCGAGTGCGGCGGTCGGGCGGCACGGGGCTGGGGCTCGCCATCAGCGTCGAGGACGCCCGACTGCATCAGGGCCGGCTGGAGGCCTGGGGCGAGCCCGGTCAGGGGGCCTGCTTCCGGCTGACGTTGCCGCTGGTTCGTGGCCACAAGGTCACCACCAGTCCACTGCCGCTCAAACCGATTCCGGAGCCGATCCCGGACCACCCCATCGCGCCCGAACGAACCGAACACCTGCGGCAACGCGAGCACGCGGAGAGGAGCGTCTGATGCGCCGGCTGCGGGGGCCGGGGCGGATGTTGGCATTGTTGTCGCTGGCGGCGTTGCTCGCCGGCTGCGCGGGGGTGCCGAGCTGGTCGGCCCCGCAGGCCATCGGGACCGTCGAGCGTCCGGCGCCGTCGAACCTGCCCAAGCCGACCCCGGGCATGGATCCCGACGTGCTGCTGCGCGAATTCCTCAAGGCCACGGCCGACCCGGCCAATCGGCATCTGGCGGCGCGGCAGTTCCTCACTCAGTCGGCATCCAACGCCTGGGACGACGCCGGTAGCTCGCTGCTGATCGACCACGTGGTGTTCGTGGAAACCCGTGGGCCCGAACGGGTTTCGGTGACCATGCGGGCGGACATCCTGGGCTCCCTGTCCGATGTGGGCGTCTTCGAGACCGCCGAGGGCGTGCTGCCCGACCCGGGGACGATCGAGTTGGTCAAGACGTCCGGGGGATGGCGGATCGACCGCCTGCCCAATGGGGTCTTCCTGGACTGGCAGCAGTTTCAGGCAACGTACAAGCGCAACACGCTGTATTTTGCCGACCCGACCGGCAAGACCGTCGTCCCCGATCCGCGCTACGTCGCGGTTGCCGATCACGATCAGTTGGCCACCGAGCTGGTCTCCAAGCTGCTGGCCGGACCGCGGCCCGAAATGGCGCACACGGTCCGCAACCTGCTGGCGCCGCCGCTGCGGCTGCGCGGCCCGGTGACCCGGGCCGACGGCGGCAAGAACGGCATCGGGCGCGGGTATGGCGGCGCGCGCATCGAATTGGAGAAACTGTCTACCACCGATCCGCACAGCCGGCAATTGCTTGCCGCACAAATCATCTGGACCCTGGCCCGCGCCGACATCCGGGGACCGTATGTGATCAACGCCGACGGCGCACCGCTGGAAGACAAGTTCACCGAGGGGTGGACCACCTCCGATGTGGCGGCCACCGACCCCGGTGCGGCCGACGGCGCTGGGGCCGGATTGCACGCCTTGGTCAACGGTTCGCTGGTCGGACTCGACGCGCAGCGCGTCACCACCGTCCCTGGGGCATTCGGGCGCATGGGGGACCAGACCGGCGCCGCGCTGTCCCGCAGCGGACGGCAGGTGGCTTCGGTGGTGACGCTGCGGCGGGGTGCCCCGGACATGGCGGCCTCGCTATGGATCGGGGACCTCGGTGGCGAGGCCGTGGAGTCCGCCGACGGGCACAGCCTGTCGCGGCCGAGTTGGTCGCTCGACGATGCCGTCTGGGTGGTGGTCGACAGCAACAACGTGCTGCGCGCGATTCAGGAACCGGCCTCGGGCCAGCCCGCGCGCATTCCGGTGGATTCGGCCGCGGTGGCCCGCAGCTTCCCCGGGCCGATCACCGACCTGCAGCTGTCCCGGGACTCGACGCGCGCCGCGATGGTGATCAACGGTCAGGTCATCCTCGCCAGCGTCGAGCAGACCCAGGCCGGGCAGTATGCCCTCACGTACCCGCGGCGGCTGGGTTTCGGCCTGGGCAACTCCGTGGTCTCGATGTCCTGGCGAACCGGGGACGACATCGTGGTGACCCGCACCGACGCCAGTCATCCGGTGTCCTACGTCAACCTGGACGGCGTGAACTCCGACGCGCCCGCCCGCGGTCTGCAGATTCCGGTGACGACGGTCGCGGCGAACCCGTCTACGGTGTACGTCGCCGCTCCCGAAGGGGTGCTGCAGTATTCGGCCTCGGCCGTCGAAAGCCAGCCGAGCTGGTCGGACGTGTCCGGGCTGACCGTGGCCGGGGCGGCCCCGGTGCTGCCGGGCTGAGCCCGGCATCCTCCCTGATCCTTTCTGGGGCTCACCTTTCCGGCTACCCTCGCAGTGAGGAGGCGCCGATGTCGCCGAAAGTTCCCCGCCTGCGCTGGGACGATCCCTTCCGTGCGTTGGACACGATCGCCTCGTTGTGGTCGTCGAGCGGGTTGCCATCCGTCGGCTCGGGCGCCGTCCAGGCCGTCGCGTTGCCCTACCGCACGTTGTTCACCACCCTGCAGCAACTGCTCGTCGGCAAGAAAGTCACGGTGCACGCCGGGGACCACCAGGTGGTTCTCACGGTCACGGAATTCGACTCCGCGCTCGATCCACGCGAATTGGCCGTCGGTCAGCTTGGCCAGGTCCGCATCGGCGCGCGCGACATCACCTGGGACCAACACCACCTGCAGCACGCCGTTGCCGTGCTGCACAACGTGCACTTTCGTCCCGGCGTGCCGCCGACCGTGACCGCTGCGCCGGCGGAGTTGACCGTGACCCTCCCCGGAAAAATCGTCGACGACGCCCTGCGTCGCGCGGCGCCCCAACTGCGCAGCGTGCTTGGCGCAGACGGCGCCGCCCTGTTGCACTGGAGCCGCCGCCCCGGCTGGGGCGGTCTCGAGGTCGGCGTCGACGTGGTGGGGACGACGTTATGGCTGCGACCGTCGGCACTCCTGACGGGGCAACGGCGCTGGGCACTGCCCGCGCGGATCCCGGCGTACCCGGTGCCGCTGCCCGACCTGCCGCATGGGCTGCTGGTCACCGACGTTCGCCTGGAATCGGATGCGTTGGAGGTGTCCGGCCTGTTGCCGCAGTGGCGAATGGAGTTGCCGTTGCGCAGCCTCGAAGAGATCATCACCCGGCTGAGTCGCGGGGTGTTCAGCTTGGTATTGCCCTAGCTTGTCAGCCGGGCCCGCCACACTGGCGGGCGTGCTCGACCTCGTCCTGCCCCTGGAATGCGGCGGCTGCGGGGCGCCGTCGACGCGGTGGTGTGACGCCTGCGCCGCCGAGTTGTCGGTGCCGGCCGACCAGCCGCACGTCGTCAACCCCCGCGTCGACCCGCAGGTTCCGGTGTTCGCGCTGGGTCGCTACGCCGGCGTCCGACGGCAGGCCGTCCTCGCGCTGAAGGAGCACGGTCGCGGCGACCTGGTCGCGCCGCTGTCCCGGGCGCTGGCCGTCGGCGTGCATCGGCTGTTGAGCTGGGGGATGGTGGCGACGCCCCTGACGATCGTGCCCGCGCCGACGCGGCGTTCGGCGGCGCGCCGGCGCGGCGGTGATCCCGTCGCCCGGCTGGCCCGGGCAGCGGTGGCCCGGCACCCGCACGTCGCCGTCGTCCCGGCGTTGCGCATGAAGGCGCGGGCCCGCGATTCGGTCGGCCTGGGCACTTCCGCCCGCGAGCGCAATATCGCCGGCCGGGTGCTATTTCGTGGGGAGTGCGAAAAGCTGTTGCGCACCGAGGTCGTGATCGTCGACGACATCGTCACCACCGGGGCGACGGCGCGCGAGTCGGTGCGCACCTTGCATGCCGCCGGGATTCGGGTGGCCGCGGTACTGGCCATCGCGGCCGCCTGACTCGCGAATCCCGATGAGGGCGCCGAGGGGTTGTGAAGAACTCGCAACGGCTGGGAAAATTTGGTGGCATCCCAGGGCGAACACGAGCTAACGTCGAGGACAACCTTCACCGAAACATCCCGGCCTGACTCATCGGTCGCGATTCCCGGGTGAGACGCCACCGCAAAGGGGGTGAGTATTCGTCACCTTGCACCGGCGGGCAGCCTGCGGCGCAACCGCTCCCACCCCGTCGGCGCGTCGTGAAAGACAGCCGGCACGCAGAGCGTGCGACAGGGAAAGAGAAACGAGTTGTCACGTATGTCAAGGCCTACTGTGGATTCCGGTCAGATGCTGGACCAACTGCCGACAGAAACAACCGAGCCGGTCGAACCGAACGCTGAGGTCGTGTTCAAGGGCCGGAACGTCGAAATTCCCGATCACTATCGCGTCTACGTCTCGCAGAAACTGGCCCGCCTCGAACGGTTCGATCGCTCCATCTACCTTTTCGATGTCGAGCTCAAACACGCGCCCAATCGGCGGCAGCGCAAGTCCTGTCAGCGGGTGGAAATCACCGCACGCGGCCGCGGGCCGGTCAGCCGGGCCGAGGCCTGCGCCGACAGCTTTTACGCCGCGTTCGAATCGGCGGTCGACAAGCTGGAGAATCGGCTGCGCCGGGCCAAGGACCGTCGCAAGGTCCACTACGGCGACAAGACGCCGGTTTCGCTCGCGGCCGCCACCGCCGTCGCGCCATCCCCGAGCAGGGCCTTCAACGCCGAACCCGTGGAGCCGCACCAACACGACGGCGCGGGTCTCGGGGATCTGGAAGACCACGAGCCGGGCCGGGTGGTCCGCACCAAGGAACACCAGGCCACGCCGATGTCGGTCGACGAGGCGCTCTACGAGATGGAGCTGGTCGGGCACAACTTCTTTTTGTTCTACGACAAGGAGACCGAACGGCCGTCCGTCGTCTATCGCCGGCACGGTTATGACTACGGCCTGATCAGGCTCGCCTGACGATTGTTCGAGCGGCGACCCGTCCCCCGCAAGCGGGTGGTGCCCCCAGCGCCCGGCGGTAGCCGCGCTTGCGATCGCCGCTGCCGAGGCCATCCGCGGCGCGTCACCTACGATGGGGGTCGGTTTAACGAAGAAGAAGACTCCTATCAACAGGGGAATATCCCAAAGGGGACAACACCGTGCTGGATAAGTTGCTGCGCCTCGGCGAAGGCCGCATGGTCAAGCGCCTCAAGAAGGTGGCCGACTATGTCAACACGTTGTCCGACGACGTCGAGAAGCTCACCGATGCGGAGCTGAGGGCCAAGACCGACGAGTTCCGCAAGCGCTTGGAAGACGGCGAGACCATCGACGACCTGCTGCCCGAGGCGTTCGCCGTGGCCCGCGAGGCCGCCTGGCGGGTGCTCGACCAGCGGCCGTTCGACGTCCAGGTGATGGGCGCGGCCGCGCTGCACCTGGGCAACGTCGCCGAGATGAAGACCGGTGAGGGCAAGACCCTGACCTGTGTGCTGCCGGCCTACCTCAACGCGCTGGCCGGCAAGGGCGTGCACATCGTCACCGTCAACGATTACCTGGCCAAACGCGACAGCGAGTGGATGGGCCGGGTGCACCGCTTCCTCGGGCTGCAGGTCGGGGTGATCCTGGCCCCGATGATGCCGGACGAGCGTCGGGTCGCCTACCACGCCGACATCACCTACGGCACCAACAATGAATTCGGCTTCGACTACCTGCGCGACAACATGGCGCACTCGCTCGACGATTTGGTGCAGCGTGGGCACAGCTACGCCATCGTCGACGAGGTCGACTCCATCCTGATCGACGAGGCCCGCACCCCGCTGATCATCTCCGGTCCCGCCGATGGCGCCTCCAACTGGTACCTCGAGTTCGCCCGGCTGGCGCCGCTGATGGAAAAGGACCTCCACTACGAGGTCGACCTGCGGAAACGTACCGTCGGGGTGCACGAAAAGGGTGTTGAGTTCGTCGAGGACCAACTGGGCATCGACAACCTCTACGAGGCCGCCAACTCGCCGCTCGTCAGCTACCTCAACAACGCCCTGAAGGCCAAGGAGCTGTTCCACCGCGACAAGGACTACATCGTGCGCGACGGCGAGGTGCTCATCGTCGATGAGTTCACCGGCCGGGTGCTCTACGGCCGCCGCTACAACGAGGGCATGCATCAGGCCATCGAGGCCAAGGAGCACGTCGAGATCAAGGCCGAGAACCAGACGCTGGCCACGATCACGTTGCAGAACTACTTCCGGCTCTACGACAAGCTCGCCGGGATGACGGGCACCGCTCAGACCGAGGCGGCCGAGCTCCACGAGATTTACAAGCTCGGCGTGGTCAGCATCCCGACCAACAAACCGATGGTCCGCACCGACCAGTCCGACCTGATCTACAAGACCGAGGAAGCGAAGTACATCGCTGTGGTCGACGACGTCACCGAGCGGTACGAGAAGGGCCAACCCGTCCTGATCGGCACCACCAGCGTCGAGCGCTCCGAGTACCTGTCGCGGCAGTTCCAGAAGCGCCGCATCCCCCACAACGTGCTCAACGCCAAGTACCACGAGCAGGAGGCGGCCATCATCGCCGAGGCGGGCCGGCGGGGCGGCATCACCGTCGCGACCAACATGGCCGGCCGCGGCACCGACATCGTGCTGGGCGGAAACGTCGACTTCCTCACCGACCTGCGGCTGCGTGCCCGTGGGCTGGACCCGGTGGAAACGCCCGACGAGTACGAGCAGGCCTGGCACGAGGAGCTCCCCGTCGTCAAGCAGGAGGCCAGCAAGGAGGCGGCCGAGGTCATCGAGGCGGGCGGCCTGTATGTGCTGGGCACCGAACGGCACGAGTCGCGGCGCATCGACAACCAGCTGCGGGGCCGTTCCGGGCGTCAGGGCGATCCCGGCGAGTCGCGCTTCTACCTGTCGTTGAGCGACGAACTGATGCGCCGTTTCAACGGCGCGGCACTGGAGGCGATGCTCAATCGGCTGAACCTGCCCGACGACGTGCCGATCGAGAACAAGATGGTCACCCGCGCGATCAAGAGCGCGCAGACCCAGGTCGAGCAGCAGAACTTCGAGGTCCGCAAGAACGTCCTCAAATACGACGAGGTGATGAATCAGCAGCGCAAGGTGGTCTACGCCGAGCGGCGCCGCATCCTCGAGGGCGAAAACCTCAAGGATCAGGCGCTGGACATGGTCCGGGACGTGGTCACCGCCTACGTCGACGGCGCGACCAGCGAGGGCTACGCCGAGGACTGGGATCTGGAGGCCCTGTGGACGGCGCTCAAGACGCTGTACCCCGTCGGCATCACGCACGAAAGCCTGACGCACCGCGACGCCGATTCCGACCGCGACGATCTGACGCGCGAGGAGCTGCTGGAAGCGTTACTCAAGGACGCCGAAAGGGCTTACGCCGCAAGGGAAGCCGAGCTCGAGGAACTCGCCGGCGAAGGCGCGATGCGCCAACTCGAGCGCAACGTGTTGCTCAACGTCATCGACCGCAAGTGGCGCGAGCACCTCTACGAGATGGACTACCTCAAAGAAGGCATCGGCCTGCGCGCGATGGCGCAGCGCGATCCTCTGGTGGAGTACCAGCGCGAGGGCTACGACATGTTCATGGCCATGCTCGACGGCATGAAGGAGGAGTC
>NZ_JAFBAT010000121.1 GCF_019247615.1 Mycobacterium sp. | reverse complement strand
CCGCCGCGGTCTGGCGCTGCGCGCCAAGCACGCCGTGTTCGACCGACTGGTGTACAACAAACTGCGCGCCGCGCTGGGCGGCGACCGCCACGCGGCCGTCTCCGGCGGTGCGCCGCTGGGCTCGCGGCTGGGGCACTTCTACCGCGGCGTGGGTCTGACCATCCACGAGGGATATGGCCTGACCGAGACCAGCTCGGCGATCACCGTCAACCAGGTCGGCAACGTCAAGATCGGCACCGTCGGAACGTTGGTGCCCGGCAACAGCATGCGCATCGCCGACGACGGCGAGCTCTTGGTGCGGGGCGGCGTGGTGTTCAGCGGCTACTGGCGCAATGAGCAGGCCACCGGCGAGGCGTACACGGACGGCTGGTTCAAGACCGGGGATCTCGGTGCGCTCGACGAAGACGGGTTCTTGAAGATCACCGGCCGCAAGAAGGAGATCATCGTCACCGCCGGCGGCAAGAACGTCGCCCCCGCGGTGCTCGAGGATCAACTGCGCGCGCACCCGCTGATCAGCCAGGCGCTGGTGGTGGGCGACGCGAAACCGTTCATCGGCGCCCTGATCACCATCGACCCCGAGGCGTTCGAGGCGTGGAAGGAGCGCAACCACAAGCCCGCCAGCGCGCCCGTCGGCGATCTGGCCACCGATCCCGACCTCGTCGCCGAGGTGGACGCCGCCGTCAAACACGCCAACATGTCGGTGTCGCACGCCGAGTCGATCCGCAAATTCCGCATCCTGCCGGTCGATTTCACCGAGGACACCGGCGAACTGACGCCGACGATGAAGGTCAAGCGCAAGGTGGTGGCGGAGAAGTTCGCTTCCGATATCGAATCGATCTACGAAAGCGACTGACCCGCCAAGAGATCGGAAAGCCGGCCCGCAAGCCTGTCCCAGCGCCACTGCGACGTCACCCAGGCACGCCCGGCCGCGCCCATCGCGGCGGCGCGGGCCGGGTCGGCGAGCAACTCGGTGACGGCAGCGCTCACCCTGCTCACCGAACGGCCGTCGACCACCAACCCGGTCTTGTTGTGCTGCACAGTTTCTGGTGCTCCGCCGGATAATCCGGCGATGACCGGCACACCGGTCGCCGAGGCCTCCAGAAACACGATGCCCAAACCTTCAACGTCCATGCCCGCGCCGCGGGTCCGACAGGGCATCGCGAACACGTCGGCCAATGCGTGGTGGGCCGGCAGTTCGTGGGCCGGCACGCCGCGGGTGAATGTCACGTGCTCGGCCACCCCGCATTCCTTGGCCAGCTTGCGCAGCGCTTCCAGATGCGGACCGCCGCCGACGATCACCAACGCGGCGCCGTCAACCCGCCGCCGGATCGAGGGCAACGCCCTGATCAGCGTGTCCTGGCCTTTACGCGGGACCAGCCGCGACACGCACACCACGGTGGGCCGCTCGCCGAGCCGGTAGCGATCACGCAGCTCGGCCCGCGCGGCCGCATCGGGCCGGAACCTTTCCGTGTCCACCCCAGGGGGCAGGTGTTCCAACGTCGCTGCCGGCCCGAACGCTGAGGCGAACCTGGAGCGCGTGTAGCGGCTGACGAAGGTCACGACGTCGGTGGTGTCGCCGATGCGGCGCAGCACCGACCGCGCGACGGGAAGCATCGACCAACCCACCTCATGCCCGTGAGTGCTGGCCACCACCCGCGTCGCGCCGGCCTGTCGGGCGCGCGACGCCAGCAGCGCCAGGGGTGCGGCCGCGCCGAACCAGACGGTGTCGATACCGTGCTCGACGATCAGGCGGCGCATCCGGGCGTCTACCGCCGGGCCGGGCAGCATCAGCGTTCCAGGGTGGCGCACCACCCGATAGCCCGCGCATCGGGCCGAGTCGTCGAAGGCGTCGGCACCCTTCCACTGCGGTGCGTACACGATGACGGAATGGGACCCCGCGTCGACCAGCCGGCTGACGAACTCGCTCAGGTAGGACTGGATGCCGCCCGGACGCGGCGGAAAGTCGTTGGTTACCAGCAGGACCCGGCTCACCCGCGTCACGTTAGCCTGGCGACGATGCAGACCGTGCAACGGTCTGAGATGGGGGCACCTCCCGCTTGCGGGGCGTGCGGCAATCAATGCTCGCCGAGCATCCATTCCCGCCAGCGCGCGAGCACCTCGCCATCGTCGGTGCCGAGTACGTCGCGGATGGCGCTTTGCACGTCGGAGTGCCCGGCTCCGCAAGCGGCGGAGTAGAACGCCCGCAATGTGGCCGTGCCGTAGGTGTCGGCGACGAAGCGAGCGAACCACCAGGCGCGGTCATAAGCCAGTGAGCGCTGCGGCCCCGCATTGTCGAGCTCGGCATCCGAGGGCAAAGTCAGCGCGACGGACGGCGCTGCCGAGGGCCTCGCAGCGCTCGGTCGGGCTACGAAATCGGCAACTCCCTCGGTCAGCCAATGCGGGGCATCCAAGGCGGTGTCGGCCCTGGCCGCATAGTGAAAAAGCTCGTGGGTCAGAACAATTCGCAAAGCTTGCGCACTCATGTTGGCCGCGCCCGGCGCGAAGACGATTCGTTCGCCGACCGCCACCCGATGGGCCGGATCGACGTGGTCGGCGACGGTCACCGCCGCGATGTCGGCCCACTGGGGTTCCGGCCCGCCGCCCGCGGCCTGCCGAAACTGTTCCCCGGAGCCGGCGACCACAACCGACACATCGCGGGACCAGTCGACGCCCCAGAAGGTCTCCACCGCGTCGACCGCGGCACCGAGGCTCGCCGCGATACCCGAAAGCAGGCGGTCGCTGCTGGGGCCGCCGAGCGCGATCAGCCGAACAGTCCGGTCCCCGACAACCATGGACAAAGCGGGCGCGCTGACGTGACTCACGGACGCGCGACCCGGGGTGGGCGCCTTATCCCGCCCTGCGCCGACCGGAATGGCGGCGGCCGCGATCAATCCAACGACAAACACGAAGGCCAGCAGCGACGGAAGCCGTCGGCGCCAGTACGGGCGGCCGGCGCCGCTAGTAGCGGCGCGCGTCGTGGACCGGGCCCGCGGCGTTCAAGGGCACCACCCGCACCGGCACACCGAACGTGGAGGAATGGATCACCATGCCGTCACCGACGTAGATGCCGCTGTGTGACGCGTCGGAATAGAACGTCACCACGTCGCCGGGCTGCAGATCCGCCAGCGCCACCGGTTGACCGCCCTGAGACTGCGCCTGGCTGGAGTGCGGCAGCGAGATGCCGGCCTGCTGGAATGCCCACATCACCAGTCCGGAGCAATCGAAGCCGCCGGGAGCGGCTCCGCCCCACACATAGGAGGACCCGACCTGCGTCAACGCCGCCTGCACGACGGTCGCACGGTCACCGCCGCCGGGAGGCAGCCCTGGGCCTCCTGGCAGTCCGGGCAGTCCTGGCAGTCCGAAGGGGGGCGGCGCCTCGCCCGGTGCTTGCTCGCCCGGGGGCGGCATGCCGGGTGGCAACGCGTCCGGCGCCGGCGCGCCCGGCGCCGGGACGCCCGCCGGGACCCGCCCTGGGTCGGCGAGCGCGGTGCGCTGCTCGGGCGACAACGCCACGTACTGCGATTTGACCACCGCGATCTGCACCTGCAACTGGCTCTGCTTGGACTGCAGGCTCGCGCGGACCGCAGCCGCCTGCTCGGCGACGGATTTCGCCTCCGCGGCGGATTTCGCGGAAGCCTGTTCGGCCCTGGCGGCCTGCTCACCGGCAATGCGGTAATTGGCCATCTGTGTGCGCATTTGAGTTGCCATCAGCCGCTGCACGGCCAGTTCGTCGATCAGACCTTGCGGTGACCCGGCGGTCAGCATGGCTGCCATGCCGTCGACGCTGCCACCCATGTAGGTCGCGGCGGCCAGTTTGTTGACCGCGCTTTGGAACGTGGTCAAGCGGGCCTTCGCCGCATCCACGGCGGCCTGGTCGTCCGCGTGCTTCTTCTCTGCGGCCTGCAGGGCGACCAGCTTGTGGCCCAGGTCCAGCTCAGCGGTGTGCATCGCCTCGGTCGTCTGCTCCGCCTGGCGGGACAGCTCGTTGAGCTTGGCCAGCGCGTCATCGGCCGGATCGGCCACGGCATTCGTGGCAAAACCCCCCGAGAAGACGATCAGGCTCGCTAACATACCTAGGGCAGAACGTGTAACCACACGCGCACATGGGTACATAAAGTCGAACCTCAAAATTGCATCCCCCAACGGCCTTCGACCGATCGTCGTCGAGCTAGTTTAGGTCTCAAACAGGTTACGAAACGATATCGGCGTTTGTCCAAACCAGATCGTTAAGAAAACGGCAAGATTTCTGTCATTACCTTGTGAATTCTGGCAAACTCCTAAGGCGAGCCAGCGGTTTTGGCGCACAAGGCAATTAAGCTACACCAGACCCGCGAGCGCGGCGAATGGGGACCAGCCGCAATCGCGGCGCGAGTCCGACGTCGGCGAGCACCTCCAGGGCGGCGCGTTCGTCGTCCAACAAGGTCTCCGGGACCCCGAGTAGCACACTGACCACACAGTCGCGACAGCCCGGGCCGCGCGCCGCACAGTCGTCGCAGTCAATGACCACGGGGGCGTTTGGATCGGGCGCGGCACCGTTGGGCCTGCCGGGCTGTGCTGTGCGGTTGCTCGATGCCATCAGGGGCCGTCCTCTCGTCTGGCTTTCCGAACGGGAAATCGCCGGCTAGCCAGACGCTAACCGCCGCCACCGACATCGCGCCGTCAGTGCTCGCCCGGCGTGGGAATCACGCCGCTGTCGGTAGGCGTGCCTACGGTCGCAGCCATGGGCGCGGGCGTCGGGACTCAGCTGAGTTTCGGCGACCTTGCGGAAGGCCGGGAAGCCCGCGCCGCCGCATGGGGCCGCGCCGCCTCCGGATTCGACGAGATTCCCTTGCGCGAAACCACTTTCGTCGTGGTGGACCTCGAGACCACCGGCGGGCGCGCCAAAGGCGCCGAGGGCACACCGCCCGACGCCATCACCGAGATCGGGGCGGTCAAGGTCCGCGGGGGCCTCGTGCTCGGTGAGTTCGCCACCCTCGTCGACCCGGAGCGCGACATCCCACCGCAAATCGTGCGGCTCACCGGCATCAGCACGGCGATGGTGTGCGACGCCCCGAGGATTGAGGCGGTGCTGCCGATGTTCCTCGAGTTCGCTCGCGGCGCGGTGCTGGTCGCCCACAACGCGGGGTTCGACATCGGATTCCTTCAGGCCGCGGCGCGGCGCTGCGAAATCGCCTGGCGGCGCCCGCCGGTGCTGTGCACCGTGCGGCTGGCTCGCCGCGTGCTGAGTCGCGAGGAGGCGCCCAGCGTCCGGCTCGCAGCGCTGGCCCGGCTGTTCGCGGTCGCCAACCAACCCACCCACCGGGCCCTCGATGATGCCCGCGCCACCGTCGACGTCCTGCACGCGCTCATCGAACGGGTGGGCAATCAGGGTGTGCATACCTACGGCGACCTGCGCTCCTACCTGCCGGACGTGACGCCGGCCCAGCGCCGCAAGCGCGTCCTCGCCGACGGCCTCCCACACCGCCCGGGGGTTTACCTGTTCCGCGGACCGGGCGGCGAGGTGCTTTACGTCGGCACCGCGGTCGACCTGCGGCGGCGGGTGGGTCAGTACTTCACCGGCGCCGATCCACGCGGCCGGATGAAGGAGATGGTCACGCTGGCCAGCGCGGTCGAGCATGTCGAGTGCGCGCATTCGCTCGAGGCGGGCGTGCGCGAACTAAGAATGCTGGCCGCCCACGCCCCGCCGTACAACCGCCGGTCCAGGTTCCCCCAGCGCTGGTGGTGGCTCGCACTGACCGACGATGCGTTTCCGCGGCTGTCGGCGGTGCGCGCGCCGCGGCACGACCGCGTCGTCGGCCCTTTCCGTTCGCGCACCGACGCCGCCGACACGGCCGTTCTGCTCGCGCGATTCACCGGATTGCGAACCTGCACCGCTCGGCTGGGACGTTCGGCCCTGCACGGGCCGGCGTGCCCCGAGGCGGAGATCTCGCCGTGCCCGGCCGCGCGAGGAGTGACGGCCACCCAATACGCCGCGGCCGTGGCGCGCGCCGCGGCATTGATCGACGGGCTGGACAACGGCGCGCTGGCGGCCGCGGTCCACCAGGTCACCGCGCTCGCCCAGCAACGTCACTTCGAGAGCGCGGCCCGCCTGCGTGACCGCACCGCCGCCGCCGTCGAGACCCTGTGGCGCGGCCAGCGGCTGCGAGCGCTCGTCGCAGTGCCGGAACTGGTGGCCGCCAAGCCGGACGGCCCCGACGGACGGGCCGGTTACCAGCTCGCCGTCATCCGGTACGGCCAACTCGCCGCGGCCGGCTGTGCGCGCCGCGGTGTGCCGCCGATGCCGGTGGTCGATGCCATAAGCGCTGCCGCACAAGCGATCCTGCGTGCGCCGGCACCACTTGGTGGTGCGCTGCTCGAGGAGACCGCGCTCATCGCGCGTTGGCTGGCCACCCCTGGGGTGCGCATCGTTCGAGTCGCCGAGGAGGGGTGGGCATCACCGCTGAAGTCGGCCGGCGCATGGGCGGCATGGGCCGCGTTGGCCCGCTCGGCGCGCCTGGCCGGCCGGCAGGTTTCGTCCGGTTCAGACTTGCTGGCCGAACCGCACCCACCTCGCGAGCAACTGTTCGGCCGTACCGGAGTCGATGGCCACCCGGGCCCGTTCCAGCCCCTCCTCCCACGCCGGCAGCCATTCGGCGCGGCTGGATAGGCCGGCGTGCGCGACGATAGCTCCGGCGGCGTTGAGGACGACGGCATCTCGGACCGGGCCACGGGCGCCGGCCAGCACGGCGCGCGCCTCGGCGGCGTTGGCCTGGGCGTCGCCGCCGAGGAGGTCCTGCAGCTCGGCGCGGGCGAACCCGAAGCCTGCCGGATCAAAGGTCAATCGGTCCACGGTGCCGGCCTGCACCCGCCAGATGGTGCTCGTGGTCGTCGTCGTGAGTTCGTCGAGCCCGTCATCGCCGTGCACAACCAGCACGCTCGAGCGGCGAGCCGCGAACACCCCCGCCATCACCTCGGCGAGGTCCGCGAATGCGCAGCCAATCAAGCCCGCCCGCGGCTGGGCCGGATTCGTAAGTGGCCCAAGGAGATTGAACACGGTCGGCACGCCGATTTCGCGGCGCACCGCCGACGCGTGGCGGTACGACGGGTGGAACAGGGGCGCGAAGCAGAACCCGATCCCGACATCGGCGAGGCTGCGCGCGACCTCTTCCGGTTCGAGGTCGATGCGCACCCCGAGTGCCTCCAGGGTGTCGGCGCCGCCCGACAGCGACGACGAGGCGCGGTTACCGTGCTTGATCACCGGCACGCCGGCGGCCGCAACCACGATCGAGGCCATCGTGGAAAGGTTCACGGTGTTGACGCCGTCGCCACCCGTGCCGACGATGTCGACGGCGTCTCCGATGTCCTGGCGGGTCGTTTCGACGGGGAACCGGCGCGCATGGCTCAACATGACACCGGCCAGCTCGCTGACTTCGGCCGCGGCGGGAACCTTTATCGTCATGGCCACCGCGAAGGCCGCGATCTGCGCAGCGCTGGCGGTACCTGCCATGATCTGGTCCATGGCCCAGGCGGCCTGACCCCGCGCGAGGTCCCGACCGCCCGTCAACCGACCCAGGACTTGCGGCCACGACGATGCGGGCCCGGACAACGGGTCTTCGGACAACGGGTCTTCGGACAACGCGGCCACGCGCCGATAGTCCCACGAGGACCGATCGCCCCCCACCATCGCCCGATGGCGGCCCGGGGCCCCGCGGGTAGACATCAATCAGCAAAATTTCTGACCCGGGTAGAGTTCGACAACTACAAAGCGTCATACTTGCGGTGTGACCAGCGCTGTGGGGACTTCGGGTACTGCGATCACGTCGCGAGTGCATTCGCTGAATCGGCCCAACATGGTGAGTGTCGGCACCATCGTGTGGCTGTCCAGCGAGCTGATGTTCTTTGCTGGCCTTTTCGCGATGTATTTCACTGCGCGTGCCCAGGCCGGTGGGAAATGGCCGCCGCCGCCCACCGAGCTCAACCTCTACCAGGCCGTCCCGGTCACACTGGTGCTGATCGCGTCGTCGTTCACCTGTCAGATGGGCGTGTTCGCGGCCGAACGCGGCGACGTCTTCGGGCTTCGTCGATGGTACGTGCTCACGTTCCTGATGGGTTTGTTCTTCGTCCTTGGCCAGGCGTACGAGTACTACCACCTGGCGTCGCACGGGACGACCATCCCGGGCAGCGCTTACGGCACCGTCTTCTATCTGGCCACCGGATTTCACGGCCTGCACGTCACGGGCGGGCTGATCGCGTTCATCTTCCTGCTGGCCCGCACCGCGATGACGAAGTTCACGCCGGCGCAGGCGACGGCCAGCATCGTCGTCTCCTACTACTGGCATTTCGTCGACATCGTGTGGATTGCGCTGTTCACGGTGATCTATTTCATCCGATGAGCTGACGACTCCGAATACAGGAATGAACAGGAGTGCTCGGTTGAAGAAACTGGGGTCGATCCGATCCGGCGGCAGCAGACGGCCAGGCGGGCCGGGCAAAGGGCCGGGCAAAGTGCCGGGCAAAGGGCCCGGCAAAGGGCCACTGAAAGGGCTGACGAAAGAGCGCGCGCGTCGGCGCCTTCGCCGCCGGCTGTCCGGCGGCCTGCTCCTACTGATCGCGCTGACCGTCGCCGGCGGGCTGGCCGCGGTTCTGACTCCCCGCCCGCAGGTGGCCGTTGCCGACGAGTCCAATTCGGCGATCCTGCGAACCGGCAAGCAGCTGTTCGAAACCTCGTGCGTGTCCTGTCACGGCGCCAACCTGCAGGGCGTGCCCGACCACGGGCCGGGCCTGATCGGCGTCGGCGAGGCGGCCGTGTACTTCCAGGTCTCCACCGGTCGGATGCCGCTCATGGCCGCCGGCGCCCAGGCTCCCCGTAAAGAGCCGATCTTCGACGAATCCCAGATCGACGCGATCGGCGCCTACGTGCAAGCCAACGGCGGGGGACCAACGGTAACCCGCAATCCCGATGGCACCATCGCCATGCGGTCGTTGCGCGGCAATGACGTCGGCCGGGGCGGCGACCTGTTCCGGCTGAACTGCTCCTCGTGCCACAACTTCACGGGCAAGGGCGGCGCCCTCTCGTCGGGCAAGTACGCGCCGGACCTTGGACTCGCCAACGAACAGCAAATCCTCGATGCGATGCTGACCGGCCCGGAGAACATGCCGAAGTTCTCCGACCGCCAGCTGTCCTTCGACGCCAAGAAAGACATCATCGCGTACGTGAAAACCGTCAGCGAAGAGCGGCAGCCGGGTGGCTACGGCCTCGGTGGCTTCGGACCTGCACCCGAGGGCATGGCCGCATGGATCATCGGGATGGTGGCCGCCATCGCGCTGGCACTGTGGATTGGGGCGCGAGCATCATGAGCGACTTCTCCAGCGAACCCGCCGCGCGTGGCTCCGACACCGACAAGGGCGGACCGGCGGCGCCGCACGAGCCCAGCGACGCCGCCCTGGCGGCGATGTCGCAACAGGAACTGGTGGCGCTGGGCGGCAGATTGGACGGCGTCGAAACCATCGTCAAGGAGCCACGCTGGCCGATCGAGGGCACGAAAGCCGAGAAGCGCGCCGAGCGCTCCGTGGTGCTGTGGCTTTTGCTGGGCGGCTTCTTCGGTCTGGCGCTGCTGGTGATCTTCTTGTTCTGGCCGTGGGAGTACAAGCCAAAGGACGCCCCGGGCAGCCTGCTCTACACCCTGACCACCCCGCTGTACGGCCT
>NZ_JAFBAT010000081.1 GCF_019247615.1 Mycobacterium sp. | reverse complement strand
GTCGCCCCCAGGGGGCGCGTCAGGATGAAGGCGACCCAGAACAAGGCCACGCGCGAAACCGAGGTCCAGTAATACAGGGCTACCACCACGGCCAGGCCCGCTGCGAACACCAACGCACCCCGCTCGTAACCGAATCCGCGAGTGTCGGCGAGCCAATCGCCGAGCGCGGTGCCCAGCGTCTGCGAAAAGGTGATGGTTGCCCAGTAGAAAGCCTCCACTTTCGGGGTCGAGACGGTGCTTACCGATACCGATCCCTGCGACCACCGCCAAAGTCCCAAGGTGGCCAGCAGAAGAGCCAGGAGCAGCAGCGATCCGCCCGTGTAGCCGATACCCAGCGACCGGTCGGCAAAATCTGCCATCGCGGTGCCGAAGGTCGTCGAGGCCACGATCGTCGCCCAGTACAGGGCAGCGTGAAAACGCTTGGCCAGGATCTGAGCGACAACCAGCGCCACCAGCACGCCGCCGAACAGGGCGGCACCAAACAGATAACCCCAATTTTCGAGCTTGTCGGCGTGAAAGATGGTCATTGTCAGGGTGTCGCCACCCGTCTCGCCCAACGTCGTCGCCAAGATTTTGATGATCCAAAAGCCGAGGGTGACCGCCGGGACCTTGGTCACGGCCTGCTTCGCCACGTCATTCATGAGGTGGGACCTTCCGGTCTCGTTGAGCAAGTCTCGTTGAGCAATAGCAGCGAGGATACCTTCGGTCGCACCGACCGCCGGCGGCCCATCGGTGAATGCGTGGCGTCGCAGGGGGGCCGTCCCGAATAACGTGGCGTTATCAGCGCGTTACGCTCTTGAACTTAGGTTTTAGCTGTGAATTTGGGCGCGTGCCGGTGCGTGCCGCCAGATGTACCGCACCGCGCGCGAAGGCCCAAATATCAAGGGAATCAACACCTTCGCGGTATCCACGGAATCGGAATCCAACTCGAATTTTAACGCTGAGCTGGGAATTCCCTTAGCGTTCAATAAGTTACACCGTCTTGCGGTCATCTTGGCGCCCCGTGTCGAGCGAGACCCGTGCCAACATGGGTTGATGGGGAGCAGGACCAACGCTGCGTTCGCAGCCCGCGCGGGGTCGCGGTGGTCGATCATGATCGTTTCGCTGGGGGTGACGGCAACGTCATTCCTTTTCATCAGTGGTGTTGCGTTCCTGATCCCGTCGCTGCAGGCGCACCGCGGCGTATCGCTGAGCGAAGCCGGCTTGCTGGCCTCAATGCCCAGTTCGGGCATGGTCGTCACACTGGTTTTCTGGGGCTTCGTGCTGGACCGCATCGGCGAGCGGATCGTGCTCACGGCCGGCTCGGCGCTCACCGCGGCCGCGGCCTTTGCTGCGGCGTCGGCCCATTCGCTGCTGATGGTCGGTGTCTTTCTGTTCATCGGCGGGATGGCCGCGGCCAGTTGCAACACCGCAGGGGGCCGGCTGGTGGCCGCCTGGTTCCCATCGCGGCAACGAGGCCTGGCGATGGGCATCCGTCAGACCGCGCAACCGTTGGGAATCGCCTTCGGCGCCTTGGTCGTCCCGGAACTGTCGGAGCGTGGGCCCCGCGGCGGGCTGATGTTGCTCGCAATGATGTGCACCGCGGCCGCGGTGGCGAGCGCGATCGGGATCGTCGACCCCCCGCGCAAATCCCGCAAGGCGGCGACGAAGGCGGAATTGGCCTGCCCGTATCGCGGATCGTCTGTGCTGTGGCGGATTCACGCGGTGGCGGGCCTGTTGATGGTGCCGCAGACGGTGACGGTGACGTTCATGCTCGTGTGGCTGATGCACCACCACGGCTGGTCGGTGGGGGCGGCCGGCGGATTGATCACCGTCTCGCAAATGCTGGGCGCGCTGGCTCGGATCGCGGTCGGCCGCTGGTCCGATCGCATCGGCTCGCGGTTGCGACCGGTCCGCACGATCGCCATCGCCGCCGCCGTGGCGCTGTTCCTGCTTGCCCTCACCGACGCGAGCGGTTCGGGGTACGACGTGCTGCTCATGGTCGCCGTCTCGGTGCTGGCGGTGCTCGACAACGGGTTGGAGGCCACCGCGATCACCGAGTTCGCCGGCCCTTTCTGGAGCGGACGCGCGTTGGGACTGCAGAACACCACGCAGCGGCTGATGGCCGCCGGCACGCCCCCGTTGTTCGGCGCGCTGATCATCACGGCTCAATATCCGGCCGCGTGGGCGCTTTGCGGATTGTTCCCCTTGGCGGCCTTGCCGCTGGTGCCGGACCGGTTACTCCCGCCGAACGGCGGCGGCGCCCAGGAGGACCACGGCGAACACCGCGCCGACCGCGCCCGAGATCAGCAGCGGCAGGCGCCCGGCGGCACCCCACAGGAAGCCGGCCCAAAGGCCCGCGCCGAGCATCGCGAACCCGCTCAGGCCCTGGAAGACGCCCTGGGCGCCCGACTGTAGCTCCGTGCCGACAAGGCCTGAGACCCAAGCCTTCCCGACGCCGTCATAACAGGCGGTGAAGAGGCCGTACACGGCGATCAGCCCCCATGCGGTCGCCGGGTTCGTGGTGATGCCCAGGCCGAGGTAGCCGACGGCGAAGAACACCAGCCCGACCCCGTACACCGCGGGCCGGCCGAGACGGTCCGCGAGCGCTCCCGCGGGGAAGCTCGCCAGCGCGTACACCAGGTTGTAGCCGACGTAGGCCAGGACGACGCCGACCACCGAGAAGCCGATCTGCTTGAGCCGCAACAACAGCAGCGCGTCGGGGAAGTTGGCGACGCTGAAGGCGACCAGGAATGCGACGACCCGCCAGTATCGGCGGGGCAGCCGCCGGGCCTCGGCGAGCACCGAGGACCGGGCGGCTCGCGGCGTGTCCCGCGGTCGTTCACGGACCCAGGCGATCAACAACACGCTGAGGACGGCGGGGATAACGGCGAGATAGAGCACGGGGCGGATTTGGTGGTCGAACAGTTCGTATCCGGCGAGTCCCAGCAGCGGCCCGATGACCGCGCCGAGCGTGTCCATCGTGCGGTGGAAGCCGAAGACGCGACCGCGCTCGGATTTCTCTATGCCGTCGACGAGCAACGCATCGCGCGGCGCTCCCCGAATCCCCTTCCCCAATCGGTCGACGACCCGCCCGAGCAACACCCCCGGCCATGCGCCGGCGGCGGCCACGATGAGCTTGCCCAGCGCGGCCATCCCGTAGCCGCTGGCGATCAGGGGGCGGCGGGCGAACCGGTCGCCCAACGGGCCGGAGGCCAACTTGGTGAGCGACGCGGCGCCCTCCGCGGCGCCTTCCACCGCCCCGACGACCGACGGCGGCGCACCGAGAACGGTAGTCAGGTAGATGGGCAGCAGCGGGTACAGCAACTCGCTCGCGGCATCCTGCAGCAGCGACACCAGCGAGAGCACGAGCAGGTTTCGGGTGAGCCAGGCCGGCGCGCTACGCACAGTCATCGCGAACCAACCTAGTGCCTGATTTCACTCACCGGGATCGGAAGGGCGTTGTCCGCGCCAAGGTGGCGCAATGGCGCGTCGCTCAGCGCTTTTGGCTGGTCGTCGCCCGACCCGGCCGGCGCAATCTCCCGACCGGCCCCCGAAGACCGGGTCGGCGACCCGAATGGGTCCTTGAGCAGCGTTAGCGTGACGGCTGTGGCGCAACCAGTACCGATCCGCGGCCCCCGAGCCGACCGCGCCCGTCGGGTCGCCGACGTGTTGCGCCAGCAGATTCACGCGGACGCCTATCCCGACGGGCTGCCCGCCGAACGCGAGTTGGCAGCCGAATTCCTGGTGTCGCGCAATACCGTCCGCGAGGCGCTCACCGTCCTCAAACACGAAGGTCTGATCGACCGCGGGCCCAGGGTGGGCACTCACGTCGCGCAGCGCAAATACACCCATGGGCTCGACGCGCTGCTGGGCTTGAAGGAGACGTTCAAACATCTCGGCGAGGTCCGCAACGAGGTGCGCGTCGCCATGCCGGTGACGGCCCCGCCGGCGGTGGCCCGCCGGCTGCACCTGCAACCGGGGGAGCGGGCCGTCTTCGTCGAGCGGTTGCGCTACCTCGGTGACCTGCCGCTCAGCCTCGACCTGACTTATTTGGTGCCGGACATCGGAGCGCGGATCCTCGAGCATCCGCTGGAGACGAACGACGTGTTCGACCTCATCGAGCAGGTGAGCGGGCGGCGGCTGGGCCTGGCGTCGCTGGCGCTGGAGGCCATTGCGGCCGACGCGCATTCGGCGGCCACGCTGCAGGTGCCCGACGGGGCGGCCCTGCTGATGCTGGAGCGTCTCACCAGCCTGGAGGACGGGCGACCCGTCGACCTGGAGTACATCCGGATGCGTGGTGATCGAATCACCATGCGCGGCAGCCTAACGAGGAGCGCGCCATGACGCTGGTCAACAACCGGGTCGATGTGCCGGTGACGATCGACGAGTCGCTGTGCATTGACGGCTGCACGCTCTGCGTCGAGGTGTGTCCGCTCGACGCGCTCGCCATCAACCCCGACACGGGGAAGGCCTTCATGCATGTGGACGAATGCTGGTACTGCGGCCCGTGCGCGGCTCGCTGCCCGACCGGCGCCGTCACGGTCAACATGCCGTACCTGATCCGCTGATGAAACGCCGAGTCGCGCTGCTGATCTCGATCGCAGCCGTCGTCGCCGCCGTCGTTTCCGGTTGCTCGCTGGAATCGTTGTCCCAGTCCTCCGGTGTGGTCAACGTGGTGGTGGGATACCAGTCCAAGACCATCAACACGGTCACCGCGGGCACGTTGCTGCGGGCGCAGGGCTACCTGGAGCGCCGGCTCGCCGACATCACCGCGCGCACGGGAACCAAATACGCGGTGCGGTGGCAGGATTACGATACCGGCGCGCCGATCACCGCCCAGATGCTCGCCGAGAAGATCGACATCGGCTCGATGGGCGATTACCCGATGCTCATCAACGGCTCGAAGACTCAGGTCAACCCGCTGGCCCGGACCGAGATGGTGTCGGTCACCGGCTACAACCCCAAGGGCGCGCTGAACATGGTTGTGGTGGCGCCGGATTCGCCGGTGACCGGCCTCGCCGAGCTGGCCGGCGCGAAGGTTTCGGCCAGCGTCGGTTCGGCCGGCCACGGCACCCTGGTGCGCGCCCTGAACACGGCGGGGGTCAACGGTGTCGAGGTGGTCAATCAGCAGCCGCAGATCGGCGCCTCTGCACTGGAATCCGGTCAGGTACAGGCACTTTCACAGTTTGTCGCGTGGCCTGGGCTGCTGGTGTACCAGGGCAAGGCCAAGCTCCTGTATGACGGCGCCGAGCTGAACCTGCCCACGCTGCACGGCGTGGTGGTGCGCCGCTCGTATGCGTCCGCTCACCCGGAGGTACTCGCGGCGTTCCTGCAGGCGCAACTGGACGCCACCGATTTCCTCAACGAAAAGCCGTTGGAGGCGGCCCGCATTGTCGCGCAGGCCAGTGGACTGCCACCGGAGGTCGTGTACCTGTACAACGGCCCCGGTGGCACGTCGTTCGACACCACGCTGAAACCGTCGCTGGTGGACGCCCTGAAAAACGATGTGCCGTATCTGAAGTCGATCGGCAACTTCGCGGACCTCGACATCACGAAGTTCGTCGTGGACGAGCCGCTACGAGCGGTGTTCGCCGCCCGCGGGCAAGACTACGGCGCCGCTCGCGCGCGCACCTCGAACCCGTCGCCGCTCGGCGGGGACCCCGCGCTGGCGAGCGAAATTTGGCTGGACGGATCCGACGGAACGCAAACGATTCCCAGCCCCACCGGCCTGCTGCACGCGATCAGTGATGCGACCGCCCGGGGCGCCAAGGTACGCGCGGCCTACGTTCCCGACGCCGAGCTCGGCACCCGGTGGTTCGCGGACAAGGCGGTGTGGGTGCGAGACGGTCAGAACTACCTGCCCTTCGGCACCGTGGCCGGGGCCCGTCGCCACATCGCGGCGCACCCCGGCGCCGTCGTGGTGAGTTATCAACAAGCACTGGGAGGTTCGGTATGACCGCGGAAGTGACCGAACGGATCGTCGGGGTCGCGCCGCCCGCCGATGCGACCCGGCGACGACTCACCTCGCCGTGGCGGTCCCGCCTGGTGCGGGTGGCTTCGGTGGCCGCGGCAATCGCGCTGTGGCAGTTGCTCACTGCGGGCAAGGCGCGGCTGTTGCTGAGGTTTGACACCCTGCCCACCGTCACGGACATCGTCGGGGCGCTGCATCGGCGGCTCGGGGCCTACGAGTACTGGCTTGACCTGGCGCAGTCACTGATCCGTATCCTCACCGGCTTTGGGCTCGCGGCCGTGGTCGGGGTCGCGACGGGTGTGCTGCTGGGCCGCTCCCGGCTGTTCGCGGACCTCTTCGGTCCGCTGGCGGAGCTGGTGAGGCCCGTCCCGGCGATCGCTCTGGTGCCGGTGGCCATCCTGCTGTTCCCGACCGACGAGGCCGGCATCGTGTTCATCACTTTTCTGGCGGCCTATTTCCCGATCATGGTCAGCACCCGGCACGCCGTGCGCGCGCTGCCCACGCTGTGGGAAGACTCGGTGCGCACCCTCGGCGGCGGCCGCTGGGAGGTGCTGAGCAAAGTGGTGCTTCCGGGGATCCTGCCGGGCGTGTTCGGCGGCCTCTCGGTCGGCATGGGGGTGGCATGGATCTGCGTCATCTCGGCGGAGATGATCTCCGGGCGGCTCGGTGTCGGCTACCGCACCTGGCAGGACTACACCGTGCTGGCCTACCCGCAGGTGTTCGTCGGCATCATCACCATCGGCGTGCTGGGGTTCGCGACCTCGGCAGCCGTCGAACGAGTGGGCCGCCGGCTGACCCGATGGCTGCCGCGCGCACAGCAAGGGCAGCGATGATCGCCGCAACGATCGGAATGAGCCTCGAGCTGGACCGAGTTCGGCTGTCATACACCGGCGACCCGGTCATCAACGGCCTGAGCCTGGTGGTTCGGCCGGGCGAGATCGTGGTGCTCACCGGTCCCTCGGGTTGCGGCAAGTCGACGGTGCTGCGGGCGTTGGCGGGCCTGCTGTCCCCCGACGACGGTCGGGTGCTGGCCGATGGCGCCGATGTCACCACCACCTCGGGGGACCGGGGCATGGTGTTCCAGGACAACGCGCTGCTGCCCTGGCGCACCGTGCGATCCAACATCGAACTGGCGCTGCGGCTTCGGGGGGAACCGCGGGCTACCCGGCGGGCGGTGGCCGAGCGCTGGATCGATGAGCTCGGTCTCACCGGTTTCGGCCACTACCTGCCCAACAGCCTCTCGGGCGGAATGCGTCAGCGCGTCCAGCTGGCCCGCGGCCTGGCCGGGTCGCCGCGCGCGGTGATGATGGACGAGCCGTTCGGGGCGCTGGACACCCAGACCCGCGCCGCCATGCAGCGGCTGCTCATCGAAACGTGGCGCACGCATCCGACCACCATCGTGTTCGTCACCCACGACGTCGACGAGGCGCTGGCGTTGGGAGACCGCATCGTCGTACTCGGCAGGGCCGGTGAGCCCCTGCGCGCGTCGCTCGAGGTGCTCAATCCGCGAAGCAACCGCGACACGGGCGAATTGCGGGCCCAAATCCTTGCAGCACTGCATGATTCGGCGGCTGCATGATGCGGATTCCCGACGTCGCGGCTCCCGTGCGGCTCGACTGCGATGTGCTGATCATCGGGGGCGGCACCGCCGGCACCATGGCGGCGCTGTCCGCCGCGGAAGGCGGTGCACAGGTGCTGCTGTTGGAGAAGGCCCATGTGCGGCACTCCGGGGCGCTGGCGATGGGCATGGACGGGGTGAACAACGCGGTCATCCCCGGCAAGGCCGAGCCGGAGGACTACGTCGCCGAGATCACCCGGGCAAACGACGGAATCGTCAACCAGCGCACCGTGTATCAGACAGCCACCCGCGGGTTCGCCATGGTGCAGCGGCTGGAGCGCTACGGGGTCAAGTTCGAAAAAGATGAGCACGGCGAGTACGCGGTGCGCCGGGTGCACCGCTCGGGCTCCTACGTGTTGCCCATGCCCGAGGGCAAGGACGTCAAGAAGGCGCTGTACCGGGTGTTGCGGCAGAAGTCGATGCGGGAGAAAATCCGCATCGAGAACCGGCTGATGCCGGTGCGAGTACTGGTCGATGAGGGCCGGGCTGTCGGCGCAGCCGCATTCCACACGCGCACAGGCGAATTCGTCGCCGTCGGCGCCAAGGCGGTGATCCTGGCGACCGGGGCGTGCGGGCGACTCGGCCTGCCCGCCTCGGGCTACCTGTACGGCACCTACGAGAACCCCACCAACGCCGGTGACGGGTACTCGATGGCCTACCACGCCGGCGCCGAACTGTCCGGCATCGAGTGCTTCCAGGTGAACCCGCTGATCAAGGATTACAACGGTCCGGCCTGCGCCTACGTCGCCAACCCGTTCGGCGGCTACCAGGTCAACGCGCACGGCGAGCGGTTCGTCGACTCCGACTACTGGTCGGGACAGATGATGGCCGAGGTCAAGAGCGAGATCGACTCCGCCCGCGGACCGATCTATCTCAAGGTGTCCCACCTGCCCGACGAGACACTGACCGCGCTGGAGAACATCCTGCACACCACCGAGCGGCCCACTCGCGGGACGTTTCACGCCAACCGCGGCCACGACTATCGCACCCATGACGTGGAGATGCACATCTCCGAAATTGGTCTGTGCAGCGGGCATTCGGCGTCGGGCGTCTGGGTCGACGAGCATGCCCGCACCACCGTGCCGGGCCTGTATGCCGCCGGAGACCTGGCCTGCGTCCCGCACAACTACATGATCGGGGCTTTCGTGTTCGGCGATCTCGCCGGCACGGACGCCGCCTTGGTGTACGCGGGAGCCGCGGCACCGCAACAACTCCCGCAGGACCAGCTGCGCGAGGCGCACGAGCTGATCTACCGGCCGTTGCGGCATCCGGACGGGCCGCCGCAACCACAGGTGGAATACAAGCTGCGGCGGTTCGTCAACGACTATGTGGCGCCGCCGAAGACGGCGGCGAAGCTGTCGATTGCGGTGCGCACCTTCGACCGGATGCGCGACGAGATCGCCGAGATGGGCGCCCGCAATCCGCACGAGCTGATGCGCGCTGTCGAGGTGTCATTCATCCGCGACTGCGCGGAGATGGCCGCCCGATCCTCGCTCACCCGAACCGAATCACGCTGGGGCCTCTACCACGACCGCGCCGACCTTCCGGTCCGCGACGACAACCATTGGGGATACCACCTCAACCTGCGCAAGGGGCCCAAAGGCGACATGCTGTTCATAAAGCGCCCGGTGGCACCGTATTTCGTGCCGGTCCCCGAGCTGGACGGCCTGCCGCCGGCCGACCAGACCGTGCACCCCGTGGACCAGCCGCTGCTGCTCGGCGGTCAGGCCCCGACCGTTACGCGATCCCGGGTCGACTCGGCGCCAACGGGATTCGAGCCGCCGTCACCGCGGATCGCCGAGGTGCTGGCACTCGAGCAGCCGGCGATGGCGGAGCTGACTCCGTACCTGGACGACCCCGATCCCGTGGTGCGCCGAACCGCGGTGGCGACGCTGACCGAGCAGATCCCCGACGGGTATGCGCCCGCCCTGTTCGCCGCTCTGGCCGACCCCGACGCCGCGGTGCGTCGCACCGGCGCCGAGGGGATCCGCGAGCTGGTCGAGGTGCTGCCCGATCCATCCGCGGCACGGGCTTATTTGCGCTCCGGCGACATGGTGGTGCGGGCCGCTGCCGTCTACCTGCTGGCTGCGCGCCGAGCCGGCGCCGCCACCGATTACCTTCGCGCGCTTGAAGATTCCGAACACCGTGTGCGAATTGAGGCGGTGCGGGCGCTGGTGTCGGTCGACGATGCCGCCGGCGTGGTTGCGGCCACTGGCGACGAGAACCGCGAGGTTCGCATCGCGGCCGCCGCCGGTCTGGCGACGCTGCCCGGCGACGCGGCAAGCGGACGGACGGTGCGCACGCTGCTTGCCGACCCCGACCCGCTGGTGCGTGCGGCCGCGTTCGCCGCGTTGGCCCAGTTGGGTTGCGGGCAAGACGATCTCGCTGCCGTCGAGCGTGCGCTGCGAGCGCCGGCATGGCAGGTACGGGAGGGCGCGGCCCGCGCGCTGGCGGGCGTGGCGGCCGAACTGGCCCCGCAGGCGATTTCGGCGCTGGCCGAGGCGCTCGCCGACGCGCATCTCGACGTGCGGAAGGCGGCCGTGCTCAGCCTGACCCGGTGGGCCTCTGAGCGTGCTGCACGGGACGCGCTCGGGATCGCGCTCAAGGACGGCGACGCCGACGTGCGGGCCTACGCGCGTCGGGCCCTCAGTTGTGGCCAAGCGACACGTTCGTGACCCTGCTTTGCGCAATCAGTTGGTCGGCAACGCGTTTGGCCTGGTCGACGGGGATGGCGAAGCCCACGCCTACCCAGCCCGTCGGGGCGCCGGGATAAGCGGTTCCCGTTGTTGCGATGGCCGAGTTGAGTCCTACCAGCGCGCCGGCCGTGTCGACCAATGCGCCACCAGAGCTTCCGGGACTCATTGTGGCGTCCGTCTGGATAGCGTCGAACATCGCGTTGCTGCCGCCGGGGCCCGTGATGCTCGGCACCGGACGGTGCAGGGCGCTGATGACCCCGGTGGTCACCGTGCCGTCCAGCCCGAGCGGCGAGCCGATGGCGACGACCCTTTGGCCCACATGGAGACCGCTTGACGAGCCCACCGTTATCGTTTTCAGGCCCGAAATCCCTTGAACGCGAACGACCGCAATGTCGGTGGCGGCATCTGCGCCGACAATCGTGAACGGCGCGCTGCGCCCGTCGGCGGAGGTCGCTGCGGTGATTACCGCCGGGCTCGCCGGCCCCGCGCCGGGCGTTGCCACGACGTGATTGCTGGTCAGGATCAACCCGTCGGCGCTCAGCACGACGCCCGAACCCTCTTCGACCTGTCCCGCGACCGCCGTCTCGAGTTTCACCACGCTGGGGATGGCCTTGGCCGCCGCCTGCTCGATGGTGGTGGCCGACTGGGCCTGGCCGGCCGACGCCGTGGCGCCCGTGGAGGTCGCCGATTCCGGGCGGAGCACGGCGACGGCGACAGCGCCGGCGGCACCCGACAACAACGCGAGCGCCGCGGCTCCGACAATGATTCCCAATCTCGATCGCAGCCAAAGCATGGTCCTGGGCACGTATGACCGCCGCGGGTCGGAGCGCCGTTCGTGGCGGCCACGCGGCAGTGCATGGCGCCCGAGGGCGTGATGGGCGTGTGTGTAGGTGGTCATCGCCAGGCCACCTTCTCCCTGGAAGTTATTCGCGAGGTGCGCTCGTGCTGCACCATGACAGGTGTCGGATGCCCACTGAGCAATTCGGCAAAACCACCGCGAAGCCGGGAACGCAGGCGGGTCCCGCGCGCTTGCGCTATCTCAGGATTTTGGCGTATAGCAGGCTGTCCTGCGGCTCGGATCCCAAGGTGGGGTAGACGGCGTGGCGGGCGAGCCGGCCCTCGAGCACGAAACCGGTGCTTTCCAGCAAGCGGGCCGAGCGTTCGTTGTCGGGGCTGCATGTCGCCCAGACGCGATACACCGCTCGATCGGACTCCAGCGCGTCCAGCAGCATCCCGAGTACCTCGGCCATCAAGCCCTTGCCCCACCACCGCCGGCCCAGGCAGTAGCCGATTTCGACCGAATGCGGCACCGCGCGCCGGCAACTGGCCAGGCCGATGACGTCGCCGCTGTTCTTCAGCTCGATCGCCCAGGTCCGTTCGTCGTCGGTGACGTTCATCCGCTCCGTGATCACCTGGCGCGTCGCCGCCACGTCGCGATGCGGCGCCCACAGCAGATACCTGGTGACCTCGGGATCGCGGGCGACCCGCTGAAAGAGCGCACCGGCGTCGTCAACCACCGGCGGCCGCAACACCACCCGCATTCCCGTGATGCGGTCAGGTGGATAGTCGACCATGTCGGCGCGGGCCGCTAGATGCCGAGTGCGCGGTAGGTGCGACGGACGAACTTCGGTTGCGCCGTGCGCAGCTTCGCCAGCGACGTGTTACCGGCGACGGCCGTGGCGGCGTCGACGGTGAGGTCCGGCAGGTTTTGAATCAGATAGAGCAGGATCAGGTCCGCCGACGGGTCGGCCTGCCACCAGGTGCCGTAGGCGCCGGGCCAGCTGAACGTCCCGAGGCCGCCAGGGCCGAATAACGGTGCGGATTTCACCGGATCGGTCACCACCGACAGGTTCAGCCCGAATCCGCGGCCAACCCAGTACGGCGCGCCGAGGAAGTTATGCCGCTTTTGTTCGTCGGTGAGCCGGTCGGTCCGCATCAACCGGGCCGACGCAGAAGACAACACCCGCACACCGTCGACCGTCCCGTCGTCGAGCAGCATCCGGACGAACCGCAGGTAGTCGTCCGCGGTCGACCACAATCCGCCTCCCGCGTTGCAGAAGGAGGGCGGCTTGATGTGCGGCGGTCCCATCACGTCGTGGCGCAATCGCTGGTCGTCGCCGAGCGAATACATCGTCGCGGCGCGACGGCGCGCTTGCGCGGACACGAAGAATCCGGTGTCCGTCATGCCGGTTGGACCCAGCACGCGTTCGTCGAGAACCTGATGGAACGGCTTGTCATCGATGCGGGAGGCGATGACGCCGAGCAGGTCTATCGCGTGACTGTAGGTCACGCGCTCGCCGGGTTGATGCACCAGGGGCAGCTTTGCGAGCTCGGCCAGCCAAGCGTCCGGCCCCTGGTTGAACGGCAGGCGCAGGTAGGCCTTCGAAATAGGGCCCGAGACGGAAAACCCGTAGGCCAGCCCGCTGGTGTGAGTCATCAAATCCTCGATGAGGATCGCCCGGTTCACCGGATGCGTCCGGTCCAGCGGACCGTGTGGATCGTCCAGCACCCGCACGCTCGACAGCTCCGGCGCCCAGCGCGTAACCGGATCCGCCAACGCTAGCTTGCCCTCGTCGACCAGGCTCATCACTGCCGCGACCGTGACCGGCTTTGTCATCGACGCGATACGAAACAGCGTGTCCCTGGTCATCGGCAGGCCGGCCGCGACATCCCGGTAGCCAATCTCGTTGAGCTGCAGCAGCTTTCCGTGCTGCCAGACCGCCGTCACCGCGCCGGCGAGTAGGCCCGCGTCGCACACCTCGCGGATGGCGGCCTGATTGCTGTCGAGATTCACCGGGTTCAGGTTAGCGGTCGCCGTAGTGGTGACTTACCGGAACGCCGTTTCGACGTCGGTGCCGTCCGATCCGCGGTGCATCGTCGCCGGCCGCGTGTCGGTGTGTCCGGGCCAGAATTTTGGCTCTAGTGTTGGCTGCTATGGCCGGACTGGACAATTACGTGAAACGCTGGCGGACAGCGCTTCACGTAACCGTCTCGGCATTCATGGTTGCCATCCTCGAAGTCGCCAGCACACCCGTAGCTCATGCGGCCGCCGCCGCGGCGACGTTGACGGTGACATCGACGTGGCAGACGGGTTTCATCGCCGAATTCACCGTCATCAACTCGAGCATCGCGCCGCTGAGCGATTGGAGGCTTGATTTCGACTTGCCGGCGGGGGAATCCGTCTTGCACACGTGGAATAGCAAATTTGCTCAATCTGG
>NZ_JAFBAT010000222.1 GCF_019247615.1 Mycobacterium sp. | reverse complement strand
CTCTGTGACCCGGTACCCCGCAAGGGCTTCATTGAGCAGCGCTTCGTGTTCCATGCAGGCAACGAACTCGTCGTCGGTTCGTCCCGCCCACGTGAGCTGGCTCACGATGCGCACCCGTCGATTCCGATACTCGTCGGCAAACGAGCCCACGACCGCCATGAACCGGGACGGGTTGCGTCCGATCTCGGCGATGTCGTCCATCCGCAATTCGGCGGGGTATCCGCTGGCCGCGGCGCCCAGCGCAGCGCGGAGCGACGCCAGCTCGTCTGGCGGCACCGCGATGAGCACCGCCTCGTCCCTGGCCAGGCCGTCGCCCACGAAGCGCGCCACCAGGTCCAGGTACTCCTGCCGCGAGCGATACAGAAGCGCGGAATGGACGAAGTCCGATTGGTCGGTCCTGGCTCCTCCGACGCCCACCGTCATGGCAGCGGTCTCGCTTTCGATCACAATTGCCAACCCCCTGCTGGACCGGCCGTCTCACTTCCCATCCCCATACCCCGGATGAACGTTACGTATGCCCGCGAACGGAGCACATCAGCGCGAGTGCGACGCGGATTACTTTCGGTCCGTTTCTAGAGCCACCAGGAAGCGGC
Source organism: Mycobacterium sp. (assembly GCF_019247615.1). GTDB lineage: Bacteria > Actinomycetota > Actinomycetes > Mycobacteriales > Mycobacteriaceae > Mycobacterium. Next base: position 27,899 of record NZ_JAFBAT010000222.1, on the reverse strand, counting down.
GGCATCCAGATGGCGACGGATGCGGTAGCAAGCGAGGCTGTCGTCGCCACCCTCGATGGCCTGCAGAATCCGCGCATGAGCATGATCGACGGCCACGACGTCGGCCCAGGAGGCAACCGCGTGTCCGCCGCTGGACCAGTTGCGGCGAAACAGTTCGATGATGATGTGCAGGAACAGGTCGAGCAGCGCGTTGCCGGCCAGCTCCGCAAGGCCGAGGTGGAACCGGAATTCCTCGACAGCGGCCTGGCGAACGTCTGCGGTGCCTGGTGGTTTTCCGCCGGTTCGGCGACCGGCGTGATGGGCTGCCAAAAAGGCCGACACGTCGGGATCGGCTCGCCGCTCGACGACTTTGGCCACGTTGTCGATCTCGATGGCGTCCCGCACGCAGCGCAAGTCTTCGCGAAGGGGCTTGCGGTATTGCAGGTATAGGGCAATGGTCTCGATGCTCGCCTGAGCCTGAGGTCTTGTGACGATCAGCCCGCCGCCGGGCCCACGGCGCATCTGCGCGACGGAGTGATACTCCAGCAGCCGCACCGCTTCGCGCAACACCGAGCGGCTCACCCGGTAGCGCTCCAGCAACACCGTCTCGGTTCCGAAGACGGAACCGAGACGCCACCCGCTCGCCGCGATGTCGTCGGCGATGGTGGCCGCCAGCATCTCGGCGAGCTTGCCGCGCGACCCGTCGCCGTCGAGCCGCAGGCGGTGTTGCCTGCGGGGGCGGGTTTTCTCGCCGGGGTGATGTTTCTGCAGCCAGGCGGTCACCGCCTCGACGTGTCGCTCACTGAGCGTCTTGGCCCGGGCGGCATCACCCGCTGTGACGGCAGCGACCATCTGCGAGTGGTGATGATGCGTCCGGTCGACCGCCTCGATGGCCTCGGTCGCCGAGTCGGCCTGGGACTTCAGCGCGTATCTCCTGGTCAGTCTCATCACAATGTCGACGAACAGTTGCAGGATCGGGTTTTTTGACTGCTCCGCCAGCGCGACGTGGAGATCCTCGCGCGGCGGCGGTGCGCCCGGCCGCCAGCCTTCCTCCGCGTGCAACAGCGCTCGCAGCCGGTCGATCCCGGCTTCGTCGATCCGTTCGGCGGCAAGCGAGGCCGCCAACGGCTCGAGCACCAGTCGCGCGTTGAGCAGGTCGCCCAGCGTCGTGCCCAGGTATTCGAGAAAGATGACGACGGCGCGGGTGGCCGGCCCGGCGTCGGGCCTACAGATCAGCAGCCCGCCGCCCGGCCCGCGGCGCATCCGGGCGACCTGGTGGTGCTCGACGAGGCGAATGGCCTCCCGCAGCACCGATCGGCTCACCTGAAAACGTTGTTGCAGAGCGTGTTCCGAGCCCAGCGATTCACCGACGTTCCAGCCCCGCCGGACGATGTCCGCCTCGATCTGGCGGGCGATCTGGGAAGCCAGCTTTTCCGTTCCGCCAGCCTCAAGCGAACCAGGCTCTGCCACAAGCTATCTCAACATGTGAGCAGCATGCAGCCGGCAACGGGCCCACCACCCACCGATACCACGCCGACCTCTGGTCGTTTCGTCACCTGCCGCTCACCCGCCTCGCCGCGCAGCTGCAGGCACCCTTCGTGCAGCGCCCAGTAACCATGCATGCGACCGGCCGAGAGCTGGCCGCCGTAGGTGTTGAGCGGCAGTTCACCCTCGCGGGCTATCCGGGTGCCGCCCTCGACGAACGGTCCGGCGTCGCCGTCTGCGCATATTCCGAGTGCTTCCAGCCATGCGAGCGTGAGAAACGTGAAACCGTCGTACAACTCAGCCACCTCGAGGTCGGCGGGCGTGAGCTGCGTGCGAGACCACATCTGCGCCGCCGCATCCGACATCGCCATCTTGGGATAGTCGTCACGGTGAAACCAGCCACCCGCCCCGTCGGACCCGCCGATCGCCTCGACGGCCACCGCGCGGTGCGGGCAATCGCGCGCGTATTCGGCGTTCGAGACGACCACGGCGACCGACCCGTCGATGGGGACATCGCAATCCAGCAGTCCGAAGGGAGTCGACACCGGCCGGGCGCCCAGATAGTCGGCCATCGTCATCGGATCGCGGTAGACCGCAAGGGGATTCAAAGCCGCGTTGCGTCTACCGTTGACCGCGACCCAGCCCAGCTGTTCCTTGGTTGTTCCGTACAACTCCATGTGGCGACGGCAGTTCAGCGCCAGCCAGTTCGCGGCGGAATAGGCATGGGCCGCGACCAGATCGTTGATATCGTCCATCGCGCCGACGGCCGGCCGGGGAGCGCCCTCGGGTGTGGAGAACATGCGCGCCAGCGGCGGGGCGGGTGCATCGTCTTGTGGTTTCCCCGGGACGGTGCCGCCGAGCATCTGTATCGTCCGGTAGACCACGGCATGTCGGACGCGGCGCTCGGAGACCGCACGGCACGCCGACATCACCGGGCTCAGCAGGCCACCGGTGCCGAATCCTGCTCCGCAGTCGACCGCCTGGATCTTCAGTGTCGCGATGACCTCTTCGGCCGGCGTATCGCCCAGCGTCGCGATGCCGTCGATGTCCGTAGGCGCCAGCCCCGCATCCTCGATGGCGGCCCGCACGGCCTCCATGGTCAGCTCGGGGCCGGGAATGCCGGTGCGACGGCCGATCCGCGAGATGCCGATTCCGGACAAGATCGCATCTTTTTCGAAGTACGCCATATGCCCGTCCATCCAACCGAATCCACCAGTCGCCGTGGATTAATAGAGTGTACTGTATCGCTCGTGCTCATCGAACACTGCGACCCTTGCGACCGCTGGGTGCATCCCGCGGCCGGCGAATGCCGCGATTGCGGCGGCCCGCTGGTGGCGCGGCCGGTGTCCGGGCGTGGCACGGTGTTCACCTATACGGTCAACCACCACCCGTACAACCCGGACATCCCGACGCCTTACGTGATCGCGATCGTCGAGCTGGCCGAGCAGAGAGGACTCAGAGTTGCGGCCAACATCGTTGGATGCGAACCGGATTCGGTATGGTGCGGGATGCCCGTCGACATCCAGTCCGAAAAGGGCAGCGGCGGCGCGCCATTGCTCGCACCCGCCTGAATCGCCTACCCGGCGAGCGTGCGCAGAATGCCGGCCGGCACGGCGTGTCGCGGTACTAACACGCAGGCTCGCGGGAGATTAGTTGATCAACGGGTCGCGCGGCATGCCAAGGATGCGTTCGGCGATCTGGTTCCGGGTCACCTCGGAGGTGCCCCCGGCGATCGCCATGCCGCGAGCACCCATGATCATCCGTCCGACCGCGGCGCCGGGGCCGTCGATCAGCGCAACCTCGGGCCCGAGCAGCGCCGCCGAGATCGCGCCCCCCTCGACCATGTGCTCGGCCAGCTTCAGCTTGGTGACGTTGCCTTCCGGGCCGGGCCCCGCCCCCTCGATGCTGCGCGCGGCGCGACGCAGGTTGAGCAGCCGCAGCGCATGATCCTCGGCAAGGTAGTACCCGACCCGAACTGCCGCTCCGGCCAACCGATCCGCGTGCTGAGCAGCCAGCTGCACGAGTCTGGCGGCCAGCCCCTGATAGAACGATCCGCTGCCACCGATGCTGACCCGCTCGTTGCCCAGTGTCGCCCGCGCGACCGTCCACCCGGCGTTGGGCGCACCCACGACGTCCTCGTCGGGCACGAACACGTCGTTGAAGAACACCTCGTTGAATTCCGAGCCGCCAGTGATCTGGCGCAGAGGCCGCACCTCGACGCCCTCGCCCTTCATGTCGATGATGACCGTGGTAATGCCGGCGTGTTTGGGTGCATTGGGATCGGTACGTACGGTGGCCAGCCCGCGGCTGCAGTACTGCGCCCCGCTGGTCCACACCTTCTGCCCGTTGATCTTCCAACCGCCGTCGACCCGGGCGGCGCGCGTCTTGACGGATGCCGCATCCGACCCGGCCTCGGGTTCGGAGAACAGCTGGCACCAGACTTCGTCTTGACGCAGCGCCTTCTCCACGAATCTTTCTATTTGCCAAGGTGTTCCGTGCTGAATCAGAGTCAGGATCACCCATCCGGTGATGGAGTAGTCGGGGCGCTTGATGCCGGCCGCCCGGAACTCTTCCTCGATCACCAGCTGCTCCACCGCATCGGCCGCTCGGCCCCATGGTTTCGGCCAATGGGGCATGACGTACCCCGTCTCGATCAGCTTGTCGCGCTGCGCCTTCGCGTCCAGGGCCGCGATTTCGGCCGCGTCGGCGCGGATTCGGGTGCGGAGCTTTTCGGCTTCGGCCGGCAGGTCGAGGCTGTTTTCGCGGACGGTCCCGGTCGCGGTGCGCTCGAAGACATCGCGGGCCGGGGCGTCACCGCCGAACAGTGCCGCGGTTACCAGCGCGCGGCGCAGATGCAGGTGGGCGTCATGCTCCCAGGTGAAGCCGATGCCGCCGTGGACTTGAATATTGAGTTCGGCGTTGCGCGCGTACGCAGGGAACGCCAGCGCCGCCGCCGCCGCGGCGACCAACCGGAATTGCTGCTCGTCCTCGGATGCCGCGCGCGAGGCGTCCCATACCGCGGCGGTCGCCGACTCGGCGGCCACCAGCATGTTGGCGCAATGATGCTTGACGGCTTGGAAAGTGGCGATGGTGCGCCCGAATTGCTGGCGCACCTTGGCGTAGGCGACGGCGGCGTCGACGCAGTCCGACGCCCCGCCGACGGCCTCCGCGGCCAGCAAGGTCCGCGCCCGGGCCAGCGACGATTCCCGCGCCCCGGGGATGATGTCGGCGCCGGTGAGGCTGACATTGTGCAGCCGGACGCGACCGGAGCGCCGCGTCGGATCGAGGTTGTCGGGCACTTCCACTGAGACACCCTCGCCGTCGCGTTGCAGCAGCAGCACGTCGTCGCCGGCGGCGATCAAGAGCAGCTGGGCGAGCCCGGCACCCAGGACGACTCCGGCGTCGCCGTCTGCCGTGCCGTCCGACACCCGCACCTGGCTGTCCATACCGATTGCCGCGGTGATGGTTCCGTCGATCAGCCCCGGCAGCAGGCGCGACTTCTGTTCGGACGTACCGTCTTTCGCGATCACCGACGACGCGATCACGGTCGGCACGAACGGTCCCGGGGCGACGACACGCCCGAGTTCCTCGAGCACGACCACGAGTTCCGGCAGCCCGTAGCCCGAGCCGCCGTGCTCCTCGTCAATGTGCAGCCCCAGCCACCCGAGCTCCACCAGATTCTGCCAAAACGGTGGCCGGGACTCGTCGGCCGAATCGAGCAGTGAGCGCGCCGCCCACCGCGCCTTCTGCGAGGTCAAGAACGCGCGGGCCACCTCGGCGAGTTCGCGATGGTCGTCGGTCAGTGCGATACCCATGGAGGTCCTCCTCGCGGCGGGCGGGCTGCCTAAAAGAGTGTACTTATTGTTATTTCGGCGCGAACCGCTGACCGGCGTCCAGCCGCAGGCACTGGCCGTTAAGCATCGGGTTGTCCACGATGGCCGCCACCAGCTTCGCGTACTCGATGGGCCGGCCCATCCGCTTGGGGAACGCGGCGTCGCGCGTGAGCGTGGCCGCCATCTCGTCGGGAACCATCGCGGTGAGCCCGGTGAGGAAGAGGCTCGGTGCGATCGCCAGCACCCTGATGCCCATCGACCCGAGGTCGCGGGCCATGGTCAGGCACATGCCGGCGATCGCGGCCTTGGCGGCGGTGTAGGCGACCTGTCCGATCTGACCCTCGAAGGCCGCGATCGACGCGGTGTTGATGATGACCCCGCGCTCCTCATCTTCGGGCTCGTTCTTGGCCATGTGGGCGGCGGCCAGCCGGCTGATGTTGAAGGTGGCAATGAGGTTGAGGTCGATCACCGATTGGAAGGATTCGAGATCATGGGGACCGGATTTGGTCAGCGTCCGTTTCGCGATGCCGCCACCGGCGGTGGTCACCGCGACATGCAGGCCGCCCAGTTTGTCGACGGCGGTCTGCAGGGTTTCCTCCGTTCCCTTGAAGTCCGTCACGTCGACCGGGTAGAACACGCCGCCTATTCCCTCGGCAACGCTCTTGCCGTCGGAACCCTCCCGGTCTAGCACCGCGACGTCGGCGCCGCGTTCGGCCAGCAACTCCGCGGAGGCACGACCCATCCCGGACGCGCCGCCGATGACGACGACCTTTTTCCCGCTGATCTCCATCCGGACCTCCCTTTAGTGGCTTGTCAGATTCCTGGCGGTCTGTAACGTTACGCAGGCACGGCAGCTGGTCCGCTCCGAGGGGTTGTCATCGCGCCGTGCCAAGCTGACAACCGTGCTACTTTTCGACGTCGCGGCCACCTCTGCGGAGGTCGGCGGCACCGCGTCCCGGCTGACCAAGGTCGCGCACATCGCCGAGTTGCTGCGCCGCGCCGCCGCCGTGCCCGAGGCGGTCGCGATCATCGTGTCGTGGCTCTCGGGTGAACTGCGCCAGCGACAGATCGGCGTCGGCTGGGCGTCGTTACGTTCCCAGCCGCCGCCGGCACCGGAGCCGACACTGACGGTCACCGGCGTCGACGCCACCTTCTCGCGGATCGCCGCAGCGTCGGGCAAAGGATCGCAGGCGAGGCGCGCCGAACTCGTCACCGGGTTGTTCGCCGCAGCCACGGAAACCGAACAGGCCTTCCTGCTGCGGCTGCTCGGCGGGGAACTGCGCCAGGGTGCGTTGGCCGGGATCATGGCCGACGCGGTCGCCAGTGCCACGGGAATCCCGGCCGCCGCGGTGCAACGCGCCGCGATGCTCGGCGGGGACCTGCCCGCGGTCGCCGTCGCTGGCCTCTCCGGCGGAGCGGAGGCGCTGGACGCATTCACCCTCCGCGTGGGCCGGCCCGTGAGCCCGATGCTGGCACAGACCGCGACCGGCGTGGCCGACGCGCTCGAAAGACACGGCGGCACAGCAATTTTCGAGGCGAAGCTGGACGGGGCACGGGTCCAGATCCACCGATCCGGTGACGTGGTCACGGTGTACACCCGAAGCCTTGACGACGTCACCGCCCGGCTGCCCGAGGTGGTCGAGGCGACGCTGACGCTACCGGTCACCGACCTGATTGCCGACGGCGAGGCCATCGCCCTGCGGCCCGACAACCGGCCGCACCGCTTCCAGCTCACCGCGTCGCGCTTCGGCCGGTCGGTCGATGTACCGTCCGCCCTTGCGGCACAGCCTCTTTCGGTGTTCTTTTTCGACATCCTGCATTACGACGGGCACGATCTGCTCGACGCCCCGACCGCCGAGCGGTTGACCACGCTCGACGCGTTGGTGCCCCGCGCGCACCGGGTCGACCGGCTGACGACGTCGGACCCCGCCGAGGCGGCCGCGTTCCTGGACGCCACCCTCGCCGCCGGGCACGAGGGAGTGATGGCCAAAGCCCCGGATGCGCCCTACCTCGCGGGCCGCCGCGGCGCGGGCTGGCTGAAGGTCAAGCCGGTGCACACGCTGGATCTGGTGGTACTCGCGGTCGAGTGGGGATCCGGGCGGCGCCGCGGCAAACTCTCCAACATCCACCTCGGCGCGCGAGATCCGGTCACCGGTGAATTCGTCATGGTGGGAAAGACTTTCAAGGGCATGACCGACGCCATGCTGGACTGGCAGACGGCGCGCTTCAGCGAACTCGCCGTCGGTGACATGACAGGTCACGTGGTCCGTCTGCGACCCGAGCAGGTGGTCGAGATCGCCCTGGACGGCGTGCAGAAATCGTCGCGCTACCCCGGCGGGTTGGCGCTGCGCTTTGCCCGGGTGGTGCGCTACCGCGATGACAAGAGTCCAGCGGAGGCCGACACCATCGACGCCGTTCGAGCGCTCTACTGATTCGTCACGGTGCCCGGCCAGGCGGGCCACGATCTGGTGAATCGCGCTTTACAGGTCGCCGTCGTCCTGATCACGAATACGCCACAACGGCGTCAGCTCACCATAATGCGCCGTGTGGAGTTATGACCATCGACGCCGCGGTCGGGGACCGCCCGGATCAAAGCTTCTACAAGCATTATCGGGTCGCGTAGGGTTTTCGCCGTGGCACTCAAGGAGCACGACAAGCACGTCAGCTACATCCACACCGATGACCAACTGCCGCCCGTGGCGGTGATCGACCGCTCCCCCATCGCGACCCGGCACAAGATCGTCTTCGGGGTGATAGCCGTGATCGGCGCCGTCGCGTGGGCCATCATCGCGTTCTTTCGGGGTGAGACGGTGAACGCGGTCTGGTTCGTGGTGGCCGCGATCTGCACGTACATCATCGCCTACCGGTTCTACGCCCGGTTGATCGAGATGAAGATCGTCCGGCCGCGTGACGATCACGCCACCCCGGCGGAGGTTCTCGACGACGGCACCGACTACGTGCCCACCGACCGTCGTGTGTTGTTCGGCCACCATTTCGCGGCCATTGCCGGAGCCGGACCACTCGTCGGTCCGGTGCTGGCCACCCAGATGGGCTACTTACCGGCCAGCATCTGGATTGTCGTCGGCGCGGTGTTCGGCGGATGTGTGCAGGACTATCTGGTGTTGTGGATCTCCACCCGGCGCCGCGGCCGTTCTCTGGGTCAGATGGCGCGCGACGAGCTGGGCGCGGCGGGCGGGGCCGCCGCCCTGGTCGGGGCCCTCGTCATCATGGTGATCCTGATCGCGGTGCTGGCACTGATCGTGGTGAAGGCACTGGCGCAAAGCCCGTGGGGGGTGTTCTCCATCGCGATGACCATTCCGATTGCCCTGTTCATGGGCTGCTACCTGCGGTTCCTGCGTCCGGGGCGGGTGTCGGAAGTATCGGTGATCGGCTTCGCGCTGCTGCTGCTCGCGGTTGCCTCCGGCAACTGGGTGGCCGAAACATCTTGGGGCGCATCATGGTTCACCCTGTCGCCGGTGACGCTGTGCTGGTGTCTGATCATCTACGGTTTCGCCGCGTCGGTGCTGCCGGTGTGGTTGCTGCTGGCGCCCCGCGACTATCTGTCAACCTTCATGAAGGTCGGCGCCGTCGGGCTGATCGCCATCGGCATCTGCGTCGCGCGGCCGGAAATGCAGGCCCCCGCGATCTCCGAGTTCGCCACGAGGGGCAACGGTCCGGTGTTCGCCGGCTCGCTGTTCCCGTTCCTGTTCATCACCGTCGCGTGCGGTGCACTGTCCGGCTTTCACTCGCTGATCTCGTCCGGAACGACGCCGAAGCTGCTGGAGAAGGAAGGCCAGATGCGGCTGATCGGCTACGGCGGCATGCTCACCGAGTCCTTCGTGGCGGTCATGGCGTTGATCACGGCGTCGATCATCAACCAGCACCTGTACTTCACCCTCAATGCGCCCGCCGCGCAGACCGGCGGCACCGCGGCCACCGCCGCGGACTACGTCAACAAGTTGCGCCTGTCCGGCGCGCCGACCACCGCCGACCAGATCAACCAGGCCGCCACCAGCGTCGGCGAGAAGTCCATCGTGTCGCGCACCGGCGGAGCACCGACGCTGGCGTTCGGCATGTCGGAGGTGCTGCAGCGGGTGTTCGGCGGCGCCGGGCTGAAGGCGTTCTGGTACCACTTCGCGATCATGTTCGAGGCGCTGTTCATCCTGACCACCGTCGACGCGGGGACCCGGGTGAATCGCTTCATGCTCTCCGACGCGCTGGCTAACCTCGGGGGCCCACTGGCCAGGCTCCGGAGCCCGAGCTGGCGCCCGGGTGTCTGGGTCTGCAGCGTGGCCGTGGTCGCCGCGTGGGGCAGCACACTGCTGATGGGCGTGACCGATCCGCTGGGTGGTATCAACACGCTCTTCCCGCTGTTCGGCATTGCGAACCAACTCCTCGCGGCCATCGCGCTGACGGTCGTCACCGTGGTGGTCATCAAGAAGGGCCTGCTGAAATGGGCCTGGATCCCCGGGATTCCGCTGCTGTGGGATCTCGCCGTCACGTTGACCGCGTCGTGGCAGAAGATCTTCTCTCCTGACCCTGCGGTCGGCTATTGGACTCAGCACTATCAGTATCTGGCGGCCAAAAATGCGGGGAAGACGGCGTTTGGTTCGGCCAAGAGCACCCATCAGCTCGACGACGTCATCAGGAACACCTTCATCCAGGGCACGCTGTCGATTCTGTTCGCGTTCGTCGTCGTCGTCGTGTTCGCCGCCGGAGTCGTCGTTGCGGTCAGGACGATTCGCGGTGCGGGCAGGCCGCTGAGCGAGGACGACCCCGTCCCGTCGAAACGGTTTGCGCCTTCTGGTCTGGTAGCCACCGCCGTGGAGCGAGAACTGCAACGACAGTGGGACGCGCCGGGTGTCAAGGTCGTGCCGAGATCCCCGATGCAGTCATAAAATTGCGCGATGCGAGTCGGTATCGACTTCGGCACCACCCACACCGTTGTTGCCGCCGTCGACAGGGGCAACTATCCGGTTGTCTCCTTCGAGGGAGTCGACACGTGGCCCTCGATCATCGCGGCCAACCCAGCCGGGGAATTGCGATTCGGTGTCGATGCCGCCGCCGTTCGCCACGAACCGGGCTGGTCGGTGCTGCGATCGTTCAAACGGCTGCTGACCGACGCCGGACCGCAGACCCAGGTGCACCTGGCTGGGCATGACCACCGGCTGGCCGACCTGCTCACGGGCTTTCTGTGCCGGCTGAAAAACGACCTGCAGCGTCGTTCGAACGCCGGACTGGCGCCGGGCGAGGCTGTCGAGGCCGCGATCAGCGTGCCGGCCAACGCCTCGAGCGCGCAGCGACTCGTGACCCTGGACGCCTTCGTGGCGGCGGGTTTCCACGTCGTCGCGCTGCTGAACGAGCCATCGGCCGCCAGCCTGGAATACGCCCACCGGTACCGCTCGACCATCACCGCCAAGCGCGAGTACGTGCTGGTCTACGACCTCGGCGGGGGCACGTTCGACGCCTCGCTGCTGAAGATGACCGGCCACGCGCACGAGGTCGTGATCAGCGAGGGCATCCAGCGCCTCGGCGGTGACGACTTCGACGAGGCGATCCTCGAACTCGTTCTGGCTCAGTCGAACCTGCAAGATCTGGACCCCGCCACCCGCGAACTGTTGAGGGAGGAGTGCGTCGCCCGCAAGGAGGGCATCGGTCCGCAGACCCGTCGCTTTCTGGTCGACCTGTCCGCCGTGGACCGCCCTCCATTCTCGTGCGCGATAGATGACGTCTACTCGGCATGCGCGCCGCTCGTCGACAAGACGACCGGATTGCTCGGTCGCGTCCTGAGTGAACCCGCTGCGGACGGCAGGGACGTGACGTGGTCGGAGGTGGCGGGCATCTACGTCGTGGGGGGCGCCGGAGCGTTCCCCCTGGTTCCGCGGATGTTGCGCACGACCTTCGGCGATAAGCGGGTGAAGCGCTCGCCGCACCCGTTCGCCGCGACCGCCATCGGGCTGGCCGTCTTCCTGGATAAGGAAGCCGGATTTGCTCTGTCCGAGCGCTTTTCGCGCAATTTCGGCGTCTTCCGCGAGGCGGAGGCCGGCGCGGGCGTGGTGTTCGACCCGATAGTGTGCAAGGACGCCTCGCTGCCGGCCGACGACCAATCCCCGCTCGTGGTCAGGCGAACCTACCGGGCGGCGCACAACATCGGGCACTTCCGGTTCGTGGAGTGCAGCCGCCTCGTCAACGGCCGTCCCGACGGCGACGTGACGCCTTACGACCCGGTCCTCTTCCCCTTCGACCCGGCGCTCTACGACCGCGAGGACCTCGGGCGCCAACCGGTTGGCCGGTGGACGGACGGGCCAGATGTCGAGGAGCGCTACGTCGTGGCGCCCAGCGGCGCGGTCGAAGTGACGCTGACGACGAAACCGACCGGCTTCCAGCGCACGTTCCGGTTGGAGCGGTCCGCGTCATAGTTCGCCGGCGAACGTCGAGTCGTTGCGCCGGATCGCGCCGGGATGGCTCATCAAGTCGACGTTGGACGGGGAGAAAAGAATGAGAGACCCATTACGATCGTGTCCATGCCGAGCACGCTGGAGTTGGACCGGCCGAGCGACGGCGTCGTCGTGGTGCGTCTCAACCGCCCGGAGCGCCTCAACGCGATCAACGAAGCCATGCAGACCGAACTGGGTCGGGCCCTGCAGGATCTGACCGACGATCGGTCCGTGCATGCCGTTGTTCTCACGGGCGCCGGGCGCGGCTTCTGCGCGGGCATCGATCTTCGGGACTTCGGGCCTGACGTGCCGCAGGCCACCGCCCCCGCGATGGACCGCATGCGCTTCCAGGAGAAGATGGCGGCGCTTGCGGAGGCGGTGCGTCGTGTGCCGCAACCGATCATCGCCGCGATCAATGGTCCGTGCGTCGGCGCCGGACTGGCGTTGTGCCTGGCTGCTGACATCCGAATCTGTTCCACAGCAGCATCATTCGGTAACGCGGCCATCCTCCTCGGCCTGTCCGGCGCCGAGATGGGGATCAGTTACCACCTGCCCCGCATCGTCGGAACCAGCGTCGCGGCCGACTGGATGCTCACCGGGCGCACGGTGTCGGCCGCCGAAGCCGACCGGCGCGGTCTGGTCAGCGAACTGGTCGAAGCCGATCGGTTGGCCGATCGCGCCGTCGAGTTGGCGTCGCTGATCGCGGGCCTCGCCCCCCTGGGCGTCCAGCTGACAAAGCGTGCGCTGCAGTTCAACACCGACGCCGCGAACCTCACGTCGGCCCTGGAACTGGAGAACCGCAACCAGGTGATCTCACACGCGACCGACGAAGCGGCGGCACTCCGGACGAAGTGGTCGCGGTAACCAGAGCGAGAGGACAACCGGATGTCGTGGGACTTCTCGACCGACCCACAGTGGGCCGAACAACTGGAGTGGGTCGCAGAGTTCGTCCGCGGCGAGTGCGAGCCAATCGACTTGCTGGTCAAGGAGTCTCACGACCTAAACGACCCGGTGCGGCAGGCCCTGATCCCCCCGCTGCAAGAGATCGTCAAACAGCGGGGCCTGTGGGCCACCCACCTCGGACCACATCTGGGTGGTCCCGGCCACGGGCAGGTGAAGCTGGCGCTGCTCAACGAGATCCTGGGCCGCTCGGAATGCGCACCGATCGTCTTTGGCTCGCAGGCACCCGATTCCGGCAACAGCGAAATTCTGGCGCATTACGGCACGCCCGAACTCAAGGCGCGCTACCTCGAGCCGCTGCTGGACAACCGCATCGTGTCCTGCTTCTCGATGACCGAACCGCAGGGCGGCGCCGACCCGAAAGTGTTCCGCACCACCGCCGTGGCCGACGGCGACCACTGGATCATCAACGGGGAGAAGTGGTTTTCCTCATTTGCCTCGATGGCATCGTTTTTCATCGTGATGGCGATGACCGACCCCGAGGCCCCACCCTATGAGCGCTACTCGATGTTCGTAGTGCCAGGCGACACCCCGGGCATCAACTTGCTGCGCGACGTCGGGCTGGGATATCAGCCATTAGGGGGCGGGCGTGAGGGTTACGTCCGCTACGAAAACGTCCGAGTGCCCGCCGACCACATGCTGGGCCCGCGGGGCGGGGCTTTCGTCGTCGCCCAAACCCGGCTCGGCGGCGGGCGAATTCATCACGCGATGCGCACGGTGGGGTTGGTCCGCCGCATCTTCGACATGATCTGTGAGCGCGCGGTGTCGCGCTACACCCAGGGGGAGGTCCTGGCCAACAAGCAACTGGTCCAGGAGATGGTCGCCGACTCGTGGATGGAGATCGAGGCGTTTCGTCTGCTGACCCTTCAAACCGCTTGGAAGATAGACCAATTCAACGACTATCACGCGGTGCGCGCCGACATCTCGGCGGTCAAGGCGATGATGCAGAAGGTGCTACACGACGTGTCGTCGCGGGCGCTGCAGCTGCACGGATCGCTGGGCACAACACACGAGATGCCATTCGTGCAGTACCTGGTGGAGTCCTTCGTGCTCGGTCTTGCCGACGGCCCAACCGAAGTTCACAAGGTGACGCTGGCCCGGCTGTTGCTGAAAGATCGCGCTCCGGCGCCCGATTTGTTTCCCTCCGAACACCTGCTGCGGCTCCGCGAGGCCGCGGAGGTGAAGTTCGCGGACAAGCTCGCGGACATTCCCCGCGGCTGACGGCATCAAACCGCTTTGGTAACACCGACATACGAGACGACCACGGCTATCGGCCTCACGCGCGAAACCGTAGCCGCAACGCCAATCGCGTTGTCGAATTTGCGATCAACCGGCGAAAGTCGTTTCGCATTCGTAACTGATCTGCGACAGTACCGCCGGTGCGCTCGAGAATCCTGTATCGCTTTGTTTGCCGGACCGCTAGGATGAGCGGACGACTGAGGGGGCGGCGATGAAACGTCTATTGCTTCCCGGCGCGATGAGCGTGACCGCGCTCGCCGCCAGCGCGGACGTTGCGAACGCGGATTCCGACCCGTTTCACAAGCGTGGCCTGGGATCGTCGACTTGATCACTACGGAGACTCCCGCGTTCTCCGTCGATCCGGCCGACGAGGGCGGCCCGTCGCTCGCCTGGAGCGGCGCGGGAATGTATTGCCAGAATCTGTTCGTGCGGTGCCGCTGACCCAACGCTATTCAAGCATCGACCGGGCGCGCTCGATCAATTTGGGCAGCGCGGGCGCCATCGCTTCCAATTCTTCTCGCGGAGCCCGGCTTCGGCGGTTGTGCTTCATGATCAGCGACCACGTCGCCGCCGACTTGAAGCAGGCCAGCGCGGTGAACCAGGCCAGGTCGGCGACCTCGCGGCCCAGCTGCCGCTGGTAAATCTGAACGAGTTCCGTGGCCGGCGGCGCAATACCGGCCGAGGCCGGAACGCGTTGGTAGGTGTCCGGATCGCAGTTGATCAGGAACCAGCCGACGTCGATACGCGGATCACCGATCGACCAGATCTCCCAGTCGATCACCGCGTTGATGTGGGCGCCGACGGCTACCAGGTTGCCCAACCGGAAGTCACCGTGCACCACACTCGGCCTCATACCCGTTGGTGCACAAGCCAACAGAGCATCGCCCACGCCTCGCCACCCGGGCACCAGCGCCGCATCGACGGTCCGTAGCGTCTCGCCCCAGCGCCGGACCTCCGCAACCGGATCGACGACCAGTTCACCGGCCAGACCCAATTCGGTCGGCGACAGCCCGTGCAGCGCGGCCATCGCACGGCACGCATTGCGGTACCGGCCGAGCGAAGCCAAACCCGTTGGGCAACCGTCGAAAAGCGGCTCGACGCAGTCGCCTTCGACCCAGGACATGACGAACATCGGCGGTCTGCGCGGAGGATCTCCCAAGTCTTGCCACAGTACCTCGGGAACCGGAACTCGTGTCGCGGCAAGCGCTTTGATGATGCGGGCCTGCCGCAGCACGTCGCGGTGCGCGACCGGCTCGACGCCGGGGGGAGCGACTTTGACAACGACCCGCCGTCCGCCCCGCTCGCCCCGAAGCGTCAGGCTTGACGCGCCGCCGGCCAGCGGGGCGACGTCGGTGACGCCGGCGCCCGCGAGGCGCCGCCGCAGCTCGTCCAGGTCCAGCTCGACGATGCTCATCCAGTCAGCGGGCAGCGTTCGGCCAGCCGACCTCGGCCAGGAAGACCTGGGTGTGAGCGATACGCCCGGTCAGCGTCTTCGGGTCACCCGTGCACAACCGGAAGGCGGTCTCGGTGATCAGCTCGATGTCCTCGGTGTCGGTCTTGGCCAGATCCAGGGCTCCGGCGCCCGGGGTGGCCACGGGGTTGGACGGAGCCGCCGCGTTGACGGCGATGCCGTCGTCGTAGAGTTCGGCGGCAAGGCTTTTGGTCAGCCGGTTGAGCGCGGCCTTGACGGTGCCGTAGATGCCGAAGCCCGCGGTCCGGTCGAACTCGGAGAACGGCGGCCCGGTTGGCAGGTCACCGCCCACCGAAGTCAGGTTCAGGATCCAGCCCCTTCCCCTCTCGCGCATCGCGGGAATCGCCAACTGGCTCAACTGCAACGGACCCAGGACGTGCATTTCCATCATCAACCGGGCCCGCCGTTCGGGAAACCCGTCCAGGGGTCGCAAAAAGGTGACCGCTGCGTTGTTGACCAGGATGTCGGGTGCGCCTACGGCGCTCGCCACCTCGGCGAAAAGCCTTGCGCGTTCCTCGGATTGCGACAGGTCGGCCGCAACGGCGACCGCTCGACCGCCGTCGGCCACGATCTCGTCACGGGTCTGGCTCAGCGATCCTGAGTACTTGGGATCGGGATCCATGGTTCGCGCGGTCAGGGCCACGGTGGCACCGCGCGCGGCCAACCGTGCGGCGATGGCCTTCCCCAGCCCTCGGCTGCTCCCGGTGACCAGAGCCACCATGCCGTCACACCGCGCATCAGCGCTCACCATCGACCTCCTCGGGACCGCACTGGGGCGAAAACCGCTTCTCCGTTCTAGAGAATGCCATTATCGACGATCGGTCGAAAGCCTCCCGCGTAGAGCGTCGACCGAATAGCTTCCCCCGCCGGTGAAAACGAGCAGGAAGAAACCGAAGCAGAAAAGTATCGCCAAGAGCCCACCGTTGCCCGCCGGTGGCTCAGCCATCGGCCAGAGCGCTCGCGGTTGATGCATCCAGAAATAAGCGACCGCCATTTCCCCGGAGGCAATGAACGCAGCTGCGCGGGTGAACAACCCAACTGCGATCAGCAATCCCGCGACGAGTTCGATCACGCCGGCATACCAGCCGGGCCACGCTCCGAACGCGACGGGGTGTGCGGGATGGACGGGCCAGCCGAATACGGCCAGCGACCCGCACCCGGCGAATAGCAGGCCGTAGACCAAACGGAACAGGCTCAGCACGGCTGGCGTGAAGCGGGCGATGCGATTGTCGAGGGTCGTCGTCATGGCGCACACGTTACGGTCGCCGCCCGGTTGGGACATTCGCCGCCTGCGGCCCGTAACGAAATGACGCTCTACACAGAAATGCAGTCAGGCACCGGGGGCTTCTCGAAGAAGGACACGCCATGGTCGGCATCAGCGTCAGGGCCGCGCCCGCGCTGGCGCTGGCCTTGGCTCTTGCAGCCGGCACCGCGAATGCCGCCCCCGGTCCATCCGATCCGACCGGCGGCGCGCCCACGCTTTACGGCGACCCGGCCGCGGCCGCCCCGTTCTGGCGCTACCAGGAATACGACGACGACTGCGTGGAGGCGTCGGTCGCCGACGTGGTCGGTCAGTTGACCGGTCACCGGCCTTCCGAGCAGGCCGTCGTCAAGCTGGCCCAGTCAACCCCCAGCACCGTGCATCCCGGACCGATCTACGCCAAGCCCAAGAAGCACAAGTCGGGCAGCGGGACTTCGTTCGACGATGAACCGGCGCTGCTCGCGCACTACGGCATCCACGCCGTCAGTACGGGCAAGTCAAGCGCCGCGAAGACCGGTGTCCCCACGGGCATGGCAGCGCTTCAACAGGATCTGGCCGAGGGCCGCCGGGTGATCGTGGGGGTGAATGCCGAACTGATCTGGCGCGAGCCGGTGGAAGACAAGACCCCGGACGGGCAACCCGAGGCCAACCACGCCGTCGTGGTAACCGGTATCGACACCGGTGCCGGGATCGTGCATCTCAACGACAGCGGCGACGAGGCAGGCCGCGACGAGCGAGTACCGCTCGGTATCTTCGCCAAATCGTGGGCTAGCAGCGACGAGCAGATGACCGTCACCGACTAGCGACGGGAGCCATACTGAGCAGGCTTAAGACAGCGTCGGTCACCTCGCGGGGGCGCTCCTCCATGATGTAATGGCCGGCGCCACGCAAGCGGGTCAGGCTTGCGTGCGGAATACGGTCGGCCAGTTCGCGCGCGGTGTTAAACGGTATAAAGGGATCGCGGTCGCTCCATATGACCGAAACGGGGCACCGTATCGCCGCGAGTCCTTCCGCCAGCCACGGTACGGCGGGCACCGGGTAGTGGGCGAAGAACTCCCAAAACGTGCGCCTGCCTTGTGGCGTGCTCATCCAACCCAAGTACAACGGCAGGTGCTTCGCGGAAAACCGGTAGAACCACGGCCGGAAAACGCCATGCGCACGGGTGTTGAGCAGAGCGAGCCGCAGCACTCGACGCGGATGGCGGATGACGTAACCGAGCGCGATGAAGCCGCCGTAATCGTGCGCGCACAGGTTGAATCGTTCCCATCCCAACCGCTGTACGAGTCGCTCGATTCGATCGATCTCGTTGTCATAGGTCGGCACTGTCGCTGGCGAATCGGACCGGCCGAAGCCCGGCCAGTCCGGTGCCACGACGTGGTGGCCGCCGGCAAGTGACGCGATCTGGTGGCGCCAGCAGGATCCGCTCTGCGGGTAGCCGTGCAAGAGCAGCACGGGCTCCCCGCTGCCGGCTTCCGCCGCGAAGATGCAGCGCCCGTCGACATCCCACATGGCCGGAATCTATTCGAAACCATGCCGTCGCAGCCCCACACATTGAGACCGGTGGCGCTCGATTGAAGCCAGTGCGACCCGGATGAGCCATCATGGCCGTTTCGTCATGCATACGTGGGCGTTAGTTCACGTGGCGGACGTCAATTGCGCGCCTGATGTGCAAACACCGCTGGCACACTGACGGCCTGCGCCGCGCCGGGCAAATTGGTACCGTGCTGCCATCATCTGCAGGGAGTAGGACTCACGATGACCGATGTCGAGCAGACACCGTCCGACAGCATGTCCCAAACCCCCACGCGGGCCGACCTGGTCGAGCACTCCCGCACCGGGATGAGTGCGGCCGCGCTACAGCGGGCAATCAACGATCACCTGCGCTATTCGATCGGACGCCCGGCCGCCGCCCGGCGACCCGAGCATTACTACCGGGCGCTCGCGCTTGCCGTGCGCGACCGCATGCAGGACCGTCGGGTGGCGTCGACGCAGACGTCACTGGACCTCGGCCGGAAGGTGACCTGCTACCTGTCGGCCGAATTCCTGATGGGTCCGCAGCTGGGCAACAACCTGCTGAACCTGCGCATGGAGGGGGCGGCGCGGGAAGCGCTGGCGGCGATGGGCCAAAATCTGGACACGGTGCTGGCCTGCGAGGAGGAACCGGGGCTGGGCAACGGCGGCCTGGGCAGGCTCGCCGCGTGCTACCTGGACTCGCTGGCCACTCTCGAGCGACCGGCGATCGGCTACGGCATCCGCTACGAATTCGGCATCTTCGACCAGGAGATCCACGACGGCTGGCAGGTCGAGCAGACCGATAACTGGCTGGACCACGGAAACCCTTGGGAGATAGCCAAACCCGATGTCAACTACTTGGTCAAGTGGGGCGGGTATGTCGCGCACGACACAGACGAGGCCGGCCGTGACCGCGTCCAGTGGGTGCCCAAGCGGGTCCTGAAAGGCGTTGCCTACGACACGCCCATCCAGGGTTACGGGGTCAACACCTGCAATGTGCTGACGTTGTGGAGCGCCCGTGCGGTCAAGTCGTTGGCGTTGGAAGCGTTCAACGTCGGCGATTACTACGGGGCCGTCGAGGACGAGGTCGCATCGGAGACCGTCACCAAGGTGCTCTATCCCAACGACGAGCCGGAGGCCGGTAAGCAGCTCCGCCTACTGCAGCAGTACTTCTTCGTATCGTGCTCGCTGCAGCACGTGCTGCACATCATGGACGACCTCGCCGACGTGTCCGTGAGGGAACTTCCCCAGCGATTTGCCCTGCAGCTCAACGACACTCATCCTTCGATCGGGGTGGCCGAGCTGATGCGGTTGTTGGTCGACGAGCGCCAGCTGGACTGGGAGGAGGCGTGGGACATTACGGTCGCGACGTTCGGCTACACCAACCACACGCTGCTGCCCGAGGCGCTGGAGACATGGCCACTGGACATGTTCGCCGAGTCGCTGCCCCGCCACCTCGAGATCATCTACGAGATCAACCGCCGCTTCCTCGACGAGGTGCGTTCCCGGTTCCCCGGCGACGAGGATCGGGTTCGCCGGATGTCGCTCATCGGCGAGGACGGCGGCAAGCACATACGGATGGCCCATCTTGCGACCGTCGGCAGCCACGCCATCAACGGCGTAGCAGCGCTGCACTCCGCGCTGTTGAAATCCACTGTCCTGCATGACTTTTACGAGATGTGGCCGGAGCGGTTCAGCAACAAGACCAATGGCGTGACGCCACGTCGCTTCCTTGCGCTGGCCAACCCCGGACTGCGGGAGTTGTTGGACCGCACCATCGGGGAGGGCTGGCTCACCGACCTGGAACGCCTGCGCTGCCTGGAGCCGTTTGTCGAAGATGCCGCCTTCCGTCAGGAATGGCGCGACATCAAACGCAACAACAAGGCGCGGCTTGCCAAGTACATCCGCTCGGTCACGGGTGTCGAGCTGAATCCCGATTGGATGTTCGACGTCCAGGTCAAGCGAATCCACGAATACAAACGGCAGCATCTCAACGTATTGCACATCGTCACGCTGTACCATCGACTCAAGCAGAACCCGGGGCTCTCAATTCCGCCGCGCGCGTTCATATTTGGCGGCAAGGCCGCCCCCGGGTACTTCCTGGCCAAGCGGATCATCAAGCTGATCAACGCCGTCGGGGAGACAGTCAACGCCGACCCGGAGGTCAACAGGTTCTTGAAGCTGGCGTTCGTGCCGAACTTCAACGTGCAGAACGCACACTTGATCTACCCGGCGGCAAATTTGTCCGAGCAGATCTCCACCGCCGGTAAGGAAGCATCGGGCACCGGGAACATGAAGTTCATGATCAATGGTGCCCTGACCATCGGGACGCTCGACGGGGCGAACGTTGAGATGCGCGAGGAGGTTGGGCCGGAGAACTTCTTCCTGTTCGGTCTCACCGAGCAGGAGGTCGAGGCGGTCAAGTCGAAGGGGTATCGCCCGGGCGACTACATCGACGATAACGACGAGCTGCGTGCGGTGCTGGATCTGATTGCCGGCGGCACGTTCTCACACGGCGACACCGAGGTGTTTCGTCCGCTGGTGGACAACCTCCGCTACGACGACCCCTTTCTGGTGTGCGCTGACTTCGCGTCATACGTGGACTGCCAGGAGCGGGTGAGCGCCGCATGGCAGGAAAAGGATTCCTGGACGAAGATGTCGATCCTGAATACCGCACGCAGCGGCAAGTTTTCGTCGGACCGCGCCATCACCGAATACTGCGACGAGATCTGGAACGTCTGGCCGCTGACCGTGAAGATGTGAGCTCTCGACGGGAAGCCCTGCACGGTACGATCCCGGCATGCCGATCATTGGGGATGCAACTGCCGTCGTAGCGCGGGTATCGAGGTCGACGTCCAACGCATTACGTGTCCAGCTCACCACGCCCGACGGCACGGAATTGGCGCGCGCTCAGCAAAAGGGCGGCGCGGCAGTGTTGTTCGGGTTCAAAAACGGGGGCAAAAGCGACTACACCCTGACCAGCGCAGCGGGTGAGGAATTCCGGATCGCTGTGGCTGCAACCACGACCATCACCAACCAGAACACTCCGGTGGGAAGAATCGTGCCGGCCGACGGGGCCGCGCGGATCGAAAGCGGTGGCGGCACCGTCTTGGCGGTGGTAGAGCCGCACCGCGGTTTAAAGGCCGATAGCGCCTGGCGTCATCGACTGGCGTCGCCCGCCGGCGACGAACTCGGTGTCCTCACCCTGATGAGGGCCCACATCGGTTGGCGGGATATCGAAGAGGAGGCCTTCCGGCTGCTGTTCGACTCCAACGTCACCAGCCTGAAGGCGCCATCGGCCGGGGCCTTGCTGCAACTCGGGGCGCCGGTCGCTCCCCAATTGGGTGACGTGCTGGCCGCGGCTTGCGTTGACTTCTCGGTGTTGCCCCGCGGCTACATCGCCTGAGGCGGCTCAGCTGTCCCAACTGGGGATCAGCCCCAACGTGCGCATCAACCGGCCCTCGAACCCGGTCATGAGCGAGACCTCGTTGACCGGCGACTGGGGCAACGGGAAGTTGAGGTGGGGATCGAAGGCCGGATTGAACGGATAGCCGGTCGGCGACATCGATTGGGGCAGCACCCCGAGATCCACCAGTGCCGCCTGCGGCCCCTGAACCGCCCCGTATGCCAGATCCGGCACGATCGTGAAGGGGTCGGGCAGTTCGATGAGGCTGGCGGGGGTGGGGATGTTGGCGTACTCCCCGGACCCATACCCCATGTCGACCAGCACCCGCAGATCCGGCTGCAACAGGTCGGCCAGCGCGTTGCCGAACGGTGCCGGCAGCGAGCGCAGCGGCGTGACCAGCGGCAGGTCCTGGGTCAGCCGGTAGTAGTAGGTGGTAGAACCCGCGTAGCCGGGCGACGTCGGCAATTGAACGGCGGTGGCGACCTGTGTTGGCGTCAGGTCGACATAGTCGTGCGGCCCGTGAAACAGGAGGAACCCCACGACAGCGTTCGCATCGCTGACCGGGTTCAGCACGTACCGCGGGAAGTTGCCCACCATGTCGTATTGGTTGGTGAAGATCACCGTGGGATACGGCGAATTGGGTGGCGTCGCACCGTTGAGCAGCACATCCCAGAACGGGATGTAAAAGCCGGGGAATCGTTCGAAGAAGCCCCCGTCGGGGGTGCCCGGGTTACCGGTCAGAAAGAACGACAGCTTGCCGGGATCCGGCGGATTGGGCATGGCCATGTAACTGCGGATCTCGTTGGTGGCGATCAGTGCACCTTGTGAGGTGCCGTAGACGACCACCTTGTTGCCCGCCGAGAGTTCGGTGTTGATGGCGTTGTTGAGCAACTGCATGCCCCGCGCCGTGGACTGGCCAAGCGTCAGATTCCCGAGTTGCGGGGTGAACGGCCAGAACTGCTCCGGCGTATAAATCGACTGCCCCAGTGCGCCGGTCAATGGTGAGAGCCTGGGATTGTTGAGGTAGTTCGTCATGATCGAACTGACGTACTGCGAATTGGGCAGGGGAAAGGTGGTGCCGCCGACGATGATCGCCACCGACGAGTTCTGCGGCACGATCAGCGGCGGGACGCTCGTGGGAGCAGTTGCCATTTCGTTTTGCGCGAAGAACGAGCTGAGCGGTGATTCCACCTCGCTGATCAGGTTGCGTAGCGCCTGCAGCGCGGCCTGCTCGGTCTGCGTGTAGGCGGTAAAGGCGGCGCTCAGCAGTTGCGTGAACCGCTGATGGAACGTTGTTGCCTGGGCCGTCAACCCGCGAAAGACGGTCGCCTGGTTGTTGAACACTGCGGTGATGGCTGCGCTGACCTCGTCGGCCGCGGCGGGCACGATGCTGCCGGTCGGCAGGGCGGCGACGGCGTTGGCTGCTTCGAGCCTGGCGCCGATGTTGCCGACATCGGCCGCCGCCGCCGCCACCTGTTCAGGAATGACCTGCATTTATTCTCCTCTGACCGTCCCCGAAGAGTCGCCGAGATCCCGTCGCGAACATCCCCTGAAGCATTCTTGACAACAACCGGGAAGGCTGAGACACGTTTGGCCGAATTGGCGGAGACGGGTGGTCCGGCGATACGCGCCATCAGAACAACACGTGCCACATCGTTACCACGAGCGGAACTCGACGATTGGTCGGGGTCGATATGGTGAAATACGCTGATATACAACGGAGTTCATGATGGCGAGCGACTGAGGTCCCCGCGTCGAGCCTTCACGGCGAGCTCGACGCCCACAGAGCCGAATGCGTGCGGTAGCGTTTTCGTGAGCTTCGTCGGTAGGGGAGCAAATGACCAGGGCGCTGGGATCGAATCTGTTCGGTTTTGTGACGATCGTCGCCCTCGCGCTGGCGATGGTGTTCGCTGCCATAGCCGCCGTCCATGTGAAACGACTGGAGGACCGAACACCCCTTCCGATTAGCGACGAAATAGGTAGCGCGAAAGCCGTTACTCGGAAAATCCGGAAACGCGAGCCCATGTCGCCAGAGGAACTGGATTATGCGAGGCAACTACTCGCCGCTCGTAGCTCCCCGATGACGTTCTGCATCCCCGGCGCTTTGTTCTCACTGGGCTGCTTTTACGTGTTTGGGAGTCTTTACCACCTGCATGGCGCGACGCCATCCGAGCGCACATTTCTCGGCGTGTTCCCCATGTTGGCCTCCATGAACTTCACGACTCAGATTCTCCGCAGCGCGCGGTTGAAACGGCGTCTCCGGAAGATGTCGTAAGGGTGCACCGTCGTGAGGCGCGCTGCGGTTAGCCCCACCTGGTGATGACGTCCGCACACCTGGCGTTCGGCCGGCCGCCCGGTCCTGGTAACCTCTACCCGTCATATGTCAATCATCTTGATATATGGGGAATCTTGAGATCCGCGGCCGGATTCCGAGAGGTGATCGAATGAGCCCTCGTTCAGTCGGCAGGACTGCCTTGGCGCGAGTCTGGATGCCGTTGGTTGCCGTCATTGCGATCGCGGTGGGTGCGGTGGGCATGTGGAAGGTGCACCAGTTCTCCAATCCGCCACCCGTCATCACCGTCAACAGCCCGGCGGCGCCGCCCGAGTTCAACATCAAACGGCTCACTTATGAGCTGTCCGGCTCCGTCGGCGACGGCGGGATGCTCGTCTGGGTGGACATCGACGGGCATCCCCATCAGGTCAATCTCACGAGCCTGCCGTGGTCGCACACGGAGGCGACCACGCTTACCGTGGTGTCCGGCAGCATCTCCGCGCAGGTCCGTGGTGGTCAAGTCGGTTGCCGGCTGCTGGTGAACGGCGTTGTCCGCGCCGAACAGTCCGATACCCATCCGGATGCGCACGTCTTCTGCCTGGTGAAATCCGCATGAGCGAGCAGCACGCGCAGCAAGGGCTGAAAAGGCCCGTCGTCCCCAGAATGGTTCGCGCGTTCGCCATTCCGATCATCGCCTTCTGGGGCCTTCTGGCCGTGTCGACGAACACCTTTATGCCGCAGGTGGAACGGGTCGCGGAGGAACTCGCGGGGCCGGTGGTCCCGCACTATGCGCCGTCGCAGCGGGCGTTGCTGGCCATCGGTGCGAAGTTCCACGAGTCCAATTCGACGAGCTTGGCGATGCTCGTGTTGGAAGCCGACCGGCCGTTGGGCGACATGGACCATAGGTACTACGACGATTTGGTTCGCAGGCTCAAGCAAGACCCCAAGCACGTGCAGTACGTCATGGATCTGTGGGGGAAGCCGATCACCGCGGCGGGGGCGCAGAGCCTCGACGGCAAGTGCACGTACGTGCTGTTGCGGCTTGCCGGCGACATCGGCCAAATGCAAGCGAACGAGTCGGTTGCAGCCGTCCGGGACATCGTCGCCAAGGACGCACCCCCGGCTGGGTTGAAGGTCTATGTGAGCGGCGCCGCTCCGCTCGCTTCCGACACGGTCGCCATTGCGAATTCAAGCTTGAACGACATCACGATCGTGACAATCTTCCTCATCGTCGGGATGTTGCTCCTGGTGTACCGCTCCATCGTCACGCTGTTCGTGCCCCTGGCCGGCGTTCTGTTCGAAATGCTCGTCGCGAAAGGGATTATCGCAACCCTCGGGCACCTCGGGTACATCGAGCTCTCGTCATTCGCCGTGAACATCGTCGTCGCGCTGACCCTCGGGGCGGGCACGGATTACGGCATCTTCTTGATGGGCCGCTATCACGAGGCGCGACAGGACGGTGAGGGCAGAGAGCAGGCGTTCTACACCGCATACAAGAGTGTCACCCCGGTCATTCTCGGCTCCGGGCTGACGATTGCAGGGGCTTGTTACTGCTTGACTTTTGCGAGACTCAACTACTTCCACACCATGGGCCCCGCCGTCGCCATCACCATGTTGTTCACCATCGCGGCAGCCCTGACGCTCGGCCCTGCGTTCCTGACAGTGGGCAGCCTCTTCGGGCTTTTCGACCCGAGACGGGCGGCCAAGGCGCAGCTGTATCGGCGGATCGGCACGAGCGTGGTCCGCTGGCCGGTGCCGGTCCTCGCGGCCAGTGCGGCCGCCGTCGTGTTCGGGGCGGTTTTCGTGCCGACATACCGGCAGAACTACGACGATCGTCAATATCAGCCGCACAATTCGCCCGCCAATCTGGGCTTCTCGGCGGCGGATCGGCACTTCCCGAAAAGCAAGCTGTTTTCCGAGATGCTGATGGTCGAGACGGATCACGATATGCGGAACTCGGCCGACTTCGTTTCGCTGGACCGGGTGGCCAAGGCTCTCATTCGCCTTCCCGGCGTTGCGATGGTGCAAAGCATCACCAGGCCTTTGGGTCGGCCGTTGGAACACGCCACCCTCCCTTACCTGTTCACCACGCAAGGCAGTGGCAGCGGTCAACAGCTCCCGTTCACCAAACAGCAAAACGCCAATACGGACCAGCAGGCACAGATCACGACGCACTCCGTCGAGGTCTTGCGGCAAGAGATCGTCTATTTCCAAAACATGTCCGATGAGTTGCACAAGACCGTTCTTACCGTCGAGGATCTGCAGAGGATCACCGCCGAGATGAACCAGGAAATCTCAAATGTCGACGATTTTTTCCGCCCGATCAAGAGCTATTTCTATTGGGAGAGGCACTGTTTCGATATTCCAATTTGCTGGGCATTCAGATCGCTGTTCGATGCGCTCGACAACGTCGACAAATTGGCCGACGACATCACGGACGCAAAGACCTCCCTCGAGGCCATGGACAAGATCTTGCCGCAGGTAATAACGCAGCTGAAGCTCACCGCCGACGACCAGGAGTCGTTGGCCGCGCTCTTAGTCAGTAGCTACGGCCAGTCGTCTCTGCAGTCCTCACAGACCGACCAGACCTTCAACGACCAGGTCAATGTGGGGCTCGACTTCGACCAGTCGCGCAGCGACGACTTTTTCTATATCCCACGGGAGGGTTTCGACAACGACGACGTCAAGACCGGTATGCAACTGCTGATGTCGCCGGACGGAAAGGCCGCTCGGATCATCGTCACCCACGAGGGGGACGCCAATGGCCCGGAAGGCGTGCAGCATGTCGAACAGTTCCCAACGGCGATAACCGTTGCGCTCAAAGAGACTTCGCTGGCCGGCGCGCGAGTTTATATCGGCGGCTCGGGATCAACCAACATGGACATCAAGCAATACGCCGCGTCCGATCTGCTCATCGTGGGAATCGCCGCCTTCGTGCTGATCTTCCTGATCATGTTGTTCCTCACGAGAAGTCTGATGGCCGCGTTGATCATCCCCGGCACCGTGGCGTTCTCCTACGCCGGAGCCTTCGGTCTCTCGATACTCGTATGGCAGCATCTCATCGGCCTGCCCCTGCACTGGCTGATATTGCCGCTGACGTTCATCATCCTGGTCGCGGTGGGTTCGGACTATAACCTCCTCCTGATCCTCCGCGTCAAAGAAGAACTGCACGCCGGGATAAACACCGGCCTCATCCGCGCGCTGGGGAGCACGGGCGGCGTGGTGACTTCCGCGGGCTTGGTGTTCGCATTCACCATGCTGGCGATGCTCACCAGCGATCTGCGCACTATCGGTCAGGTCGGTTCGACCGTGTGCATCGGCCTACTGCTCGACACGCTGATCGTGCGTTCGTTCGTCGTGCCATGCATCGTGCGAATCCTGGGACCGTGGTTCTGGTGGCCGACGCTGGTGCGCTCTCGCCCGCTGCCACAGATAGCCCTCACTGCACGCGGCGCGCAGGCCTAGCGGATGACGTCGCCGCCGACTTGTGTCGGTGCTCCTCGTCGATTAGCTGCCGCCAGCGTTCGTTGATGTGGTCGGATTGCCGCTCAAGCGGGGGTTTTGCCAAGTCGGCCGCATGCGCGGGATCGGCACCGAGAAATCGCAAGACGCGCGCGATCTCACCGCGATAATTCGCGTCGAGGTTTTCATACCCGACGGTCAGAACCTCGGCTCGCCGGCTTGCGAAGAATTTCGACCACGCGGCCTGTTCCGCGTCGAGAGTCCGCTCGATGTCGATGATCTGCTCGTATGTCGGCGCGACGCCGGTGAGGTCGACCGCCGGCTCGCCGGACGTGGGCCGGCCCAGGTAGAGCCCCCACGGGCGCACGCTCCTCGACGAGCCGGAAGAACGAAACCACTCGCCCGTCGTTTCGGCACGAAACAGCGAAATCGCCTGTGCGCGCCGATCGGCACGGACGATGTTGACGAAAACCGCTGCGGGAAACAGCATCTCGAGGACCGCCCCCGGATCGCCACGCACACCCAGGGCTCCGGCAAGCGACTCGACATGCCGCCAATGAATCTTGATCCCCCGGACACCGT
>NZ_JAFBAT010000192.1 GCF_019247615.1 Mycobacterium sp. | reverse complement strand
CGCAGCAGCGGATAGGCTTCGTCGCGTGCTGCTCTCCGATCGTGACCTCAGGGCCGAAATCAGCGCCGGCCGGTTGGGCATCGACCCCTACGACGACACGCTGGTGCAGCCCTCGAGCATCGACGTCCGACTCGACAGCTTGTTCCGGGTGTTCAACAACACCCGCTACACCCACATCGATCCCGCCAAGCAGCAGGACGAGCTGACGAGTCTGGTGGAGCCCGTCGAGGGGGAGCCGTTCGTCCTGCATCCGGGCGAGTTCGTGCTGGGCTCGACGCTGGAGCTCTTCACCCTGCCCGACGATCTCGCCGGACGTCTGGAGGGCAAGTCGTCGCTGGGTCGCCTCGGTCTGCTGACCCATTCGACCGCCGGCTTCATCGATCCGGGGTTCAGCGGTCACATCACTCTCGAGCTGTCCAACGTCGCCAACCTCCCGATCACGCTGTGGCCGGGCATGAAGATCGGTCAGCTGTGCATCCTGCGTTTGACGAGTCCGGCGGAACACCCCTACGGCAGCTCCCGCGTAGGGTCGAAGTATCAGGGTCAGCGGGGGCCGACTCCGTCGCGCTCCTACCAAAATTTCATAAGAACTACCTAAGTTCGGGGAGACTCTGGCACAGGCTGTTCGCGCGATAATTGACGAGTCCGTGGTTTCTCCTCCGCCCGACCATGGCCTGGCACGCAACATCTTTGGAGGGGTTGTTTTGGAAATCGTGCTTGGAGTGTCGATGGCACCCGCGTCGATCCAGATGGTCGTGCTCGAAGGCGAGAACGCCGACGGCGTCACCGTCGAGGAGGACGAGTTCGACGTCAGCGCCACCGACGACCCGGCCACCGCGCCCAACCAAGTGGTGGCGGCCATCCTGGGTACCCGCGAGGGGGCCGCGGACGCGGGACTCGAGGTGTCCGCTATCGGTGTGACCTGGACCGACAAGGTGGAAGCGGGCGCCTTGCGCGACGCCCTGGCCGCGCACAAGGTCGAGAACGTCATGCTGGTCTCGGCGTTTCTGGCCGCGACTGCATTGGCTCAAAATGTCGGCGCGGCAGTGGGTTACGAACGCACCGCGGTGCTTTTCGTCGAACCAGACACGGCGACGTTGGCGGTGGTCGACAGCTCCGACGGCTCCGTCACCGACGTCTACACGCAGCAGATCTACGCGCAGTCCTACGACGAGGCGACGGCGCAGCTCACCGGCATGGTCGCCGGCCTGGAGGCGCTCGAGTCGCCCCCGGAGGGCTTGTTCCTGGTCGGTTCGGGCGTCGACATCGCGCCGATCAAGCCGGCGCTCGAGTCGGCTACCACCCTCGACGTCAGCGCGCCCGAAGAGCCGGAGACGGCGCTGGCCCGCGGGGCGGCGCTGGCTTCGGCGAACGCGCCGTTGTTCTCGTCGTCCACGGCGGCGCTGGCCTATGCCCAAGACCCCGGCATCGGGACGATGGATCAGTACAGCCCGCCCGGCTACCTCAGCGTTCCGTTCGCCGCCGGGCTCGGCGAGGACGACCGCGCGTACAGCGCCGTGCCCGATGAGGATGCCGAGGCCCCGACCACCGTCATCGAAACGCTCTTCGACCCCGAATCGGTGCAACCGCGTCGGCGGCCGGTCCTGCTGATCGGCAGCGGGCTCGCGGTGGCCGGCATCAGCGCCGTGCTGGCGCTCGAGATTGCGCTGGCGGTCGGAATCCGCACGACGGGAAGCGTCGCCCTGCGTCCCACCCCCGCCCAAAACCTCATCGTCCCGACGCAACAGGCGCCCACGCCCGTAGGGGCGTTGGCCCAGAGGCTCGGCGTGCCGCAGCAGCTCGTGGCGCCAGGACCGGTGAACCCGCCGGTCCCCCTGCAACTACGCGCGGCTCCCGCCCCCGCAGCTGCGCCACTGCCCGCGGCGCCGCCGGTTCCCGCGCCTCCTGTCGCCGTCCCTGTCGTTCCGGCGCCGCGCCTTCCGGCGGCCCCCGTTCCCGTGGTCGTCCCGCCGGTGGTGACTCCCCCGGTGGCGCCAATTCCCCTGCCGCCGATACATGTGCCAGTCCCCACCCCGGTGGTGAGCCCCCCGGTTGTCGAGGCTCCGCCGCATCTGGTGGCACCGCAACCGGTCGCTCCCCAACTGCCCGTGCGCGTTCCGCAGCCGCAGTTGCCGTCGGAAGGCGGCGGCACGTTTCCTCATTCGCCGCCCCTACCGCTTCCCCCCGAACAAATCCCACTGCCCAAACCACTCAACCCGGGCCAGGGCGGAGGGCATATTCCGCTGCCGGGCAATGGTCCTGGCAGCGCCGGCGGCGGCGGTGGGCCGATCCACATCCCTGGCGGTGATCCGGGTGGTATCGGTGGCGAGCCCACCGGGCCCGGACCGTTCGGGGGTGGCGGTCATGGTGGCGGCGGGGGACCGTTTGGCGGGGGACCGTTCGGCGGTGGCGGGCCCATCGGCGGCGGTGAGTCCGCTGGCCCTGGACCGTTCGGGGGCGGCGGCGGCGCCTTCGGAGGCGGACCCTTCGGTGGCGGTAGCGGTCCGTTGGGCGGTGGTGGCGGCGGTAATGGGCCATTCGGCGGTGGCGGGGGCTTCGGCGGTGGCGGCGGTGGCTTCGGCGGTGGCGGCGGTGGCCACAGCGGCGGCGGGCACAGCGGCGGCCACAGGTAGCCCCCGTCCCGGCCGCTCGGATAACGTCGTCGAGCCCCGTGCCGCCCGGTTCGCTGCCGGATCGGCAGCTTCGCACGCTGACGGACGGAATTCTTGGTTCTTAGCCCATCCCGCAATGCCCGGAAGCGCGTAAGATCCGAAAAGTTATAGAACGCTGGCTAGCAAACCATGAAGGAGGGGCTATGGACACCGTACTTGGTGTTTCGATGGCGCCCACGGCAGTCCGTATGGTGCTGGTCGAAGGTGAAAACGGCGGCGGCGTCACGGTCGATGAGGACAATTTCGAGGTGCCCGCCGAGGACGATGCGGCAACGATCGCTGCGGCCGACCGCGTCGTCTCGGCGATCCTAGGGACGCGAGAGGGTGCGGCCGAGGGCGGTTATCAACTGGCATCGACCGGCGTCGCCTTCACGGACCCCATCGAGGCCGCGGCTCTGCGCGATGCGCTGGCGGCCCACAAGGTCGAGAACGTCATGCTGGTCTCGGCGTTTTTGGCTGCGGCGGCGCTCGCCCAAACCGTGGGCAACCAGACCAACTATGCGCGGACGGCGCTGCTGTACATCGAGCCCGACACCGCCACCCTGGCGGTCGTCGACACCGCGGACGGCTCGATCGTCGACGTGCATCGGCAGCCGCTACCCTCCGACGACGAAACAGCGGTAATGCAGCTGACATCGCTGGTCTCCGGGGCCGAGGCGTTGGAGGCGCATCCCGACGCAGTGTTTGTCGTCGGTTCCGGCGTCGACGTACCCATGATCATGTCGGCCTTGGAGTCGGCCACCACCCTGCCGTTGACGGCGCCCGAGGAGCCGGAAACCGCGTTGGCCCGGGGAGCCGCGCTGGCGTCGGCGAATGCCCCCCTGTTCGCGGCATCCACCGGCGCGATGGCCTACGCGCAAGATCCGGGCACCGGCTTCATCGACCCCGCCGCGGTGGCCCCCGGCTACTTCGAGGCCACCACGGACGCCGGCTCCGGTGGGCTCGCCTACAGCGCGCTCCCGGATGACTTCGGTGATGCCTATGCCGACGAGGCCGGCGTCCCGCCGGTCACGGGCGCTGGTTACCGCGGCCGCAGGTCGTTCTGGCTGGTTGGCAGCGGGGTAGCGGCGATTTTCATCGTCGGTATGGCGGCGCTGGTGGTTTCACTTGCGGTCGCCATCCGGCCGACGGCCGGGGTGCGCCCCGGTCCGCAACACCCGGTGGTCGCGCCGAGTCAGGCCGCTCCGCCACCAGCGGCGCCCGCGCCGACGCCCGTCGCCCCGGCTCCCGAACCGCCACCGGCTGCTGACCTGCCGACGCCGGCGCCGGCCCAGGCGCCCGAGGTTCCCGCGGCGATTCCTGAGGCGCCGCCGCCCGTGCAGACTCCCAGGGCGCCGGCGTACGTGCCGCCGCAACCGGTGTATGTGCCGTCGCAACCGGTGTACGTTCCGCCGCCGCCGGTCGCCGCGCCATCGCCGCTTCCGGCGGCCCCTGCACCCGACCCCTGCGGTCGCGGTCCACTGCACCGGTGTCACCCCTTCCAGCCCCACTAGTCGCCACTCGGTGGGGCCGCTCGGGCAGCTCGTCCCATTCAGGAAGGGCGGCGGACAAGGCGTAAACTCTGGGGAACTAGGGGACGTACGGGGGGACCGTCAGACTCGCAGCGATTGAGGGCACCAAAACCCCCGCCCCGAGTTCGACACCAGCAAACGACAATGGGGGAGCTTTGGACACCGTACTTGGTGTGTCGATGGCGCCGACGGCAGTCCGTTTGGTGCTGGTCGAAGGTGAAAACGGCGACGGAGCAACCGTCGAAGAAGACAACTTCGAGGTACCCGCCGAGGACGATGCGGCAACGATCGCTGCGGCCGACCAGGTGGTCTCGGCGATCCTGGGGACCCGAGAAGGCGCCGCCGAGGGCGGCTACCAACTCGCGTCGACCGGCGTGACGTTTACCGACTCCGTCGAAGCCGCGGCACTCCGGGACGCGCTGGCCGCCCACAAGGTCGAGAACGTGATGTTGGTCTCGGCGTTCCTTGCCGCGGCAGCTCTGGCCCAGACGGTCGGCAACCAGACCAACTATGCGCGCACGGCGCTGCTGTACGTCGAGCCCGATACCGCGACCCTGGCGGTCGTTGACTCGGCGGACGGATCGATCGTCGACGTTCAACGGCAGGCGCTGCCCGAGGACGACGAGACGGCGGTGACCGAGCTGGCCGCGCTGGTTTCCGGCGCCGAGGCGTTGGAGCCGCATCCCGACGCCGTCTTCGTTGTCGGTTCCGGCGTCGACATCCCGATGATCATGCCGGCGCTGGAGGCGGCCACGACCCTGCCGTTGACGGCGCCCGAGGAACCGGAAACCGCGTTGGCCCGGGGAGCTGCGCTGGCGTCGGCCAATGCCCCGCTGTTCGCGTCCACCGCCGCGCTCGCCTATGCGCAGGATCCGGGCACCGGCGCCATCGACTCGTTTGCTTTGACGCCCGGCAACTTCCAAGCTCCGGCCGACGCCGGGGCCACCGCCCTGGCTTATAGCGCATTCCCCGACGGTTTCGGGGATCCCTACGACGTCGACGATGCCGCCTCGGCGCAGCTCGTTGGCGCGGGCGAGCGCGACCGCAGGCCGCTATGGCTGGTGGGTAGCGCGGTGGCGGCAATCTTCGTCGTCGGTATGGCGGCGTTGGCCGCTTCGCTGGCCATCGCGATCCGGCCCACCGCCGGGGTGCGACCGGCTCCCGACCATCCCGTGGTCGCTCCCACCCAGGCCGCTCTGGCTCCGGCGGCTCCGGCTCAGGCGCCGGCGCCCGAGGCGCCGGCGCCGTTGGCCCCCGCGGCTCCGGCTCCGGCCTCGGCGCCCGAGGCTTCGGCGCCCGCGCCCGAGGCTTCGGCGCCCGCCCCTGGGGCTCCGGTGCCCGCACCGGTGGCCCAGGTTCCCGCCCCCGCGGCACCCGCTCCCGTTCCTGCGGCGCCGGCGCAGGCGCCGGTTCCCGGGGCCCCTGCGCCCGTTCTTCCGCCACCGATGGCACCCGTTCCGGTGCCCATCCCGCTCCCCATACCGGTTATCGGTGCCGCCCCGGGAAGCGGGTTCGGGCCCGGGTTCGGGCCCGGCGGCGGCGCCGGTGGCGGGCATGGTGGCGAAGGCCCCTTCGGCGGTGGTCCGTTTGGCGGTGGCCACGGTCCCTTCGGCGGCGGTCACGGCGGGTTCGGGCGCCACTAGCTGGCTGTTAGGGCCAGCTGTCATCTGCAGTTTGCCTACCGATCAGCGGCGCGATGCAGTCAGCTCATCGCGGCCACCTACACCGGTGGTATGCGATGCACCGTCTTCGGCACCGGCTACCTGGGTGCGACCCACGCGGCCGGGATGGCGGAATTGGGACACGAGGTTCTCGGCGTTGATATCGATGCGGGCAAAGTCGCCAAGCTGGCCGCCGGCGAGATTCCTTTCTACGAGCCCGGCCTGCGAAACTTGTTGACCGACAATCTCGCCGCCGGACGACTGCAGTTCACCACGGACTACGACATGGCCGCCGAGTTCGCCGACGTTCATTTTCTCGGTGTGGGAACGCCGCAAAAGAAGGGCGAATACGGGGCAGATCTGTGCCATGTCCACGCCGTCATCGACACGCTGGTGCCCCGCCTGACCCGGTCATCGGTGCTCATCGGCAAATCGACTGTCCCGGTGGGCACCGCGGCCGAGCTCAACCAACGGGCAGCCGCGCTCGCACCGGCGGGGGTCGATGTCGAAATCGCCTGGAATCCGGAGTTTCTGCGCGAGGGCTACGCCGTGCACGACACCCTGAATCCGGACCGCATTGTCCTTGGCATCCGACATGATTCGACGCGCGCCGAGGAGGCGGTACGTGAGCTGTACGGTCCGCTGCTGGATGCCGGTGTGCCGTTTCTGGTGACCGACTTGCAGACTGCCGAGTTGGTCAAGGTATCCGCCAATGCCTTTCTGGCGACCAAGATTTCATTCATCAATGCCATCTCCGAGGTGTGTGAGGCCGCGGGCGCCGACGTCAGCCTGTTGGCCGACGCTCTCGGGTACGATCCGCGGATCGGACGCCAATTCCTCAATGCCGGTCTGGGTTTCGGCGGTGGCTGCTTGCCCAAGGACATCCGCGCTTTCATGGCCCGCGCCGGCGAGCTGGGAGCCAATCAGGCCCTGACGTTCCTGCGTGAGGTGGACAGCATCAACATGCGCCGGCGAACCCGGATGGTCGAATTGACCACGACCGCGTGCGGCGGTTCGCTCCTGGGCGCGAACATCGCCGTCCTGGGGGCAGCGTTCAAGCCCGAATCGGATGATGTACGCGACTCGCCCGCGCTCAACGTCGCCGGCCAATTGCAGCTCAACGGCGCCACGGTCAACGTGTACGACCCGAAGGCGCTGGAAAACGCACAGCGACTTTTCCCGACGCTGAACTATGCGGTGTCGGTCGAAGAGGCCTGCGAGCGCGCGGATGCGGTGCTGGTGCTCACCGAATGGCGCCAGTTCATCGACCTCGATCCCAACGACTTGGCCGACCGCGTGCGGTCCCGGGTCGTCGTCGACGGCCGCAACTGCCTCGATGGTGCCCGTTGGGGGCAGGCGGGGTGGCGGATGTTCCGCCTCGGAGCACCCCGACCATAAAGGGCCCCTAACTCTGCCTAGCGCCGCCCGCGCACCGAAGGCCTCAGGGCTGCCCGGGGTTTCCCGGCGAGCCGATCAGCCCGCCGGCGCCGCCGGTCCCCGGCTTGCCCGGCGGCGTGCCGGGACCGGCATTACCGCCGTCACCGCCGGTACCGACCAGCACGGCGTCGCCGCCGTTACCGCCGTTACCGCCGGGCGCGCCCGCGACGAGGCCCGCCCCGCCGGCGCCGCCCTCACCGCCGTTGCCGATCACCCCGGCCTTACCGCCGTGCCCGCCGTTGCCGCCGATGGTCAGGCCCGCCCCGCCGGCCCCGCCGACCCCGGCGGAGCTTTCCAGCATGCCCGCATTGCCACCGATACCGCCGGCCCCGCCGGCGCCCCCGAGGCCGGCGCCGCCGGTGCCGCCCGCCCCGCCACCGCCCATCACGGGCCCGGCGCTGCCGCCGTTACCGCCTGCCCCGCCGGAGCCGCCGAGGCTGGCCCCGCCGTCGCCGCCGAGTCCGCCGTTGCCGGAGATTCCACGGGTGTCGCCGCCGGTACCGCCGGCGCCGCCGATGCCGCCGACGCCGCTGGCGGTGCCGCCGGACCCGCCGGCGCCGGCAGAGCCCTCAAAGATGCCGGAGACGCCGCCATCGCCGCCTCTTCCCCCGGCGGTGACCCCGCTGCCGCCGTGGCCGCCGGGTCCGCCGTTCCCCCAAATCGAGCCGGCCCCGCCGTGGCCGCCGGCACCGCCGTTGCCGGCATTGCCGACCCCACCTTCGCCGCCGGCCCCACCGGAGCCAAGGAACCCGGCATTGCCGCCGGCCCCCCCGCTACCCCCGTTGATGGCGCCGGCGCCACCGGCGCCGCCGGCGCCACCGGTGGGCTGCGTCGGTCCGCCGATGCCGCCGGTGCCGCCGAGGCTGACAAGTCCGGCGTTCCCGCCGGCCCCGCCATTCCCGCCGGACCCGAGCGATGACGAACCACCGGCGCCGCCGGTGCCGCCGGCGCCCAGCAGCCCACCGTTTCCGCCTGCACCGCCGTTCCCGGCGGCTTGAGCGAAGGTCGAGGACCCGCCGGCACCACCGGCCCCGCCGCCGCCGAACAGCGCGCCGGTCCCGCCCTTCCCGCCGTTGCCGGCCGGGCTAGTGGCGGTTGCGGCGCCGCCTGCTCCGCCGGCGCCGGCGGAGCCGAACAGGCCGGCGTCACCGCCGTTGCCGCCGTTTTGGCCGGGCGCGCCGGACCCGCCGGCCCCGCCGTTGCCGATCAAGATCCCGCCAGGTTGCCCGTTCTGCCCGGTCCCAGGGGCCCCGTTGGCGCCGTTGCCGATCATCGGGCGCCCGAACAGCGCCTCGGTCGGCGCATTGACGAAGCCCAACAGGGTGTCCTGGACATTGGCGGCCTCGGTGCCGGTGTACGCCGCCGCGCCCGCGCTCATGGTCTGCACAAACTGGTCGTGGAAGGCCGCGGCCTGAGTGCCCAGCTTTTGAAAGGCCTGCGCGTGGGCGGAAAACAGCGATGCGATAGCAGTCGACACCTCGTCGGCACCCGCGGCCAACAGGCCCGTGGTCGGGGCCGCGGCGGCCGCATGGGCCGCGCTGACCGTCGTACCGATACCGGCCAAATCCGAAGCCGCCGCACCCAGCGCCTCCGGTGCCGCGATCAAAAACGACATACCCACACCTTTCATCAGCTGATCACAGGCGAGGCTCGCCCCCGGTCACGATCGAAACAATCTCCCCGGACGGACGTTATCGTGATCGCCGGCTCCCCGGGCTGTCTTTCGCGCTTTCCGGGGGCGATGCGGGCCGGCGGGTAGCCTGACCTCCGTGGACCATGCCGCCGCGTTTCTCGCCGAGAACCGCGCTTTTGCGGAGCTCTTCCGCGATGTCGATGCGTCCGTTCCGGTGCCCACATGCCCGGGCTGGAGCCTGGCGCAACTGCTGCGGCACGTCGGGCGCGGGGACCGCTGGGCGGCGCAGATCGTGCGCCAGCGCCTCGACGCCTTCCTCGATCCCCGCGCGGTCGAGGGTGGCAAACCCCCGCCTGATCCCGCCGGTGCGATCTCCTGGTTGCACGGCGGAGCGCACGAGCTGGTGACGGCTGTCGAGGCGTGGTACCTGGAAACCCCGCCAACGCCGGTGTGGACCTTCCTCGGCCCGCGCCCGGCCGACTGGTGGATCCGGCGGCGCCTGCATGAGACCGTGGTGCACCGCGCCGACGCCGCCATTGCCACCGGGGCCGAGTTCAGGATCGAAGCCGATATCGCGGCCGACGGAATCACCGAATGGCTTGAGCGAGTTGCGATTCAGGCGGGGAGCGACGGGTCGCCACTCCCCCTCGCCCAAGGCAACACCCTCCACCTGCACGCCACCGACCCGGGGCTGGGCGACAGCGGCGAATGGACCGTCCGAGTCCAGGAGGGCGCCATCGTGTGGTCGCACGCCCACGGCAAGGGCAGCGCGGCGCTGCGCGGGGGCGCCGCCGAGCTGCTGCTGGCGCTCACGCGTCGGCTGCGTGTGAGCGACGCGGGAATCGAGCTGTTCGGCGACGACAAGGTGTGGCAGGACTGGCTGGACCGTACGCCTCTCTAGCCGGGCATGCACGCGGTAACTTGCTGACCATGAGCACTTCGGAGATCGCCACCGTGCTGGCGTGGCATGACGCCCTCAATGCCGGCGACCTGGACACCTTGGTGTTGTTGTCGAGCGACGACATCGAGATCGGCGACGCGAACGGCGCCGCACAGGGCCATCAGGCCCTCCGTAGTTGGGCCG
Source organism: Mycobacterium sp. (assembly GCF_019247615.1). Classification (GTDB taxonomy): domain Bacteria; phylum Actinomycetota; class Actinomycetes; order Mycobacteriales; family Mycobacteriaceae; genus Mycobacterium. Next base: position 54,817 of record NZ_JAFBAT010000192.1, on the reverse strand, counting down.
GTTCGCGCGAGGGCACGGCGGAGCCGGGCCGGATGTACGTGCACGACGGCGTCGTGGTCGTCGAGCAAAAGGTCAGCACCCCGGACGGGGCCGTCTACAACGCGGCATCCGCATTCCGGGTGGTCCACGACCGTGTCACCTCGATATTCCGGCACGAGGACCTGGCGTCTGCCCTGGCGGCAACCGAGCTCACCGAGTCCGACTTCGTCAACTAGGGGGAATGCGAGTCCGTCATGCGCGGGATCATCTTGGCCGGGGGCTCGGGCACCCGTCTTCATCCGATCACGATCGGTATCAGCAAGCAGTTGCTGCCGGTCTACGACAAACCGATGATCTACTACCCGCTGTCCACGCTGATGATGGCCGGAATCCGCGACATTCTGGTGATCACCACGCCACACGACGCGGGCGGCTTTCAGCGCCTCCTCGGCGACGGTTCGCAATTCGGCATCAACCTCAGCTATGTGACGCAAGAGCGCCCCGACGGTCTCGCGCAAGCTTTCGTGTTGGGCGCCAACCACATCGGCAACGATGCGTCTGCACTGGTATTGGGGGACAACATCTTCTACGGTCCCGGCCTTGGCACCAACCTTAGACGCTTCCAAAGCGTAAGCGGCGGAGCAATTTTCGCGTATTGGGTGGCGAACCCGTCGGCGTACGGCGTAGTCGAATTCGGGCCCGACGGCATGGCGCTGTCGCTGGAGGAGAAGCCGGCCACCCCGAAGTCCAAGTACGCGGTACCAGGCCTGTATTTCTATGACAACGACGTGATCGAAATCGCCAAGAGCTTAAAGAAATCGGCGCGCGGCGAATACGAGATCACCGAAGTCAACCAAATCTATCTGAACCGGGGCAGGCTGGCGGTCGAGGTGCTGGCCCGTGGCACGGCCTGGCTCGACACGGGGACTTTCGACTCGCTGCTGGATGCCAGCGACTACGTCCGGACGCTGGAACGGAGGCAGGGACTGAAGGTCAGCGTTCCCGAGGAAGTCGCCTGGCGCCAGGGCTGGATCACCGACGACGAACTCGCGGCACGCGCCCGCGACCTGCTCAAGTCCGGATACGGCGGCTACTTGCTGGAGCTGTTGGAACGGAGTTGATGCCGGCGGGTTTGGCCAACACCGCGGCGATCGCCGTTGTCAACGGCACCGACAGCGCCAAAGCGATGCCGCCCACCGCCGAGCGGGTCAGCTCGATGGCCACACTTTCGCTCGTCACCACGTCACCCAGCGAGCGATTGGAGACGCTGAACAGCAGCAGCAGGGGGAGCGACGTGCCGGCGTAGGCCAGCATCAGGGTGTAGACCGTGCTGGCGATGTGGTCGCGGCCGACCCGGATCGCGCCCGTGAAGATGGCCCGCCGGGAGCCGCCGAGGTGGGCGAGCTCGAAGACCGTCGACGCCTGGGTGACGGTCACGTCATTCAGCACCCCGAGCGACCCGATGATGAACCCGGCGAGCAGCAACCCGCTGATGGACACGTTGCCCAAATAGGCCGACACCTGGCTGTTCTGGTCATCCGACAACCCGGTGAGGTGTGCTAAATCGACTGCGGCCCAGGATAATCCAGCCGCCAGCAGTAGCGACGACAAGGTGCCCAGCAGGGCGGCGCTCGTTCGCAGGTTGATGCCGTGGGCGAGGTATATCACCGCATAGAGGATCGCCGCCGACGACACCAGCGCGACGGGCACCGCGGGGGCGCCGCCGCGCAGCGCCGGCAGCAGGAACACCACCAGCACCGCGAACGCGACCACGATGCCGACCAGCGCAAGCAGCCCGCGCCAACGGGCCACCGCGACGATCACCACGGCGAATGCCAGCCCGAACGCGACCAGCTGCCAGCCGCGTTCGAAGTCGTAAAACGCGTAGTTGGTCGTGCCCTGGTCGTCGACCTGCCGGACGAGCCGCACGCGATCACCGGCCGCGAAGTGGGCCTGTCCCGGGCCCGGAGAGGATTCCAACAGCGTGTCGGCGCCGGCGTTCGGCCCGGAATCGATCGCCATCAGTGTTTGTACGCACCGCCCGGCGCCGGGGGCCGCCGGTTTGGGGGCCGTGGTGAGCACCTGACCCGCCGACGCGCTGCCGCAGTCGCCCAGCGCGCTGGACAGAACGTGCCCCCGTTGGGTGCTCACCGAACCGCCGGAGGAGTTCTGGAACGGCAGCGGGATGTCGACGTGCTGCCTGCTCGGCCACAGCCAGGCCGCACCGGCTACCACTGCCGCACCGATCAAGACCAGCAACCCGATGACAATCTTGGCGGGCAGGGGAGCCGGCGGAGACGGTCCCGACGACAGCGTGTGCGAATGCGAGTGCGTCACCCGGTCGAGGGTAAAGGGCGCCGCGACCCGCGTACTGATGCGTGGGGCAGTCTGGTGCCAAATCGCCAAACCGACACATCAATGGGCCGGGAAATTCCACACCACCATCGACGACTCATTTCACGGAGTCGTGGGCGAACGCGTATACACCTGCGTAGAGGGTGGCCCGTTCCCAACACATGTGAGTCGGTGCGCTTGCTGCAACGCCCGCGGCCTATACCGCCGCGTCAAGTGGCGGAATTGACCCGAAATTGCCGATCGACCAGCCATCAACGCAAGCGAGCCGACCACGCCACACAGCTTGCGTCAACGGCTCTGCGCCGCCAACGAAGGCCTGCGCATGGCGCAAGTGAATATGTCGGGGAGTCGGAGGCGGTGTTTTGGATGCCCTACTCTCCTTGACTTCTTTCTCTGCATTCGCCAACTGTGGTCGGTAAAGATCCGCGAAACTCTGCGCAGCGGCTCGGTCCGAGTGGGGGCTCAGCGTGCTTTCGTCAGTGATGTTTTTGATGAGCAGTCGGTAGAATTGTGCCGTGGAAATCAACATTCCCGAAACGACACAGCCACCGACATACAACGTCACTCCGATCTCCGCCGCGTCTACAACATTGAGGAAATGGACTAGACGCATGAGCTCGGGGTCAAACGGTCGGGTCGTTTCCCGCTCCTCGCGAAGGAAGGTAGCCTCCGCCTCGCTGATGGCCGCTGACGACCCTGGTCCTTCTTCAGTCATGTACTCACTCGATCTCTTAGGAGTAGCGGCTCAAACTCCTTGAACGACTCGACCACTTCCCTGGTTTGCGCCGGTAGCGAAGCGTTCGTATGGAGCTCTAAGATCGTTTGATAGACGCTTGTAACCGACGCGGCGGTCACCGATGGTGACGTGGGTATCGGTCCGCCAAATAAGGATCTGGGCTCGACATGGTGCTCGATCCATCGCCTAATGAGGGCGGTCGTCTTGATGTTCTCCTGTGCAGCCCGCTCGCGGACCCGTTGAAGTACCTCAGCCGGCAACCGCACGGTAATCCCAACCATCGGCGACTGGACGATCTCATCGTCGAGTTCAGCGTCGACGATTTCTGCACTCGTGTCAGTGTTGTCATAGTATTCGCGTAATTCTTTCAATTTCTTCTTATTCATGTGCTCTACCTCGCTTTCTTTCTGAACTCTCGCTTTTCCGCGTCGACCATGTCTCGTGCGGTCACGATGTACATTCCGCCATCCAGGGCCTAAGAGGTCACTACGAAGAGGTATCGACCGGCTTGGCTCTGACCGTAGAAAAGCATCGTGTCGCTCCGCCCCCGCTTCTTCAGGCGTGGGCGGGTATAGATTGCCTCTTCCACTTCGTGCGGTGACACGTCGTGTTCGGCGATATGGTCTTCGCTCTCCTCGGTCCAGGTGATCGGAGGCAGCACACTTAGCAAGTGTAACGCGTTGCGTTACGAAATGTTCCCTCGGGTCTGTGACGAGCACAAATCGACTGGGGTTAGAGGGCGTCGGGCTGGCACTCGCCTACTGGCGATAGCTGGTCAAGAAGTTGCCGAGCCGTTCGATCGCGGCCGCGAGATCACGCGACCACGGCAAGGTCACAAGGCGCAGGTGGTCCGGCTCCGGCCAATTGAACCCGGTGCCCTGGGTGACGAGAATCTTCTCCGAGAGCAACAGGTCGAGAACGAGTTGCTCGTCGTCCTCGATGTCGTAGACCTCGGGGTCGAGCCGCGGGAACGCATACAGGGCGCCCTCGGGTTTGACGCACGAAACCCCGGGAATCTCGTTGAGCTTCGTCCAGGCCACGTCGCGCTGCTCGAGCAGCCGCCCGCCGGGTAGCACCAGGTCTTCGATGCTCTGGTGGCCGCCGAGCGCGACCTGTATTGCGTGTTGCGCCGGCACGTTCGGGCACAGCCGCATGTTGGCCAGCAAGCTGATTCCCTCGATGAAGCTCTCGGCGTGGTCCTTGGGGCCGGTGACGGCCAGCCAGCCGGCTCGGTAGCCGGCGACGCGATAGGCCTTCGACAGGCCGTTGAAAGTCAGACACAGCATGTCGGGCGCGAGCGAGGCCACATTGATGTGCTTGGCGTCGTCGTAGAGGATCTTGTCGTAGATCTCGTCGGCCAGCAGCAACAGCTGGTGCTTGCGTGCCAGCTCGACCATCTGAGTGAGGACCTCGCGGCTGTACACGGCGCCGGTCGGGTTGTTCGGGTTGATCACCACCAGCGCCTTGGTTCGCTCGGTGATCCGGGATTCCAAATCGGCGATATCGGGCTGCCAGTTCTGGGTCTCGTCGCACAGATAGTGCACCGGGGTACCTCCGGCCAGGGAGGTCGACGCCGTCCACAGCGGGTAGTCGGGCGCCGGGATCAACACCTGATCGCCGTTGTCGAGCAGCGCTTGCAGCGTCATCGTGATCAGCTCGGAGACGCCGTTGCCCAGGTACACGTCGTCGACGTCGAACCGGGGAAATCCGTCGACCAGCTCGTAGCGGGTCACGACCGCCCGCCGCGCCGGCAGGATGCCCTGCGAGTCGGAGTAGCCCTGGGCGTACGGCAGGGCCTGGATCATGTCGCGCATGATCACGTCGGGCGCCTCGAACCCGAATGGCGCCGGATTGCCGATGTTGAGCTTGAGAATGCGGTGCCCCTCGGCTTCCAGCCGCGCGGCATGCTGGTGCACCGGTCCGCGGATTTCGTACAGGACGTCCTGCAGCTTGGACGACTGCGCGAACGCGCGCTGCCGGTGGTGCCCGCCGTGATGGCCGGAGCCGTGCGCGGGCAGCTGGTGAGTAGTCACCTCACCTATGGTGCCATCGTTGTCCACCGGAATTTGCTGAACGACCTCAATCTGTGATCAGCGCTTGCCCGGTGGGCGCGCACCGCGTGCGATGCCCAAGCCTTTTACGGGTGCCGCCGGCGGTGCCGCGTCGCCGTCGGGGTGCGCCGACGGCTCCGGCTTTTGCTCGGGCTCTGTCTTGGCCTCCGGTTGCTCGGCCGGGGCCTCGGTTGCCACAGCCTTTTCCGCGGCCGCCGGGGCCGCGGATTTCTTGGCGCCGGGTCGCTTGGCGCCGGCGGCGATGCCGAGCCCCTTCACCGGCGCGGCGGGCGCCGCGGGCGCCTTGGTTTGTGCGGCCGGTTCGGCAGGCTCGGCGGGCGCCTCGGTTGCCTTGGCGGCCGGTGCGGCCTTCTTGGCGCCGGGTCGCTTCGCGCCCGCGGCCAGGCCGAGCCCCTTCGCGGGCGCGGCGGGCGCCGCCGGAGCACTTGTTTCGGCGGGCGGCTCGGCCGGCGCCTCGGTTGCCTTCGCCGCGGGCGCGGCCTTCTTGGCGCCCGGGCGCTTGGCGCCGCCGGCGATGCCCAAACCCTTGGCCGGCGCGGGAGACGCGGCCTTGGCCGGCTCCGGCTCGGCGGCCTTGGCGGGCGCGGGCTCCTCGGCCTTGGCCGGCGCCTCGGCGGGCGCGGCCGGAGCGGCGGCCTTGGGCGCAGCGGCGGCCCGCTTTTCCGCCTCCTTGGCGGCCGTGCCCTTCGCCGGCAGCGTCGCCTTGTCGTATTCGAGCGAACCGAGCAGCACCTGCGCCACGTCGAGCACCTCGACGCCGCTGCGACCGGCTTCTTCCTGGCGGTCGTTGACGCCGTCGGTGACCATCACCCGGCAGAAGGGGCATCCGGTGGCGATCGTGGCGGCGTTGGTGGCCAGTGCCTCGTCGACGCGCTCGTGGTTGATCCGCTTGCCGATGTGCTCTTCCATCCACATGCGCGCACCGCCCGCGCCGCAGCAGAAGCTGCGTTCGGCGTGGCGGGGCATTTCGGTGAGTTTTGCGCCCGCGGCGCCGATCAGCTCACGCGGCGCCTCGTACACCTTGTTGTGTCGGCCCAGGTAACACGGGTCGTGGTAGGTGACGTCCTGCGAGACCGGGGTGACGGGCACCAATTTCTGGTCGCGGACCAGCCGGTTGAGCAGCTGGGTGTGGTGCAACACGGTGTAGTTGGACCCCAGCTGCCGGTACTCCCTACCGAGGGTGTTGAAGCAGTGCGGGCAGGTGACGACGATCTTGCGGTCGACGGTCTCCACACCCTCGAACACCCCATCCAGGGTTTCGACGGCTTGGGCCGCCAGCTGCTGGAACAGGAACTCGTTGCCCGATCGGCGCGCGGAGTCGCCGTTGCAGGATTCGCCGGTCCCCAGCACCAGGTACTTCACGCCGGCGATGGCGAGCAGTTCGGCGACGGCCTTGGTGGTCTTCTTCGCCTTGTCGTCATAGGCGCCCGCGCAGCCCACCCAGAACAGGTACTCGAAGCCGTCGAAGCTGTCGACGTCCTCGCCGTAGACGGGGACGTCGAAGTCGACCTCGTTGATCCAGCTGGTCCGGTCCGAGGCGTTCTGGCCCCACGGGTTGCCCTTGGTTTCCAAGTTCTTGAACAGCGTGGACAGCTCGGACGGGAATTCCGACTCCATCATGACCTGGTAGCGGCGCATGTCGACGATGTGGTCGACGTGCTCGATGTCCACCGGGCACTGCTCGACGCAGGCGCCGCAGGTCACACAGGACCACAGCACGTCGGGGTCGATGACGCCGCCCTGTTCGAGGGTGCCGACCAGCGGCCGGGTTGCCTGCTCCGGACCGGAGCCCATGACTCGGCCGAAGCCCGACTCGGGTACGTGATGCTCCTCGGCAGCCTTCTCGCCGCCCAGTTCCTCGCCGATCCCACCCTCGGGGGTGTTCTCGAGGGGTGTCTCCTTGTCGCCCAGGATGTAGGGCGCTTTGGCCATCCAGTGGTCGCGCAGGTCCATGATGACGAGCTTGGGGGAGAGCGGCTTTCCGGTGTTCCAGGCCGGGCACTGCGACTGACAGCGTCCGCACTCCGTGCAGGTCGCGAAGTCGAGCATGCCCTTCCAGGTGAAGTCCTCGATCTTGCCGCGCCCGAATTGCGCGTCGTCAGGCGGGTTTTCGAAGTCGATCGGCTTGCCGCCGGACTCCACCGGCAGCAGCGGGCCCAGGCCGTCGGGCAGCCGCTTGAACGTGACGTTGATCGGCGCCAGGAAGATGTGCAGGTGCTTGGAGTGCAGAACGATCAGCAGGAAGGCCAGCATGACGGCGATGTGCAGCAGCAGGGCGGTCGTCTCGATGTATTCGTTGGCCGGCTCACCGAGCGGGCGCAGGATTGCGCCGAACAGGTGCGACAGGAACGCCGGCTTGCCGTAGGGCAGCGTGCCGTTGTTGACCGCGGACCCGCGGACCAGCACGTACGTCCAGATGACGTTGAAGATCATGAACAAGATCAGCCACGCACCGCCGGTGTGCGAGCCGTAGAAACGCGACTGGCGGCCGTACTCTTTCGGCTCGCTGCGCAGCCGGATGATGGCGAAGGTCGTGATGCCGAGGAAGACGGCGGTCGCGAAGAAGTCCTGCAGGAAGCCCAGCGCGTCCCACCGCCCGATGATCGGGATGTGGAAGTTCGCCTGGAAGAGGAAGCCGTACGCCTCGATGTAGACCGTGAGCAGGATGAAGAAGCCCCACATTGTGAAGAAGTGGGCCAGGCCCGGGATCGACCACTTCAGCAGCCGGCGCTGCCCGAAGACCTCGGCGATCTGCGTCCAGATCCGGGTGCCGAGGTTGTCGGTGCGTCCGGTGGCCGGCTGGCCGGACATGATCAGCTTGTACAGCCACAGGACCCGCCGTACGGCGAGTACGAGCACGACCACCGTCATGCCCATGCCAATTAACAGTCTGATGAGCATCTGCGTGGTCACAGAAGATTTCTCCCATGCATCGTCAAACAGCGCGTTTTTGCCTGCTTAGGCCCAGCTCATAGTGACACCCGCCCGACTTTCGGTGCCAGGTAGGTGGACCTAACCGAACGGCGGGACCGGTACCGGCAGCGGCAGCGGCCGTTGTCGAGTGGGGGTCGGCGCCGCGGTGGTCGGCGCCGCGGTGGTCGGCGCGGCGGTCGTGGTCGGCGCCGCTGTCGTGGTCGGTGGCGCGCTGGTCGTGGTCGGCGGCGCCGTCGTCGTGGTGGGCGCGGGTTGGCTGGTGGTCGCGGGTGGGGGCGGCGGCGCGGAGGACGACGGTGGCGGCGGTGGCGGCGGGATCACCGTCACGGTGGTGCTGTTGTCGGGGCCGGTGATGGTCACCGTTTGCGACGTTTGCGGGGGCGCCGGCTGACCCGGCGGGGTGGTGTTGACGGGATTGGTCTTGTTGTGGCCGAGCGTCAGCCCCAACAACACCGCCACGAGCACGGCCGCGGCCGCGCCGACCACGCTCAACACCAGCGCGGTGCGCTTGTACCACGGCAGCCGCGCGTCCTCGGCGGCGTACCGGTCGCCGTCCGGATGGCCCGAAGTCGCCGGCTCCCTGGCGTATTCGCCCGTCATGTCGGGACCGGTGTACGGCACCGGCTCGGCCGCATCGTCGGCGTCCTCCGACCAGGCCATGGGGCGCGCCTCGGCGACTCGGGCGGTGTCAACCATTTCGGTCGGGGTCTCGACCAGCGGGCTCGCGGCGGTCGCGAAGCCCGCGGAGCCTTGTTGCTGGCCGAGCACCGCAGCGCCCAGGGCGGCGCTGGCGGCGGGTTGGGCAGCGCTGTGGATCGGTACCTGCAGACCGGCCAGTCGCGTGGCGAGCAGCGGGATGCCGGCACCGCCGCCGACCATCGCCACGGCCGCCAGCGCAGATCGGGGAAGTCCCTTGCGCTGCAGCACATCTTCGAGATTGCTGAGGAACCGGTCCAGCGGTCCGGAGATCAGGTGCTCTAAATCGGTCCGCGACAGCGCAATATCGCCGGAACCCGTCGCGATCGTGGCCGCCGTCGCCGTCGACAGCCGCTCCTTGGCGCGGCGACACTCGCCGATCAGACGGGTTTGTCCGCCGATGCGGCTGGTGCTCGCAAGGTCCGCCGTTGTGACGCCGGACGCGGCCGTCCGCACGTGGTCGGCGATGAGCTGATCGATCAGGTCGCCGGAAAAATCGGCGTATCGCACCGACGGGCCGATTTGCTGAAAGTTCGACGAGGCGTTAGCCGCGGTGATGGTCGTGCCGCCCGCGCCGAAATCGCACAGCGCGACGACGCCCTCGGTGGGGAATCCCGGTTCTGCGCCCAGCACGGCGAGCGCCGCCGCGGCGTCGGAGATCAAATTCGGCGGCTCCCCGCCCCGCGCTAGATCCTGCTGGGCGAAAAACTCCTCGCGCAGCGCGTCGGCCTGGGACTCGGACCAGTACGCGGGAACGGCGACCGTCACCGGTGTGCCGTTCCCCACCGTGCGTGCCATCGCCTCGATCGCTTCGACCGTCAGCACCGCGCCCGGGTACTTCGTCCCGTCGGCCGCCACCAGCGGACTCCGGTCGCCAACCCGCTCGACGAATCCCCGCAGCACCAAGCCGGGTTCGGTCAGATTTGGGTTTTCTTCCGGCAGCCCGACCTCGGTCGGCCTGTGCTCGAACAGCGTCAACACCGAACTTCGGATCACCGGGGTGCCACCTGCGCGGACCGCGACCAGGTTGGCCATCCCGATCGACAACCCGAGCGCCTCGCTCATATCGCACACCCCTGTGTCTGTTGGATTCCAGCGAGTCTAGGAGCAAGCCCGATCACGGCCGCGGCGCTGAGGTGATCAGTAATCGGGCATGCCGGGCGGAAGCGTGATCGCGGGCATCCCGGGAACGTTGATGACCGACGGCAACGACGGCAGATGGTGCCGATGCGTTGGCGGCTGCTGGGTGGGCTGGCGTGTCGGCTGCTGGGTCGGCCCCTGCGTCGGCTGCTGCGCCGGCGACTCGACCGGGGTGCTCGTGGGCGGCGGCGCGGGCGATTCGGTGGTCGTCGGCGGAGCCGTGGTGGCCGACGTCGTCGGGGTCGTGCTGCTGGGGGCCGGGCTGGTTCCTTCGCCCCCGTGAATCAGGTCCATGACGCCGTAAACGATGAGGCCGATCAGAATGAGGACGACGATCAGCCAGGCGATGAGCCCGACCGGCTTGCGATACCAGGGCGTCGGCTCGGTGGCCTGGTCGAAGGGATCCAAAGACTCGGGCGGCTCCGGTTGCCCGGGCGGGGTTTCCTGCTGCTCGCCAACACCGTATTCGGCGTACCGCGTCCGCTGATCCTGGAAGTCATTCGGTGGGCCATTGCTTGCCACGGCACCGATGGTACTGACGTCGGCTATCCGCCTGCTCAGAACGTATTCACTTTCTCGATGCTGACGAACATGCCGTGGCCCGTGCGGTCATTGGTGAAGCGGGTGCCGTCGGCTGTCGCGCTTATCGTCCAGCCCTGCGCCTGGTAGGTCTTGTAGTCGATGGTGACGGTCGGAATCGCACCCAGGTTGCCCAGCACCCATTGCACTGAGCCGCTGGAATTGATGCTGACGCCGTTGGCGTGTTCGCCGTCCTGCAGGGGGGAATTGGTGAACGGTGCCTCGCAGCCCACGCTTTCCTTATTGATCTGGCAGCGCGTCATGCCCGACTTCGTTTCGATGAAGACGTAACCGTTCTGGTCGGGCGCAAGCGGGATGGCGCCGGCGGGCGCGGTCGGGTTCGCCGGAGAGCTGGACGGCGCCGGTGTCGAGCTGGGCGCCGACGGCGCGGCGGTCGGGGTGGTCGGCCTGGGCGTGGGAAACGTGGGCTCGGTCGGCCCCGCGCCGGGGGCCGCGACCGGCCGGCCGTCTATGTGGGAGCTGCAGCCGGAAACCGGCATGGCGCTCACGAGCACCGGCGAGAGCAGCAGCGAACCACCGGCGAGACCCCATCGTGCCTTCTGCGATAACCGCACGCGTTACTCCCGAAAAGTCTCAGATATCGGGACCAGATTACGCACGCGGTGACGAAAGTGACTGCAGTGACGCGCCTACCGATGCGGGCAGATGCCGCACCGATGGTGAAGTTTTACCGCCGCGTGACCGACCGGGGCGCCGCGCAGACCTTCGGAGAGTGCGCGCATGATCGCCGGCGTGGTCGGCCGCCGTTTGCGCCAACTCCCGGCGGGGACCGGCGGCGCGAAACACCGACTCGGCTTCCGATGCCCGTGGGACACAATGGATGTCAATGCGTTGCGCGCATCAATTCGGCGGCTCGACGGGCGGCCGCGATGATGCCCTGGTAGCCGGTGCACCGGCAGAAGTTTCCCGACAAGCCCTGCCGTATCTCGTCGTCGGTGGGGTCCGGGTTGTCGCGCAGCAGTGCGGTGAGCGACGTGACGAAGCCGGGAGTGCAAAAGCCGCATTGCAGTCCGTGGCATTCCCGCAACGCCGCCTGTACCGGCGACAGCGTGCCATCCGGCGACGCGATGCCCTCGACTGTTGTCACCTCCATGTCATCTGCCTGGACCGCGAACATCAGGCACGACCGCACGGCCTCGCCGGCCACCAACACCGTGCACGCACCGCACGCCCCATGCTCGCAGCCGAGGTGGGTGCCGGTGAGCCCGCACCGTTCCCGCAAAAAATCGGCCAGGGTCATGCGCGGCTCGACGCCTGCCGCGACGGGATTGCCGTTGACCGACAACTGGACGGGTTGTTCATGCATTGCGCGGCCCCAGGATGGCCTCGGTGGTGGCCTCGTTCCAGGCGCGCTCGGCCATCGCGGCGCCGACCCTGGTGCGATACGAGGCCGACCCCTGCAGGTCGGTCGGAACGTCGTCGAGCCCGGTCATCGCGAGGCGGCCGATCTCGTCGGGGGTCAGCTCGCCGATCGGCTTGCCGACGAGCGCAGCCTCGGCCGCCGTAGCGCGCTTTGGCGTGGCCCCCAGGCCCAGCAGGCCGATGGCGCAGCGGGACACCCGGTCAGCGGCGTCGAGCTGGACGGCGACCAGCGCCCCGGCGATCGCGAAATCGCCGTGCCTGCGCGAGAATTCGTGGATCGAAAAGCCGGATCTGCCGTTCCACACCGGGAATCGGACCCCGGTCAACACCTCATCGGATTCCATCGTCGTCTCCCACAACCCGGCGAAGAAGTCGGCCGCGGCGATCTCCCGCCGCCCCCGCGGCGACATCACCTCCATCACCGCGCCCAGCGTCAGCGCGACGGCCGGGTATTCGCCCGCGGCGTCGGCGTGCGCGATCGACCCCCCGACGGTGCCGCGGTTGCGGATCTGGAAGTGTCCGACGAACGGCGTCACCCGCGTCAGCAACGGAACCGCTTGCCGCACTTGGTCATCGGAGCCCACCCTGGCCTCGGTGGTTCCGGCGCCGATCCACAGCTCATCGCCCCGACGCTCGATGCCCTGCAGCTCGCTCAGTCGGGAGATATCGACCAGATGGTCGAAGTAGGCCAGCCGCATGGACAGCATCGGCACCAGGCTCTGCCCGCCGGCCAGGATCTTCGCGTCATCGCCCAGTTCCGCCAGCAGGCCAACGGCGTCCTCGACCGTGTCGGGGCGGTGGTAGTCGAATGCGGCGGGCTTCACCGGTCGGCCTCCGCGAGCAGCGACGCGATCGCCGCCGGGGTGGCCGGGAGCCGGGTGATCGTCACGCCCAGCGGCGCCAGCGCGTCGTTGATCGCGTTGATCACCGCGGGCACCGAGCCGATCGCTCCGCCCTCGCCCGCGCCCTTGTACCCGCCGGGGCCGGGACCGGGGATCTCGACGTGGCCGAACTCGATCGGCGGGACCTCGGTGGTGGTCGGCAGCAGATAGTCGACGAACGTGGTGGCCAGGGGGTTGCCGTCCTCGTCGTAGGCGAGGTTCTCCAGCAACGCGCCGCCGATGCCCTGGACGGTGCCGCCGGCGATCTGGCCCTCGACGATCGCCGGGTTGATCATGGGCCCGACGTCCTCGCTGACGATGTAGCGCAGCAGGGTGACTTTGCCCGTCGCCGGGTCGACTTCACAGGTGCAGACATGGGTTGCGTTGGACCACAGGATGGGCGCCTTGGCGACGTAGCGGGCGGTTGCCTCGAGCTCGGGCGACATTCCCGGGGGCAGCATCTGAGGCTGGTAGTACGCGAGGTAGGCGAGCTCGCCGAAGGTCACCCGCTTCGACGCGTCGCCGCGCACCAACGCCGTCGAATGCGCCAGCTCCACCTCGGATTCGGCCACCTTGAGGCGATGCGCCGCAAGCGCGACGATTTTCTGGCGAAGGATTCTTGCCGCCTCGTCGACGGCTCCTGCGGTCATCGGCCCGCTGCGGCTGCCCTGTGTCCCGGCGCCGTAGGGCGTGATCGCGGTGTCGCCCTGGATGGTGGCCACGTCGTCGATATCGGCGCCCAGGGCGTCGGCGGCCAGCTGAATCACGGTGGTTTCCAAGCTGTTTCCGCTCGAACCGCCGTTGACGTAGACGTTGATCGTGCCCGTCGGCTCGATCCGGATGGTCGCGCCTTCGGTGGCCAGGTGGCCGGTCGCCGCGCCCGTCGGCTCGATGTAGGCCGAGAAGCCGACACCCAGGTAGCGGCCCTGGCCCAGCGCATCGGCCTGCTCCTTGCGAAAACCCTCGTGGTCAAGGACTTTCACCGCTTGCTCGAATGTCTCGATCGGGGCGACGTGGTCATACGGCATGCCGTTGGGGTTGAGGTAGGGCATCTCGTCGCGGCGCAGCAGGTTGCGGCGGCGGAGCTCGACCGGATCGATGTTCATTGTGCGTGCGGCGACATCGAGGAGGATTTCGCGCGCCAGCGACTCGAACTGCCACGGGCCCCGGTAGGCGGCCAGACCGCTGGTGTTGGAGAAGACCGTCTGATATTTGAAGCTGGCCTTCGGCACGCGGTAGGGCCCCGGGAAGAACATGCCGATCGCGGCCGTGGTCAGCACGGGGTAGGGCGTCGGATATGCGCCCACGTCCTGCAGGAAGTCGATGTCGGCCGCTGCGATGTTGCCCTCGTCGTCGAACGCCATCCGCGCGGTGCCCGTGACATGACGCGCCTGCCCGGCCGACATGAGGTTCTCGCGCCGGTCTTCGATCCACTTGAGCGCCGCGGGCACCTTGCGGGCGGCCAGCATGATGCACATGTCCTCGCGCATCGGCACCACCTTCTGGCCGAAGCCGCCGCCCGTGTCGCGCGCGATCACCCGAACGCGTTGCGCCGCAATGCCCAACAGGCGCGCACAGAAGGCCCGCAATTCGTGCGGGGTCTGGGTGGACGCCCACATGGTGAGCTCTTCGGAGGCCGGCGCCCACTCGACGATCAGTCCGCGCGTCTCGATCGGCACCGGCGCGTAAATCTGTTGGTAGATGCGCTCTTTCACCACGCACGCCGCCGATGCGAATACCTCCTCGTCCGGCGGGGCTCCGGCCAGTCCGCCCGCGACGTTGTTCGCGTAGCTCTCGTGCACCAGCACATCCGAGGACTGCGCCCGGGTGAAGTCGACGATTGCCGGCAGCGGCTCGTAGTCGACGTCGACCAGTTCCACGGCGTCCTCGGCGATGTAGCGGTTCTCGGCGACGATCAGGGCGACCGGGTCGCCGACGAACTTGACCTCGCCGTCGGCCAGCGGCGGCCGCGGGGTGTCCGGAACGTCCTTGCCGGCCACGGCGTGCCACGCCTCGCAGGCGTCGGGGTTGAGGTCGGCCGCGGTGAACACCGCGCGCACTCCCGGCAGCGCCAGCGCCGCCGAGGCATCAATGCCGTTGATCGCTGCGCGCGCGAACGGGCTGCGGACGAAGCAGGCGTGCAGCATGCCCGGGCGGGAGATGTCGTCGACGAAGCTCCCGCGGCCGGTCAGCAGCCGGCCGTCCTCCACCCGTTGAACGCGCGTTCCGGCGTACCGCGGCGCCGGGGCGTCGTGAGCCATCGCGCTCCATCCATTGTCGTCAAATGAGAAGCCCAATGGCATTATAGGAGAGTGCCGTTATCGCAGTCGAGGGGCAAGACGCCACACACCGTCGGCGTGCTGCTCGCCGCGGGGGCCGGACGGCGCTACGGCAAGCCGAAGGTGCTGGTCCATGGCTGGCTGGCGACTGCGCTCGACGCGCTGCGGGGCGGTGGCTGCGAGGAAGTCGTCCTGGTCTTGGGCGCCGCCGCCGTGCCGGCCCCGCCCGGCGTGACCGCGGTCGTCGCGCCCGACTGGCAGGTGGGATTGAGCGCCTCGGTCCGCGCGGGCCTGACCCAGGCCGACGCAATGCAGGCCGACTACGCCGTGCTACACGTCATCGACACTCCGGACGTCGGTCCCCCGGTGGTGACGCGGGTCGTGGACCGGGCCATGGCATCACGCGGCGGGTTGGCCCGGGCGTATTTCGGCGACCGCCCCGGGCATCCCGTCGTGATCGCGCGCCGGCACTGGCCGGACGTGCTGGCCGAGCTGTCCGGGGATGCCGGCGCGGGGGCCTACCTGGGGGGCCGGCGGGACGTTGAGGTCGTTGACTGTAGCGATCTTGCCGACGGACGTGACATCGACTCTCGCTAGACAGCGAGCGGCGGGTCCGTCGTGGGGACCGCCGCCGCGGCGTCGCGAACATCCCGCACCCGATTGCGGACCAGGAACCAGCCCCCGACGAGCGCGGGCACGCCGATGACGGTCGCGCCGAGCAGGTACGGGCCCTGCACCTTGTCGAAGAACATCAGGACCACCACGCCGACCAGGAAAGCCAGCGTGAGGTAGCCGCTGTACGGCGACAGCGGCATCCGGAAACGCGGCCGCTCGACCCGCCCAGCCTTCGCCCACCGGTAGAACTGCAGCTGGCTCGCCACAATCGTCCCCCAGGCGAACACGATGCCCACCGCCGCGATGTGCAGCACGATCTCGAACGCCTGGCTCGGTTTGACGGCGTTGAGCACGATGCCCAGCAAGCCCACGCCGCTCGTGAGCAGGATGCCGCGGTAAGGCACGCCCCGCTTCGACATCGGCGCGGTGAACTTGGGGCCGCTGCCGTTGATGGCCATCGACCGCAGGATGCGGCCCGTGGAATACAGCCCCGCGTTCAGACTCGACAGCGCGGCGGTCAGCACCACCACGTTCATCACGCTGCCCGCCCCGCTGACACCGGCCTTGGAGAAGAACGTCACGAACGGGCTGACGTTGGCCTTGTAGGCGGTGTAGGGCAGCAACAGGCCCAACAGGACGGTGGACCCGATGTAGAAGACCGCGATGCGGAACACCACCGAGTTGATTGCCCGCGGCATGACCTTCTCCGGGTTTGCCGTTTCCCCGGCCGCGATGCCGACCAATTCGATGGCGGCGTAGGCAAACACCACTCCCGAGGTGACGAGCACCAGGGGCAGCAGCCCGGTGGGTACCAGCCCGCCATGGGTGTTCCATAAGCCGGTCCCGGTGTCATGACCGTCGATCTTGATGCGCCCGACCAGAAAAACCGTGCCGACAACGAGAAAGGTCACCAGTGCCAGCACCTTGATCAACGAGGCCCAGAACTCCAGCTCACCGAAGGCCTTCACCGAGATCAGGTTCATCGACAGCACCACCAGCAGCGCGATCAACGCGATGGTCCACTGCGGGACGACGTGGAATGCCTTCCAGTAGTGGCAGTAGTGCGCGATCGCGGTGGTGTCCACGATCCCCGTCATCGACCAGTTGAGGACATACATCCAGCCGGCAACGAAAGCCAGCTTCTCGCCGAAGAATTCGCGAGAGTAGGACACGAACGATCCCGTCGACGGGCGGTGCAGCACCAGCTCGCCGAGCGCGCGCAGGATGAGGAAGACGAAGATGCCGCAGACGCCGTAAACGAGGAACAACCCCGGGCCCGCCGATGCGAGCCGTCCGCCGGCGCCGAGGAAAAGACCGGTTCCGATGGCGCCACCGAGCGCGATCATCTGAATCTGACGGTTCTTGAGGGTCTTGTGATATCCCGTTTCTTCGCGCGCGAACGTCGATGGCCGGGGCGGCTCCGGGGTCGTCAATCGG
Source organism: Mycobacterium sp. (assembly GCF_019247615.1). Lineage (GTDB taxonomy): Bacteria > Actinomycetota > Actinomycetes > Mycobacteriales > Mycobacteriaceae > Mycobacterium. The sequence continues at coordinate 37,731 of NZ_JAFBAT010000192.1, read as the reverse complement.
GCTCCTATCGCCGTCGGTTCAGGTATTGCCGCGCGACGCGGCGCACCCGGGAACGGACTGGCAGTAGGCTATATCACCGGACGCAGTCGGGCATTGGCAGTTTGCCCAACACCACTGAAACGATGGGTGCGCTGGGCGCGCGCACCCCACTGCCGGGGGGCGACCGAAGTGCTCATGTGAACCCCCGGGAACAAGACGGCGGCGATGGCCGTTACCATGGTCAACAAGTTGAGTGGATCCGACTCAAGTCGAGGGTTGACACCCGTGCGCCCGGGGGCGCAGGCTTGAGCGGGGTTCACTCAGCATAGTGCACAGCAGAAGCTCTACAACTCAGGAGGAATCACTATGGCTCGTGCGGTCGGCATCGACCTCGGGACCACCAACTCCGTCGTCTGTGTCCTCGAGGGTGGCGACCCCGTCGTGGTCGCCAACTCCGAGGGCTCGCGGACGACCCCGTCCATCGTCGCGTTCGCGCGCAACGGTGAAGTGCTGGTCGGCCAGCCCGCCAAGAACCAGGCGGTGACCAACGTCGACCGCACCGTGCGTTCGGTCAAGCGGCACATGGGCACGGACTGGTCCATCGAGATCGACGGCAAGAAGTACACCGCGCAGGAGATCAGCGCCCGCGTGCTGATGAAGCTCAAGCGCGACGCCGAGGCCTACCTCGGTGAGGACATCACCGACGCGGTCATCACGGTGCCCGCCTACTTCAACGACGCCCAGCGCCAGGCCACCAAGGAGGCCGGCCAGATCGCCGGCATGAACGTGCTGCGCATCGTCAACGAACCGACCGCCGCGGCACTGGCGTACGGCCTGGACAAGGGCGAGAAGGAGCAGACGATCCTGGTCTTCGACCTGGGCGGCGGCACCTTCGACGTCTCGCTGCTCGAGATCGGCGAGGGAGTGGTCGAGGTCCGGGCCACCAGCGGCGACAACCACCTCGGCGGCGACGACTGGGACGACCGGATCGTCAACTGGCTGGTCGACAAGTTCAAGGGCACGACCGGAATTGACCTCACCAAGGACAAGATGGCCATGCAGCGGCTGCGCGAGGCCGCCGAGAAGGCCAAGATCGAACTGAGCTCGAGCCAGAGCACGTCGATCAACCTGCCCTACATCACCGTCGACGCGGACAAGAACCCGCTGTTCCTCGACGAGCAGCTGACCCGCGCCGAGTTCCAGCGCATCACTCAGGACCTGCTGGACCGCACCCGTCAGCCGTTCAAGTCGGTGATCTCGGACGCCGGTATCTCCGTCGCCGACATCGACCACGTCGTGCTGGTGGGTGGCTCGACCCGGATGCCCGCGGTGACGGACCTGGTCAAGGAGCTCACCGGCGGCAAGGAGCCCAACAAGGGCGTCAACCCCGATGAGGTCGTGGCCGTGGGAGCGGCCCTGCAGGCCGGTGTCCTCAAGGGCGAGGTGAAAGACGTTCTGCTGCTTGACGTTACGCCGCTTAGCCTGGGCATCGAGACCAAGGGTGGCGTGATGACCAGGCTCATCGAGCGCAACACCACGATCCCGACGAAGCGGTCCGAGACCTTCACCACGGCCGACGACAACCAGCCGTCGGTGCAGATCCAGGTGTATCAGGGTGAGCGCGAAATCGCCTCGCACAACAAGCTGCTCGGCTCGTTCGAGCTGACCGGCATCCCGCCGGCGCCCCGTGGCGTCCCCCAGATCGAGGTCACGTTCGACATCGACGCCAACGGCATCGTGCACGTCACGGCCAAGGACAAGGGCACCGGCAAGGAGAACACGATCAAGATCCAGGAGGGCTCCGGCCTGTCCAAGGAGGAGATCGACCGGATGATCAAGGACGCCGAGGCGCACGCCGAGGAGGACCGTAAGCGTCGCGAGGAGGCCGACGTACGCAACCAGGCCGAGACGCTGGTCTACCAGACGGAGAAGTTTGTCGCTGAACAAAGGGGCGCAGCGGCCGAGTCCGGCGGAACCAAGGTGCCCGAGGACACCCTGAACAAGGTGGATGCCGCGGTGGCCGAGGCCAAGACGGCGTTGGCTGGCACCGACATCGCCGCGATCAAGTCGGCGATGGAGAAGCTGGGCCAGGAGTCGCAGGCGCTCGGGCAGGCGATCTACGAGGCCACTCAAGCCGCGGGCGCTCAGGGCGCAGGTCCTGGCGGCGCCCAGTCCGGCGGTGCGTCCGGCTCCGCTGACGATGTCGTGGACGCGGAGGTGGTCGACGACGACCGGGAGTCCAAGTGACCGAAAGCAATCCGGAACACGTGACGGTCACCGACAAGCGGCGGATCGATCCCGAGACCGGCGAAGTTCGGCACGTCCCTCCCGGCACTGGACCGGGAGGGACGCCGGGGGGGACTGCGCCCGGGAACTTTTCGGGTGAGTCGCCCGAGGAGGCCAACAAGGCGGCCGAATTGCTCTCCGATCTGCAACGCGTACAGGCCGACTTCGCCAACTACCGCAAGCGTGCGCTGCGCGATCAGCAGGCCGCGGCGGATCGGGCCAAGGCAAGCGTCATCAGCCAGTTGCTGGGCGTGCTCGACGATCTCGACCGGGCTCGCAAGCACGGCGATCTCGAGTCGGGACCGCTGAAGTCGGTGGCGGACAAGCTGATGAGCGCGCTGACCGGGCTCGGCCTGACGGCGTTCGGCGACGAGGGCGAGGACTTCGACCCGGTGCTGCACGAAGCGGTGCAGCACGAGGGTGATGGCGCCGACGGCTCGAAACCGGTGATCGGCACGGTCATGCGGCAGGGCTACAAACTGGGCGAGCAGGTGCTGCGCCATGCGCTGGTCGGTGTCATCGACACCGTTGCCGGCGCCGGTGAGACGGTTGTCGAGCCCGATGGCACCGAAAGCACCGAAGGCGCCGAGAGTGCGGGGAAATCCGATTCGGACGAAAAGGCCGACGCCAGCGGCGAATAGGAACAGAATCAACGACAGAAGGTGAGGGGGTGACGCAACGTGGCCCAACGTGAATGGGTCGAGAAAGACTTTTACAAGGAACTGGGCGTCTCCTCTGACGCCAGCGCCAAAGAGATCAAGACCGCCTACCGCAAGCTGGCATCCGATCTGCACCCGGACAAGAACCCCGCCGGGGCCGACCGGTTCAAAGCGGTTTCCGAGGCATACAGCGTGTTGTCCGATGAGGCTAAGCGCAAGGAGTACGACGAGACCCGCCGGCTGTTCGCCGGCGGCGGGTTCGGTGGCGGCCGCCGGTTCGACACGGGCGGCTTCGGGGGCTTCGGCGGGGGCGGCTATAACTCTGATGGCGCCGAATTCAACCTCAACGACTTGTTTGAGGCGGCCGGACGGTCCGGCGGCGCCAACATCGGCGACCTATTCGGCGGCTTGTTCGGCCGCGGCGGGAGCCCGCGTCCCAGCCGGCCGCGGCGCGGTAACGACCTGGAGACCGAGACCGAGCTGGACTTCGTCGAGGCCGCCAAGGGCGTGGCCATGCCGTTGCGGCTGACCAGCCCGGCGCCGTGCACGAATTGTCATGGCAGCGGGGCACGCCCGGGCACCAGCCCGAAGGTCTGCCCGACGTGCAACGGCTCCGGTGTGGTCAACCGCAACCAGGGCGCGTTCGGGTTCTCCGAACCGTGCACCGATTGCCGGGGCAGCGGCTCGATCATCGAGCACCCGTGCGACGAGTGCAAGGGCACCGGCGTGACCACACGGACGCGCACCATCAACGTGCGTATACCGCCCGGTGTCGAGGACGGACAGCGGATCCGGCTGCCCGGACAGGGCGAGGCCGGGTTGCGGGGTGCGCCGTCGGGTGACCTTTATGTGACGGTGCATGTGCGGCCGGACAAGGTCTTCGGCCGCGAGGGCGACGATCTCACGGTCACCGTTCCGGTCAGCTTCACCGAACTGGCTTTGGGCTCAACGCTTTCCGTTCCCACCCTGGACGGCAAGGTCGGTGTCCGGGTGCCCAAAGGCACCGCGGACGGTCGCATCCTGCGGGTGCGCGGCCGCGGTGTGCCCAAGCGCACCGGCGGCAACGGAGACTTGCTCGTGACCGTGAAGGTGGCGGTGCCGCCCAACCTGGAGGGCGCCGCCAAGGAGGCGCTCGAGGCCTACGCCGCGGCCGAACGGTCCAGTGGTTTCAACCCACGAGCGGGATGGGCGGGTAATCACTGATGGCGAGAAACCCTGGGGGCAAAAGGGAATCGGAATCCCGAACATTTTTGATCTCCGTGGCCGCCGAGCTGGCCGGCATGCACGCGCAGACCCTGCGCACCTACGACCGCCTCGGGCTCGTGAGCCCGAGGCGGACTTCCGGTGGCGGCCGCCGCTATTCGCAGCGCGACGTTGAACTGCTGCGTCAGGTGCAGCGGCTCTCTCAGGACGAGGGCGTCAATCTCGCTGGGATCAAACGGATTATCGAACTGACCAATCAGGTCGAGGCGTTGCAGTCGAGGATCAAGGAAATGTCGGAGGAGTTGGCGGCGCTGCGTGCCAGCCAGCGCCGCGACGTCGCGGTGGTGCCCAAGAGCACCGCGCTGGTGGTTTGGCAGCCGCGCAAGCCCGCCCGTGAGCGTGGGTGAAGCTAGACGCGGATGGAGAACTGCGTCGCCGCCGGTTCGCAAGGACGCGCGGTCCGGTAGCCGCCGCGGCGCAACGCGTCGGTAGGTGCGGCCATCGGCTCGAAGCAGACCAGGTCCTCCGCCGGCGGAGCGAAGATTTGCGCCGCCGGATAGCCGTGTTCGAAATGCACCTCCAGCCGGCGCCCGCCGCCGGATACGGCGAACACCGCGCCGTGGGGCACTTGGTCGTAGGCGTCGTCGAAGCCCTTGTCTCCCAACGGCTCCTGGATGGCAGGCTGGGGGTTGGTTTCCCCGGTGGGCAGTCCTCGGTCATCGAGGCGCAAATGCCGCAGCGGCGGCGTCTCGATGATCCATTCGCCGCGGGCCACGCCGGGTAGGCGCAGGTAGGGGTGGAAGCCAAAGCACAGCGGAACCGCCCGGTCGCCGGTCGCGGTGACCGTCGTCCGAACCGTCAGCGTCCGATCGGCCAGGCGCACGGCGATCGTGAGCACATGCGGGTACGGGAAGCTGGCGAGCAATCCCGGGTCATCGCCGAAGTCCACCTCGGCGGTCAGCTCGTTCTCCGATTGCGCGGTCACTCGCCAACCCGGATAGGCGGCCAGCACGCCGTGGATGGGCAAGCCGTTGGGGTCCGGACGAACGTGGTTTTCGCCCGGGGTCAGCGTGACCGTCACGTGCTCGGCGGTATAGGTGTTGGCGCCCAATCGATTCGCCCACGGATACAGGATCGGGATGCCCATCGTCTTGCCGGCGCTGATATAGGCGTCCAGGCCGCGCCGTTGGCCGAGCAGCTCCACGCCGGCGTCGGTCAGCGAGATGCCGATCATGCCGGCCTCGGGCACGAACTGCGCGGCCACCGGTGCGGACGGGTCGGTCAGTGTGACGATATGCATGGCCTACCTCGATAGCGGATCGTGCTGGATACGTTGCAGCGGAGCGCCTTTGGCGACCAAAGCGGCTTTCGTCGCCCGGACCATGGCCGGCCCGCCGCAGATCAGGATCTGCCGATCGCCCCAGCCGCCGTATGTGGTCACCACCTCGGGGAGCCGGCCGGTCTGGCGCACATGCAGGCCGCGCGGCGGGGTGACCTCCGGATAGTCGGCCGCCCACGACGGGTCGCGGCTGTACTCGGAAACCGGCGAGACGGACAGCCACGGATTGTGCTGCGCGACCTGCCACAGCGTGGGCAGGTCATAGAGCTCGCAGGGGTAACGCGCGCCGAAGAAGAGGTGCACGCGCGGGTTCTCAGCGTAACGACTGAGGTCCATGATCAGCGCCCGCAGCGGGGCCAGGCCGGTGCTACCCGCGACCATCAGCACGTCGCCGCCCGACCGGTCGACCCGCAGTCCGCCGTGCGGAGCGGACATGCGCCATCGGTCGCCGAGGCGGGTTTCGTCGACGACGGCGGTGCTGACCAGGCCGCCGGGCACCATGCGGACATGGAACTCGATGCCGCCGTTCGGGTCGGCCGGAATCGCGGGGCTCAGATAACGCCAGCGGCGCGGGCACTGCGGAACATGGACGTTGACGTACTGCCCGGGGTGGTAGTGCATCGGGCGGTCCAGTTGCAGCCGGACAACGGCGAGGTCGCGCGAAACCCGCAGATGCTCGATCACTGTGCCGTCCCACCAGGCGGGTCCCTCGTCTGCCTGCGCGGCCCCGCTCATCACGCCGGTGATCAGGTTGAGTGAGGAAGCGGCCGCCGCGTCGACGGAATCGGACCATGCTCTTCCCAGATGGTTCCGCAGCGTCGCATAAAGGGCGCGGCGCAACGTGTCGTAGTGGCCCGGCAGCACCCCGTATTTGCGGTGGTCGCGCCCGAGCTGGGCCAGGAAGGCGACCGGTTCCGCGGCGCGCTGAGCGACCAGTTCCCCATACACCCAGTGCAGGGCGTGCGCGAAGGCCGCTCGCTGGGCTGCCATTTCGGGGGGAAACAGATCGCGCACCGAGGGGTCGAGTGCGAACCAGCGGGTATAGAACCGGTGCACGAGATCGTCGTCTGCCTTGAAGGCGTCGCGCAGCACCCCGAGCGCGTTCCGGTCGTCAAGGCTCACGGGCCTCGATTGTAGGCTTTCGCGCTCTCGCAGAATCCGGCAGACTTGAGCGGAACAGACTCAACCTTGACGGCGTTGAACAACGCGAGAAGCATTTTAACGCCCACCTTTTTGACCGAATGGAGGTCTCGTGGACTCTTTCAACCCGACAACCAAGACCCAGGCGGCCCTGACGTCGGCCCTGCAGGCGGCCTCGGCCGCCGGCAATCCCGAGATCAGGCCCGCGCACCTGCTGCTGGCGCTGCTGACCCAGAACGACGGGATCGCGGCGCCGCTGCTGGAGGCTGTCGGCGTCGAGCCCGCCGCCATTCGCGCCGAAGCGCAGCGAATTCTGGATCGGCTGCCGCAGACCAGCGGCGCCAGCTCGCAACCGCAGCTGTCCCGCGAATCGCTGGCGGCCATCACCACGGCTCAGCAGCTTGCCACCGAGATGGACGACGAATTCGTCTCCACCGAGCACCTCATGGTGGGCCTGGCCACCGGCGACTCCGACGTCGCCAAGCTGCTCACCGGACACGGGGCGTCCCCGCAGGCGCTGCGGGAGGCGTTCGTCAAGGTGCGCGGCAGCGCGCGGGTCACCAGCGCCGACCCGGAGGCCACCTACCAGGCGCTGGAGAAGTACTCGACCGACCTGACCGCCCGGGCCCGGGACGGCAAACTCGACCCGGTCATCGGACGGGACAACGAGATTCGGCGCGTCGTTCAGGTGCTGTCCCGTCGCACCAAGAACAACCCGGTGCTCATCGGCGAGCCGGGCGTCGGTAAGACGGCGATCGTGGAGGGCCTGGCCCAGCGCATCGTCGCCGGCGACGTGCCGGAGAGCCTGCGCGACAAGACGGTCATTGCCCTGGACCTCGGGTCGATGGTGGCCGGGGCCAAATACCGCGGCGAATTCGAGGAACGGCTCAAGGCCGTGCTCGACGACATCAAGAACTCCGCCGGCCAGATCATCACGTTCATCGACGAGCTGCACACCATCGTCGGCGCCGGTGCGACGGGTGAGTCGGCGATGGACGCCGGCAACATGATCAAGCCGATGCTGGCCCGCGGCGAACTGCGGCTGGTGGGTGCCACCACGCTCGACGAGTACCGCAAGTACATCGAGAAGGACGCCGCACTCGAGCGGCGCTTCCAGCAGGTGTTCGTCGGCGAGCCGTCGGTGGAGGACACCGTCGGCATCCTGCGCGGGCTCAAGGAGCGCTACGAGGTGCACCACGGTGTGCGCATCACCGACTCGGCGCTGGTCGCGGCGGCCTCGCTGAGCGACCGCTACATCACCGCGCGGTTCCTCCCGGACAAGGCGATCGACCTGGTCGACGAGGCGGCCAGCCGGCTGCGGATGGAGATCGACTCCCGCCCGGTCGAGATCGACGAGGTCGAGCGGCTGGTCCGCCGGCTGGAGATCGAAGAGATGGCGCTGGCCAAGGAAGAGGACGAGGCGTCCAAGGAACGGCTGGAGAAGCTGCGCGCCGAGCTGGCCGACAAGAAGGAAGAACTGGCCGAGCTGACCACCCGCTGGCAGAACGAGAAGAACGCCATCGACACCGTCCGCGAGCTCAAGGAGCGGCTGGAGACGCTGCGCGGCGAGTCCGAGCGGGCCGAGCGGGACGGCGACCTGGCCAAGGCCGCCGAGCTGCGCTACGGGCGCATCCCGGAAGTGGAGAAGAAGCTCGACGCCGCAGTACCTTTGGCCGCCGGCAGCGGCACAGCCCGCGAGAAGGTGATGCTCAAGGAGGAGGTCGGCCCGGACGACATCGCCGACGTGGTGTCGGCGTGGACCGGCATCCCGGCCGGCCGGCTGCTCGAGGGCGAGACCGCCAAGCTGCTGCGGATGGAGGACGAGCTGGGCAAGCGCGTCGTCGGGCAGAAGAAGGCCGTGCAGGCCGTGTCCGACGCCGTGCGGCGTTCCCGGGCCGGCGTCGCCGACCCGAACCGGCCCACCGGGGCGTTCATGTTCCTCGGCCCCACCGGCGTCGGCAAGACCGAGCTGGCCAAGGCGCTGGCCGAGTTCCTGTTCGACGACGAGCGCGCCATGGTTCGCATCGACATGAGCGAGTACGGCGAGCGGCACTCGGTGGCCCGGTTGATCGGCGCCCCGCCGGGCTACGTCGGCTACGAGTCCGGCGGCCAGCTGACCGAGGCGGTGCGCCGGCGGCCCTACACGGTGGTGCTGTTTGACGAGATCGAGAAGGCGCACCCGGATGTGTTCGACGTGCTGCTGCAGGTCCTCGACGAGGGCCGGCTCACCGACGGGCAGGGCCGCACGGTCGACTTCCGCAACGCGATCCTGATCCTCACGTCCAACCTCGGTTCGGGCGGCAGCGAGGAGCAGGTGATGGCGGCCGTGCGCTCGGCGTTCAAGCCCGAGTTCATCAACCGGCTCGACGACGTGCTGATCTTCGAGGGCCTCAACCCCGAAGAACTGGTGCAGATCGTCGACATTCAGCTCGAGCAGCTGGCCAAGCGCCTGGCGCAACGGCGGCTGCAGCTGGAGGTGTCGCTGCCGGCCAAGCGCTGGCTGGCCCAGCGCGGATTCGACCCCGTGTACGGCGCTCGGCCGTTGCGCAGGCTGGTGCAGCAGGCCATCGGCGACCAGTTGGCCAAGCAGTTGCTGGCCGGCGATGTGCATGACGGGGACACCGTGCCGGTGAACGTCAGCCCGGACGGCGACTCGCTGATCCTGGGCTGAGTCGGGATCCAACGTCGACTGTGGTCGGCATTTCATCCGGAATCGCCCCGCAAGTCGACGTTCGGCGCGCTCGCGATCGTGACGACCCGTGACGGGGTTGTGACCTGGCCGGTTTCTGTATTCCGGCCCCACAGCAGATACCCTGTCTGGAATGGTCCCGCTCTGGTTCACGCTGTCCGCACTGTGCTTTGTCGGTGCGGTGGTGCTGCTGTACGTGGATATCGACCGCCGCCGCGGGCGCAGCAGGCGCCGAAAGTCGTGGGCGCGCTCGCACGGATTCGATTACGAACGCGAATCCACCGACATCCTCAAGCGCTGGAAGCGCGGCGTGATCTCGACGGTGGGCGACGTTCCCGCCCATAACGTCGTGCTGGGCCAGATCCGCGGCGAGGCGGTCTACATCTTCGACCTCGAGGAGGTCGCCACCGTGATCGCGCTGCACCGCAAGGTGGGCACCAACGTGGTGGTCGACCTGCGGCTCAAGGGACTGAAGGAACCGCGGGAGAACGACATCTGGTTGCTGGGGGCGATCGGGCCGCGCATGGTGTACTCCACCAATCTCGACGCGGCCCGGCGGGCCTGCGACCGCCGCATGGTCACGTTCGCACACACCGCGCCGGACTCCGCCGAGATCATGTGGAACGAGCAGAACTGGACATTGGTTGCCATGCCGGTGTCGAGCACGCGTGCCCAATGGGATGAGGGCCTGCGCACCGTGCGCCAGTTCAACGACCTCCTGCGGGTGTTGCCGCCGGTGCCCGAGGAGACCCTTCAAAAGGAGGGTGCGCCGTCGGTGCTGCGCAACGCCGCACCTAGCCGGCCGTTGGCGCCGGCGGGTCGCGTGGAGTTGCCACCCGGGCGCGCACAGCAGGATGTTGCCGGGTTACTCGGCCCGGACATTCAGGCGGAGCGCCGCGCACCCGAGCCGGTGCGCCGGGAACAGAGTCGCCCGCCGCAAGTTGGGCGCAACGGCCGTCAGGCCAGCAATTACCAGCGCTGATGCCTCGCCCTGTAGCCCTCATCACCGGGCCTACGTCGGGGATTGGTGCCGGCTACGCACGGCGTTTCGCGGCCGACGGCTATGACCTGGTTTTGGTCGCCCGCGACGTCGACCGGTTGACCAAGCTCGCCGCCGAGCTTGAGGGCCGGGCGTGCAGGGTCGAGGTCCTGCCCGCGGACCTGGCCGATGCAGCCGACCGTCGCAAGGTCGCCGACCGCCTGGCCGCCGGAGTGCGTGTGCTCGTGAACAACGCCGGCTTCGGCACGTCGGCTGAATTCTGGACCGCCGATCCCGGTGTGTTGCAGGCGCAGCTCGACGTCAACGTGACGGCGGTCATGCACCTCACCCGGGCCGCGCTGCCGGCGATGCTCGCCGCCGGCGAAGGGACGGTCATCAACATCGCCAGCGTTGCCGGGCTGCTCGGGGGGAGGGCGCCCACCTACTCGGCGTCCAAGGCGTGGGTGATCTCGTTCAGCGAGGGCTTGGCCGCCGACTTGCAGGGGACCGGCGTCGGTGTGCACGCGGTGTGTCCGGGGTTCGTACACACTGAATTTCACACCAGGGCAGGCATGGACATGGCCGGCCTGCCATCGTTTATGTGGCTCGAGGTCGACGATGTGGTCAGGCAGAGCCTGGCCGATATCGCCCGCGGCAAGGTGATCAGCATCCCGGGACTGCAATACAAGGGGATCGTCACCGCGGGGCGGATGATGCCCCGGGACCTGCTGCGGGCAGTGACCAAACGAGTTGGCCGTGGGTGAAGGCGACTCCCGCGAGGAGCTCGCCGAGCTGGTGCGGCGCCTGTCGGTGGTGCACGGCCGCGTCACGCTGTCGTCCGGCAAGGAGGCCGACTACTACGTCGACCTGCGCCGCGCGACCCTGCATCACCGTGCCTCCGCGTTGATCGGCAGGCTGATGCGTGAACTCACCGGCGATTGGGATTACGCGGTGGTCGGCGGCCTGACCTTGGGGGCCGACCCGGTCGCGACGGCCATCATGCATGCGCCGGGCCGTCCGATCGACGCGTTCGTCGTGCGTAAATCCGCGAAAACCCATGGCTTGCAACGGCTTATCGAAGGATCCGAGGTCGCCGGTCAGCGGGCGCTGGTGGTCGAGGACACCAGCACCACGGGCACATCGGCGTTGACGGCGGTGCGTGCCGTCCAAAACGGCGGCGGACATGTGATCGGCGTGGCCACGGTGGTGGACCGCGCCACCGGCGCCGCCGAGGCCATTCAAGCGGAGGGGCTGTCGTACCGCAGCCTGCTGGGGCTTGCCGATCTGGGGCTGGGCTAGGCCGCCGGCGGGGTTATCAGATGCACCGATCGTCCCACATGCCTCGGCGCTATCTTCGGCGGCCGACCTCGGTGGTGCCTGCCGCACAGCGGCAAAGGCCCCGAAGGCCCCGAAGGCCCGGTAACCGGGATTCGGGCCGCTGAAGCACGCCATGCGCCGCGTAATCGTCCCGGTCTTGTGGCTGGTGGCTTGCCTGGTGGGGTGCTCGGACGCGGGCCATCCGGTTCGGCCTTACGGTGCCCAGGGAGCGCGGCTCGGTGAATCGCTGGCGCTGCTCGGCTGGAACATGGCGGTGTCGAATCTGCGCTGGGACGGCGATTACGTGCTGATCGATGTCGATGCGTCCCCGGCGGATCCCAAGGCGCCGCACGCCAAGCCCGAGGACATCCGCTTCGGCCTCTACGGCGCGCTGGCGCATCCCCTGGAGGCCAACGGGTTGGGCAGCTGCGACAACGCCACCGCCGGCCTGCACGACCTTCGGTCGCCGTTGTCGGCGCCGCCGGACCGGCTCACGGGCTCGGTTTGCCTTGGGCCGCTTAAGGATCGAAGTCAGGTCCGCGGGGTGTACGGCTATTCGCCCCGAGACCGGATCCCGAACACCTCGGCGGCGTACCCGGCGGCGTTTCCGGTGGGATTGCCGCCGACGAATGGCAACGACACCGGCCTGGTGGTCAAGACTGTCAGCCTGTCGGCGTGGCGCGCCGACGGCACCCCGGTGACCAAGGCGCAGCTCGGCGACCCCGCCGCATTCACCGGCAACGGCTACATGCTGTTAGGACTGGAGGCCGACGCGATCGCGGCCCGCTATCGCGACGACTCCGCCACCCGGGGCGGCCCGATGATGCTGCTCGCCTCGCCGACCCTGCCCGGCCGGGGATTGAACCCGGCGTGCGCGGCGTACGGGTCCTCGGTGCTGATCCTGCCCGATGCCGCGCTGGACTCGGTCCACGTCAACGCCTCGCTTTGCACCCAGGGGGAAATCAACGAGGCGTTGCTGTACGCGACGGTGGCCATCGACGGCACCCACGCCGGTGTGTGGACGCAACGATGAGCGAACCCGGTCCCACCGAATGGGGCATATCGGCGGGCGGCGTCGGGCCGTGGGTGGGCGACCCGCCCGATGACCCGCGATACGATCCAGACCTGTTGCGGGAGGGCGATACTCGCAACGTCGTCGACGCCTACCGCTACTGGACCCGGGAAGCGATCATCGCCGACATCGACCAACGTCGGCATCCGCTGCACGTGGCCATCGAGAACTTCGGCCACGACGCGAACATCGGTTCCGTGGTGCGCACCGCCAACGCCTTCGCGGTGCACACCGTCCACATCGTCGGGCGGCGGCGGTGGAATCGGCGCGGCGCCATGGTGACCGATCGTTATCAGCGGCTGTGCCACCACGACGGCACAGCGGACCTGCTGGACTTCGCGGCCGAGGCCGATCTGACCGTGGTGGCCGTCGACAACGTCCCGGGCGCGGCGCGGCTGGAGGAGACGGCGCTGCCGCGGGACTGCCTGCTGGTGTTCGGTCAGGAGGGCCCCGGCATCACCGGCGACATCCGGGCCGGCGCGGCGCTTACGGTGTCGATCGCCCAGTTCGGCTCGACGCGCAGCATCAATGCCGGCGTCGCCGCCGGGATCGCGATGCATGCCTGGATCCGCCGGCACGCAGACCTGTCCCGCGCGTGGTGAACGCGGCGCGTCAGCTCCAGAGGGTGACGTGCACCTTGGGGCGAAACCGGGTCACGCCGACGCCGGATCCGCGGATCATCGCCTGGGTGCACCGCGGTGTGGTGATGAAGCGGACCAGTTCCGACACCGCGGGCTGGCGCGCCGCCGGCGCCAACGTCGCCGCGCACCATTCGCCCGACCTGTCCAGCCGCGGACCCGTCACGTGCGTCAAGCGTCCCGCCGCGAGGTCCTTGGCGACAGCGAAACCGATCGTGAGCGTGACACCGCCGACGCGCTGGACCTCCTCGAGCGCGGCGGCGTCGCTTTGGAAGATCCGTTGCTGTGACTCCGGAATAGCCAAGTCCCGCAGCATGTTTGCGATTTCACCGTCCACACTGCCCGCCGACGGCCCAAGCATCCACTGCTGCTGGCGCAGCAGCGCCGGTGTCGGAATGCCCGCGGCCAGTGGGCTGTTCGGCGCCGCAACGGCGATGATCTGATATTTCAGAAAGGGCCGCAGGAAGATCGATTCGTCCGCAGCGATGCAGCTCTCGCTCGCCGGGCCGATCGCGATGTCGACCGCGCGCGAGCAGATCAGGTCACGGAACCGGCTCGTCGGGTGCACGCTCAACTCCACCGACAGGTCGTCCGCCCGCGACGAGAAAAGCTCGATCAGGCCGGGCGCCGCGTGTTCGGCGAACGCGCTGGAGGCGGCGATGCGCAGCAGCCGGCGCCCGTGGGCGGCCTCGGTCACCTCGATCGCGGTTTGTTGTTGCAGACCCAGGATTTCGACCGCGCGGCTGGCCAGCCGGAGCCCGCCGGGGGTGAACGCCAGCCCGGCTCCCGTCCGCGTGAACAGCGGGTCGTCCAGTTCCTTGCGCAGCGACGCCACCAGCATCGAGACTCCGGCGTCGGAAACCCCCAACTCCGCCGCGGCGGCTCGCACCGAGCCCAGTCGAACCACCGCCGAAAAGGCCCGAAGTTGAGCCGGGGTCATGAAACGAGCCTACGTTGGATGGGTGCGCGACGTGCTTGCCGAGCTGATGTCGATCTGGCGTGGCGGTCAGATCGCGGCGCTGGCAACGGTGGTGCGAACCTATAAGTCCGCCCCCCGGCAGCCGGGTGCGTCGATGGTGGTGGCACCGGATGGTTCGGTGACCGGCTCGGTGTCGGGTGGTTGCGTCGAGGGTGCGGTGTACGAACTCGCCATCGAGGTCGCCCAGACCGGCTCGCCGAGGCTGGCACGGTACGGGGTCAGCGATGGTGACGCCTTCGCGGTCGGCCTGACGTGCGGCGGCGTCATCGACGTCTTCGTCGAGTCGATCTCGCAGGCGACGTTCCCCGAACTCGGCGCGCTGGCCGAGGACATCGACGAGCACCGCCCGGTGGCGATCGCGACCGTCATCGCCCACGCCGACGCGTCCCGGGTTGGCCGCCGGCTCGTCATCCGGCCCAATCCCGACAGACCAACGGTGGGATCGCTGGGTGCCGCGCGTGCCGACGCCGCGGTCGCCGACGACGCGCGCGGCCTGCTGGCCGTGGGCCGCAGCGAAGTCATCGAGTACGGACCCGACGGGCAGCGACTCGGGGAAGGCATGGAGGTCTTCGTGTCCAGCTACGCGCCGCGCCCGCGCATGTTGGTGTTCGGTGCCATCGACTTCGCCGCCGCCCTGGCGCGACAGGGGTCGTTCCTCGGCTACCGGGTGACCGTGTGCGACGCGCGCGCGGTCTTCGCCACGCCGGTGCGCTTCCCGACGGCCGACGAGGTCGTCGTCGAGTGGCCCCACCGCTACCTCGCGGCCCAGGCGGAGGCCGGGGCCATCGACGAGAACACGGTGATCTGCGTGCTCACCCACGACCCGAAGTTCGACGTACCGGTGCTCGAGGTGGCGCTGCGACTGGGGGTCGGATATGTGGGCGCGATGGGATCGCGCCGCACCCATGGCGACCGGATGGTCAGGCTGCGGGCCGCCGGGCTGACCGATGCCGAGCTGGGCCGGCTTTCCAGCCCCATCGGACTGGACCTCGGCGCGCGCACCCCGGAGGAGACCGCCGTGTCGATCGCCGCGGACATCATCGCCAAGCGCTGGGGCGGCGGGGGACGTCCGCTGGCCGAGACAGCGGGACGGATCCACCACGACGCGCCGGAGCCGCAGGTAGAGAGCAAGTTCAGCGATCACTTAACTCGGCATTGACGCACAGTGTGACGCCGACCACACTGCTCCCATGCAAGTACCTGGCCCCTTCGAATACGAACGTGCGACCAGCGTCGACCACGCCGTTGGGCTGCTGGACCGGCTGGGGGAGGGGGCGCGCGTCATCGCCGGCGGGCACAGCCTGCTGCCCATGATGAAACTGCGCATCGCCAACCCCGAATACCTCGTCGACATCAACGACCTGGCACCCGAACTCGGATACGTCATCACCGATCCGACCCTGGTGCGCATCGGCGCCATGACGCGGCACCGCGAGATCCTGGAGTCCGACACCCTGGCCGCGGTCTGTCCGATCTTCCGCGACGCCGAGCGCGTGATCGCCGACCCGGTGGTCCGCAATCGCGGCACACTCGGCGGCTCGCTGTGCCAGGCGGACCCCGCCGAGGACCTGGTCACGGTCTGCGCCGTGCTGGACGCGGTGTGCCTGGCCCGCGGACCGGCGGGCGAGCGCGAAATACCGATCGACGATTTCGTCGCCGGGCCGTACGAGACCACCCTGGCGCACAACGAGATCCTGGTCGAGGCCCGAATCCCGGTGCGGCTCAACACCTCCAGCGCCTACGCCAAGGTGGAGCGCCGGGTCGGCGACTGGGCGGTGACGGCCGCCGGGGCGGCCATCACGCTCGACGGCACCGGCATTGTGGCCGCGCGGGTGGGCCTGACCGCGGTCAACCCCGACCGGGCCGCGCTGGTCGAGCTTTCCGCGGCGCTGGTGGGCCGGCCTGCCACCGACGAGACGTTCGCCGAGGCAGGCCACCTCGCCGCCGCGGCCTGCGAGCCGGTGACCGACGTCCGCGGCACCGCCGACTACAAGCGCCACCTGGCCTCCGAGCTGACCATCCGCACCCTGCGCACTGCCGCCGAACGGGTGCGCGAACAAGGGAGCTAGTGGTGATCGCAAGCGCGGCGAAGCCGGGCGCAGCGGGTCACCACCAGAAAGGAGAGGCGCCATGCAAGTCAACATGATCGTCAACGGCGAGCAGGTGACCGCCGACGTGGAACCACGGATGCTGCTGGTGCACTTCCTGCGAGATCAATTGCGGCTCACCGGAACCCACTGGGGTTGCGACACCAGCAACTGCGGAACCTGCGTGGTCGATGTGGACGGCGTGCCGGTGAAATCCTGCACGATGCTGGCCGTAATGGCGTCCGGGCACAGCGTGCGGACCGTAGAAGGGTTGGCGGGACCGGACGGCACCCTGGATCCGATCCAGGAAGGGTTCATGCGCTGCCACGGGCTGCAGTGCGGCTTCTGCACACCGGGAATGATGATCACCGCCCGCGCCCTGCTGGACCGCGACCCCAACCCCGACGAGCAGACCATCCGGGAGGCGATTTCCGGGCAGATCTGCCGGTGCACCGGATACACCACCATCGTGCGGTCCATTCAATGGGCCGCACAACACGCAACAGAGGCGGCCACGTCATGACGACGTTCAAGGAAGGGGCGTCCAGCCCGCCCTCACCGGAAGACACCGCGGACAACGACCAAAAGCCTTGCGGCCATGGGCGGATGCTCCGCAAGGAGGATCCCCGGTTCATCCGCGGGCGGGGCACTTACGTCGATGACATCGTCCTGCCCGGCATGCTGCATTTGGCGATTCTGCGCTCGCCGTACGCGCACGCCCTCATCGCCGGCATCGATGTGACCGCGGCCCTTGCCCATCCAAAGGTCAAGGCGGTCGTGACGGGCGCGGACCTGGCCGAGAAGGGCCTGGCGTGGATGCCGACGCTGTCCAACGACGTGCAGGCGGTGCTCGCCACCGATAAGGTGCGCTTCCAGGGACAGGAGGTGGCGTTCGTCGTTGCCGAGGACCGGTATTCGGCCCGGGACGCACTGGAGCTGATCGACGTCGACTACGACCCGCTGGACCCGGTCGTCGATGCCCGCATGGCGCTCGATCCGTCGGCGCCGGTGATCCGCACCGACCTCGACGGCAAGACCGACAACCACATCTTCGACTGGGAGACCGGTGACGCGGCCGCCACGGAGGCGGCGTTCGCGCACGCCGACGTCGTCGTCAAGCAGGAGATCGTGTACCCCCGGGTGCATCCCGCGCCGATGGAGACCTGCGGCGCCGTGGCCGATCTGGATCCGGTGACCGGCAAGCTGACGCTGTGGACCACCTCCCAGGCTCCGCACGCGCACCGCACCCTGTACGCGTTGGTCGCCGGTCTTCCCGAACACAAGATCCGCGTCGTCTCGCCTGATATCGGCGGCGGTTTCGGCAACAAGGTGCCGATCTACCCCGGCTACGTGTGCGCGATCGTCGGCTCGCTGCTGCTGGGTAAGCCGGTCAAATGGATGGAGGACCGCAGCGAGAACCTGACGGCCACCAGCTTCGCGCGCGACTACATCATGGTCGGCGAGATCGCCGCCACCGACGACGGGAAGATCCTGGCCATCCGGTCCAACGTCCTGGCCGATCATGGCGCGTTCAACGGTCAGGCGGCGCCGACGAAGTACCCGGCCGGCTTCTTCGGGGTGTTCACGGGCAGCTACGACCTGGAGGCCGCGTATTGCCACATGACCGCGGTGTACACGAACAAGGCTCCGGGCGGCGTGGCCTACGCGTGTTCGTTCCGGATCACCGAGGCGGTGTACTTCGTCGAACGACTGGTGGACTGCCTGGCCTTCGAGCTCCAGATGGATCCGGCCGAGCTGCGGTTGCGAAACCTGCTGCGGCCCGAGCAGTTTCCGTACCACAGCAAGACCGGCTGGGTGTACGACTCGGGTGATTACGAGGCCACCATGCGCAAGGCCATGGACATGATCGGCTACGACGCGCTGCGCGCCGAGCAGAAGGAGCGGAGGGCCCGCGGCGAGCTGATGGGCATCGGCATGTCGTTCTTTACGGAAGCCGTCGGCGCTGGCCCGCGCAAGGACATGGACATCCTCGGTCTCGGTATGGCCGACGGGTGTGAGCTGCGCGTGCACCCGACGGGCAAAGCCGTTGTGCGGCTGTCGGTTCAAACGCAGGGTCAGGGACACGAGACGACGTTCGCCCAAATTGTCGCCGAGGAGCTGGGCATCCCGCCCGACGACATCGAGGTGGTGCACGGCGACACCGACCAGACGCCGTTCGGGCTGGGCACCTACGGCAGTCGGTCCACGCCGGTGTCCGGCGGCGCGGCGGCACTGGTCGCCCGCAAGGTCCGGGACAAGGCAAAGATCATCGCCTCGGGCATGCTCGAGGTCTCGGTGGCCGACTTGGAATGGGAGAAGGGCACATTCAGGGTCAAGGGTGACCCGTCGGCGTCGGTGACGATCCAGGACGTCGCGATGCGCGCGCACGGTGCCGGCGAGCTGCCCGACGGCATCGAGGGCGGCCTGGACGCCCAGGTCTGCTACAACCCGGAAAATCTTACCTACCCCTACGGTGCGTATTTCTGCGTGGTGGACGTCGATCCGCGCACCGCGGTGGTCAAGGTGCGGCGCTTCCTGGCGGTCGACGACTGCGGCACCCGCATCAACCCGATGATCATCGAGGGCCAGGTGCACGGGGGCATCGTCGACGGCATCGGGATGGCGCTGATGGAGATGATCGCCTTCGACGAGGAAGGCAACTGCCTGGGCGGGTCGTTGATGGACTACCTGATCCCGACCGCGATGGAGGTGCCGCGCCTGGAGACGGGGTACACGGTGACGCCGTCGCCACACCACCCCATCGGCGCCAAGGGCATCGGCGAATCGGCCACCGTGGGATCGCCGCCGGCGGTGGTCAACGCGGTGGTGGATGCATTGGGCCCGTTGGGGATTCGGCACGTCGACATGCCCCTGACGCCATCCCGGGTCTGGGAGGCGATGCAGGGCCGAGCGAGGCCGCCGATCTGATATGGGCCTCGGATGACGATCAGTGAGCGGGTGCAGCAGCTGTTGGCGGCGCGGACACCGTTCGTGCACGCGACGGTGGTACGGGCCCAGCCGCCCACCTCGTCATACCCGGGCGACGAGGCAATTCTCTTGGCGGACGGCACGATCGAGGGTTTCGTCGGTGGCCAGTGTGCGCAGAACTCCGTCCGCAAGGCGGCGCTGGGCGCCCTGCAGGCGGGCGAAAGCGTGCTGCTGCGCGTGCTTCCCGACGGCGACGTGCACTTTCCCGAGGCGCCCGGCGCCTGCGTGGTGGTCAACCCGTGCTTGTCCGGCGGGTCGCTGGAGATCTTCCTCACTCCGCAGCTGCCCGCCCCCTTGATCCGCATCCACGGCGCCACACCGATCGCCGACGCGCTGGCTCAACTATGCGGCGCGTTGGGGTATGACGTTCGGCGCGACGACCAACCGGGCGACGCGACGGCCGTCGTGATCGCCAGCCACGGCGGCCCGGAGGCGGAGATCATCCGCGCGGCACTCGATGGCGGCGTCCGGTATATCGGCCTGGTGGCCAGCCGCGTTCGCGGCGCATCGATTCTGGACTCGCTCGACCTCGCCGAGGCCGAGCGCGCCCGGGTGCATACCCCGGTCGGGCTGCCGATCGGCGCGAAGACCCCCGCGGAGATCGCCGTGTCGATCGCGGCCGAGCTCGTCGCCAGCATTCGCCGCGGCGGCCTGAGCGGCGACGCCGCCCCGGCGGTCCCGCGGGAGGCGCTCGACCCGGTGTGCGGCATGACGGTAACGATCGGGCCCGCCACCGAGCACCTGCAGCTGGCCGGCGCCGACTACTGGTTCTGCGGCCCGGGATGCCGCACGGCGTTTGCGAACCGGCCCGTCGGCGCATGACCTTCAGCGATGTCGAGGACGTGATCGGTCGGTTCGACGCCCACGATTATCTGCTGGATACCGGGACCGCTTCGGCGCTCTATCTCGCGGTCACGCTCGGGCGGCCGCTGCTGCTGGAGGGCGAACCGGGCGTCGGCAAGACGACGGCAGCGAAAACCCTTGCGGCCGTGTTGGATACCGCGCTGGTGCGGCTGCAATGCTATGAAGGGCTGACGGCGAGCGAGGCGCTCTACGACTGGAACTATCAGCGGCAGCTGTTGTCGATCCGGCTGGCCGAGGCGCGCGGTGCCAACCTTGACGAGGCGGATCTCTACACCGAGACCTATCTGATGGATCGGCCCATCCTCAAGTGTGTGCGGCATCGCGGTCCCAAGCCGCCGGTGCTGCTGATCGACGAGATTGACCGGGCCGACGACGAATTCGAGGCATTGCTGCTGGAATTCCTCGGTGAATCAGCGGTCACCGTGCCCGAGTTGGGCACCTTCGTCGCCGAGCGCCGCCCGATTGCGGTGCTGACCTCTAACCGCAGCCGCGACCTGCATGACGCGCTGCGCCGCCGCTGTCTGTACCACTGGATCGACTATCCGGAGCCGGCCCGGGCGGCCGCCATCGTCCGCAGGACGGTACCCGGGGCGACCGCGCCGTTGATCGAGCAAGCCACCCAATTCGTCGGCAGTGCGCGCGATCTGGACCTGGACAAGCCGCCGGGCGTGGCCGAAACCATCGACTGGATCGCCGCCCTGGTGTCGCTCGGGGTGGCAGACCTCGTGAACCCGGCCGCACTGACCAGCCTGGGGGCGCTGGCCAAGACGCCCGACGACCGTACTCTGATACGCGACGCGTTCACCGCCTTTGCTGGTTACAGCCGCACGTGAGAAAGGACCCACCGCATGAAGATCGCCAACCAGTTCACCGTCAGCGCCCCCATTGAGCGGGCTTGGGATGTGCTGAGCGACCTGGAGCAGGTGATCCCGCTCATGCCGGGGGCGCAGCTGACCGGCCATGAGGGTGACGACTACCTCGGGAAGGTGAAGGTCAAGGTGGGGCCGGTGACCAGCGAGTTCAGCGGCAAGGTGCGCTTCGTCGAACGGGACCGCGCGCAGCATCGTGCCGTCATCGACGCCAAGGGCAAGGAATCGCGGGGAACCGGCAACGCGGCGGCCACGGTGACGGCCCAGCTGCACGAGGACGGCGAGCGCACCGGCGTCACCGTCGACACGGACCTGAAGATCGTCGGCAAGCTGGCCCAGTTCGGCAGCGGAATGCTGCAGCAGGTGTCGGAGAAACTGCTGGGGCAGTTCGTGGAGTCGCTGGAAACCAAGCTGGTCGCCGAAAACGTGGCGGTGCCGGCCACCCCGGAGGGGCCCTCGCACATCGGCCGCATCGAGGAGCCGCGCCACGCCGCGCCCGCCGCCGAGCCGCAGCCCATCGATCTGCTCGACCTCGCCGGGGGTGACCGGCTGAAGAAGTACGGCGCGGCGGCGGCCGCCGTGCTCGGGCTGCTGCTGCTGGTCTGGGTGCTGCGCCGGAGGCGGTAGCGACCCATGAGCACCCCAATCCTGTTGCGGGGAGCCGATTTGGCGGCGTTCGCGGCCGCCCTGGTGACGCGCCTGCGCGGTGTCGGGGTCCTTGTCCCCCCCGATGGCCCGGCGAGTTTCGTGCAGGCGCTCCGCCGGCTGGCGCCGGACACCACGTCGGCACTGTATTGGGCGGCGCGGCTGACCTTGGTCAGCCGGATGGAAGATCTTGTCTCCTTCGACGCCGTCTTTGAAGCGGTGTTCGGTGCGGCGCGGCCCGACGCTGCAACCAGGCCCGAGCCGCTCCTGTCCGGTTGGGGCCCGAAAACACCCTCGGCCGGCAGTGTCCAGCTCGCGGAGAGCCCCGCCGGCGCCGGCTCCCGAAAACTGCCCTGGGCCACCCGGGCCGTGAGCGACGACGCCGACGCCGCACAAGCGAGCGTCCTACTGCCCGATCTGTTGCCCAGCCGCCTGGCCGCACTCGCCGACGAACCGTTGGACCGCTTGGATCCCGACGACCTTCGGCTGCTCGGTTCCTGGCTGGAGGCGAGCATCGCGCGCTGGCCGCGGCGCCGCAGCATGCGGTTCGAACCCAGTGCCGGCGGAAAGCGCATCGACCTGCGGGCGACCATGAACGCATCGCGCGCGACCGGCTGGGAACCGGTTGTCCTGGCGCGAACGCAGCCCCGCCGCCGGCCCCGCCGCGTCGTCCTGGTGTGTGACGTGAGCCGCTCGATGCAGCCCTATGCGGCGGTATATCTGCACCTGATGCGCGCCGCGGTGGTACGCCGGGCTGGTGCCCGGACGGAGGTCTTCGCGTTTTCGACGTCGCTCACCCGGCTCACCTCGGTGCTGTCCCACCGCTCCGCCGAGGTGGCGCTGCAGAAAGCCAACGCGAAAGTCGCCGACCGGTACGGGGGCACCTTCATCGGGCGCAGCCTCGCCGCCCTGCTGACGCCGCCGCACGGCAATGCGCTGCGCGGCGCGGTGGTGATCATCGCCTCCGACGGGTGGGACGCCGACCCGCCCGATGTCCTCGCGCACGCGATGGCCAGGCTGCGCCGCCGCGCCGCGATGCTGGTGTGGCTGAATCCCCGCGCGGCGCATGGTGGCTACGAGCCGCTGGCCGGTTCGATGGCCGCGGCGCTGCCGTTCTGCGACTTGCTCCTGCCCGCCCATTCGCTGACCGGGCTGCGGGAGTTGCTGGCCGCGCTGGCTAGTTGGCCATCGCGGCGATGAGCCGATCGCGGGTCAGCGGCAGTGACCGCACCCGGACGCCGAGCGCGTGGCACACGGCGTTGGCGATTGCGGCGGCGGTCGGTCCCTGGGCGCACTCGCCGACACCCAGCGACGGGTTAGCTCCGGCCGCAGCAAGTTCCACCTCGACCGAGGGCACATCGGAGAAGCGCAGGATGGGGTAGGTCTCCCACGTGTCACTCGTGACGTTGAAGCGGTCGAAGCGCACCCGCTCCTTGAGCGTCCAGCTGGTGGCCTGGACCGCGCCGCCTTCGATCTGATTGGCCGCGCCGTCCGGATTGATGATCAGCCCAGCATCCACGGCGATGACGAGCCGGCACACCCGCACCTGATCGACCGCCTCCACCTCGGCAACGACCGCGCAATAGGCGGCCGAGTTCTTGTAGCGCGCATAGCTGATGCCGTGACCCGCCGCATCGCTCGGCGTCCACTCGGTCCAGCCGGCCCGCGATGCCGCAGCCCGCAGCACCGCTCGCGCGCGGGGATCCGACAGATGCGCCAACCGGAATTCGACCGGATCGCGACCCGCGGCCGACGCCAGTTCATCCATGAACGACTCCGCCGCAAAGACATTGATGAACGCGCCGAGGGAACGCAGTGCCGAGGTACGCAGGGGCATCTCGGTCACCAGGTGGTTGGTCACCCGGTAGGCCGGAAAGTCATAGCCCGGCACGGAGTTTCGCCCAGGTGGTTGCGCAATACGTATAGCAGCGGCGTGTCGTCCTCGGCGTCGACGTCGTGGCGCGCGTCAGTCGCTGAAGAATCTGCAGGCGTTCGCCCATCTGATCGACGACGACTAGCGCCGCGAGCCGAACCGCACGGCGAGAAATCGGGCGGTAATTCGCAGCCAGGTTCGGCTCGCGACGGCGCTCACGCTGCGTGAGAGAGTAACCCGCATGGGGGACACGGCCACGGTGGCGCTCGCCATTGACGCTCAAAGTCCTCATGGGCTCCAGCATGCCCGTGCGGTCGTGGGTGGCTGGGCGTCGCG
This sequence comes from Mycobacterium sp., assembly GCF_019247615.1. GTDB lineage: Bacteria > Actinomycetota > Actinomycetes > Mycobacteriales > Mycobacteriaceae > Mycobacterium. Next base: position 13,789 of record NZ_JAFBAT010000192.1, on the reverse strand, counting down.
TGTGCGGGGAGGGCACGCTAGGGCAGGATCGCGGTATGGATCAGTTGTGGGCCAATCGTGCCGCCAGCTCCGAAGCCGCCGTAACCCAACGCCACCTCAAACGACTCTGGGGGTTGCCGGGAACGCAGCTGGGAGTGGTCGCCTGGCCGGCGGTGCGGCGCGACCGGTTGTTCGGCACGTGGCACTACTGGTGGCAGGCGCACCTGCTCGATTGCCTGGTCGACGCGCAGCAGCGCGACGCGCGGCCGGACAGGCGTGCCAAGATCAACCGCCAGGTCCGGTCACACCGGATGCGCAACAATTTCTCCTGGACCAACGACTACTACGACGACATGGCGTGGCTGGCATTGGCGCTGGAGCGCGCCGCGCGCATAGTCGGCGTCCAGCGCCGGCGCGCGCTGCCCAAGCTGTGCGACCAATTCGTCAGGGCCTGGGTGCCCGAGGACGGCGGCGGTATCCCATGGCGCAAGCAGGACCAGTTTTTCAACGCTCCCGCCAACGGTCCGGCGGGAATCTTCCTCGCCCGCTATCCCGCCGAGGGAGACCGGCTGAAGCGGGCCGAGCAGATGGCCGACTGGATCGACCGCACCCTCATCGACCCGGAGACGCACCTGGTGTTCGACGGGATCAAGGGCGGCTCGCTGGTTCGCGCGCAGTACACCTACTGCCAGGGTGTGGTGCTCGGCCTGGAAACGGAGCTGGCCGCGCGCACCGGGGCTGAAGTCAGGGCCCGCCACGGGGCGCGGGTGCATCGGCTGGTCGCGGCCGTCAGCGAGCAGATGGCGCCGTCGGGGGTGCTGAGGGGCGCCGGCGGCGGGGACGGCGGCCTGTTCGCCGGCATCACCGCCCGCTACCTCGCGCTGGTGGCGACCACGCTGCCCGGCGACTCCGCCGACGACGCCGTGGCCCGCGACACCGCCCGCACGATCGTGCTGGCCAGCGCGAAATCCGCGTGGGACTACCGGCAAACCGTGGACGGGCTGCCGTTGTTCGGCGCGTTTTGGGACCGCGACGCGGAGCTGCCCACTGCGGGTGGCACGGAGGCGGAGTTCGTCGAGGGTGCGGTCAACGCTTCTGAGATCGCCGAGCGTGATCTGTCGGTGCAGCTTTCCGGCTGGATGCTGATGGAGGCCGCCTGTAACGTCACCGCCGTGAGGGACAAATGACCGAAACCGGCGGCTGGGTTCCCGACGAGGCAACGCTCGCCGGCGCCAACCTCACCCGCTTCCTGGCCTGGCTGGCGGAAACCGATCGCGGCGAGTACGGCGATTACCACGAGCTGTGGCACAAGTCAGTGGATGACATCGAGTGGTTCTGGGACGCGGTCTGGAATTTCTTCGACATTCGGGCGCACAGCCGGCCGGGGGCCGTGCTGGGCAACCGTTCCATGCCCGGCGCCGAGTGGTTTCCGGGCGCCACGCTGAACTACGCGACCGAGGTGTTCCGGAACGCCACGGACGAGCGGCCCGCCCTGGTCGTCGTCGGTGAAGACGGTACGGGCGAGTGGTCGTGGGCCCGTCTGCAGCGGGAGACCGCGGCGTTCGCCGCCTACCTACGCGGCCTCGACGTCAAACCCGGCGACAGCGTCGTCGGATACCTGCCCAACGTCGCCGAGGCCGTCGTCGCCGCCCTGGCCGCCGCCAGCGTGGGTGCGGTGTGGGCGGTGTGCAACCAGGACATGGCCGTCGACGGCGTGATCGCGCGGCTGGGTCAGCTGGAACCCACCGTGCTGGTCGCCAGCGACGGCTCGGTCTACGGGGGCAACCGCGTCGATCGCCGCGAGGAATTGACCGAGATCCGGTGCGCCATGCCCACTCTGCGGGCGACGGTGGTGGTGCCGCGGTTAGGCCTCGAATTGCCCGACGACTTGGGCAAGGAAGCGGTGCCGTGGGCGCACGCGGTGGAATCCGATGCGGCTCAAGATATTACGCCGGTGCCGTTCGCCCACCCGCTGTGGGTGCTGTTTTCGTCGGGAACCACCGGCAAGCCGAAGGGCATCGTGCACGGGCATGGCGGTATCGTGCTCGAGCACCTGAAGTATCTGAGCCTGCAGCTCGACCTGCACCCCGACGACCGCTTCCTGTGGTATTCGTCCACCAGCTGGATGATGTGGAACCTGCTGTTGTCCGGGCTGCTCGTCGGCGCCACGATCGTGCTGTACGACGGCAGCCCCACCCACGGGACGACCGATGCCCTCTGGCGGGTCGCGGCCGAGGCCGGTGTGACGGTGCTCGGGGCCGGGGCGGGCTACCTGTTGGCGTGCGCCAAGAAGGAGTTGAAGCCGGGTGCCTCCTACCGGCTGGAGGCGGTGCGCGCCGTGGGCTCCACCGGATCGCCGTTGCCGGCGTCCGGATTCCGCTGGGTACAGGAGGGACTCGGCCGGTCGGTGCCGGTGGTATCGATGAGCGGTGGCACCGACGTCTGCACGGCCTTCATCGGTGGGTGCCCGATCCTGCCGGTCGTGGCCGGGGAGCTGAACTGCATCTGCCTGGGCGCGGCCATCGAATCCTGGTCCGGGCCAAACAATCCGGTGGTCGGCGAGGAGGGCGAACTCGTGCTGACCAAGCCGATGCCCTCGATGCCGGTGTTCTTCTGGAACGACGACGACGGCAGCCGCTACCACGCCGCCTATTTCGACCGATACCCGGGGGTGTGGTGGCACGGCGACTGGATCACCATCACCGAGCGGGGATCCGTTGTAGTGCACGGCCGTTCGGATGCCACCCTGAACCGGCTCGGCATCCGGATTGGCAGCGCGGAGATCTATACCGCCGTCGAACGGCTGCCCGAGGTGCGTGACTGTCTGGTGGTCGGCATCGAGCAGGACGACGGCGGCTACTGGATGCCGCTCTTCGTCGACACCGAAGACGGTGTCACCCTCGACGACGAGCTGCGGTCGCGGATCGCGGCGGAGATCCGCCGGCACGCGTCGCCGCGGCATGTGCCCGACGACATCCTCGAGGTTCCGGGCATACCTCGAACACTGACCGGCAAACGGCTGGAAATCCCGATCAAGCGGATCTTGCTCGGGACGGCCCCGGGCGACGCCGTGCAGCAGAGTTCGATCGACCGACCCGAACTGCTAGACGCTTTCGTTGCGTACCGCAGAACTCGGGTGCCCTGACTCGGGATCCGGGTTCCCCGCGCGACCCGCGCGGCGCCGGCCCTGGAACCCGCGCCACGCCGCGATCATGGCCGGCATCAGCGAGACGATCAGGATTCCCAGGATGATCTTTTCCAGGTTCTGGTGGACGAACGGCGCGCCGCCCAGGAAGTAGCCGGCCAGCGTCACGCCGCCGCCCCACACGATGCCGCCGACGATGTCGAACCCGAGGAATAGGGGATAGCGCATGTACGACACCCCGGCGATCACCGGAACGAACGTCCGGATGAACGGCGCGAATCGGGCCAGGATGACCGCCCATGGCCCGTACTTCTCGAAGAATGCGTGTGACTCGGTCACATAGTGCTTTTTGAAGAACCGGGAATCTTCCTTCTTGAACAGCGCCGGTCCGATACGACGCCCGATGAAATAGCCCGTCTGGTCGCCCAGCACCGCGACCGTGGCGACGGCGGGCGCCAGCACCCAGATGCTCGTTGGCGGGTTGGGGTGCGCGCACAGCAGGCCGCCGGTGAACAGCAGCGACTCGCCGGGCAGCAGCGGAAACAGCAGCCCCGTCTCGATGAAGACGATGACCAGGATCCCGGGCAGCACCGCGGAGCCGAAGACGCCATTGGCGCCCAGCCAGTACATCGGGTCGAGGATGGCCGGCAGAGCGGTCACGGCGGTGCTCATGACGTCTCAACATACCGGCTCCGGGTGAAGCGTTGACCCGGGCTGGACAATACTTAAGTCGACCCAGCCGTTCGACAGGAGTGCTCATGCCCATCGCAACGCCCGAGGTCTACGCCGAAATGCTGGCGCGGGCCAAGGAGAACTCGTACGCCTTCCCGGCCATCAACTGCACCTCCTCGGAAACGATCAACGCCGCGATCAAGGGCTTCGCCGACGCGGCCAGTGACGGCATCATCCAGTTCTCCACCGGGGGCGCGGAGTTCGCGTCGGGCCTCGGGGTCAAGGACATGGTGACCGGCGCCGTGGGGCTGGCCAAGTTCACCCGCGTCGTCGCGGACAAATACCCGGTCAACGTCGCGCTGCACACCGACCACTGCCCCAAGGACAAGCTGGACACCTACGTGCGGCCGCTGCTGGAAATCTCGGCCAGGCGGGTGGCGGCCGGCAAGAACCCGTTGTTCCAGTCGCACATGTGGGACGGCTCGGCCGTGCCGCTGGACGAGAATCTGGTCATTGCGCAGGAGCTGCTCAAGCAGGCCGCCGCCGCCAAGATCGTGCTGGAGATCGAGATCGGTGTGGTGGGTGGTGAGGAGGACGGCGTCGCCAACGAGATCAACGACAAGCTGTACACCACCCCGGAGGATTTCGAGAAGACCATCGACGCGTTGGGCCACGGCGAGCACGGCAAGTACCTGCTGGCCGCGACCTTCGGCAACGTGCACGGCGTTTACAAGCCCGGCAACGTCAAGCTCCGCCCGGACATCCTGGCCCAGGGGCAGAAGGTGGCGGCGGCCAAGCTCGGATTATCCGAGGGCGCAAAGCCTTTCGATTTCGTCTTTCATGGCGGCTCGGGCTCGGCGAAGTCGGAGATCGAGGAGGCGTTGGGCTACGGCGTGGTGAAGATGAACGTCGACACCGACACCCAGTACGCCTTCACCCGCCCGATCGTCGGTCACATGTTCAGCAACTACGACGGTGTGCTCAAGGTCGACGGCGAGGTGGGCGTCAAGAAGATCTACGACCCGCGCAGCTACCTCAAGAAGGCCGAAGCCGGCATGAGCGAGCGGGTCGTGGAGGCCTGCAACGACCTGCACTGCGCCGGCAAGTCGCTCGGCACCTAGCCGAGCCCTAACCGGTCGTGGACTGGCAGACCTTCCACTGGTCGTCGCGGTACTGCAAGTCGAGGCTGCGCGTCGAACGGACCGACGGGTCGTACGCCATGAACGTGGTGACGTTTGCCTCGGCATGCTGCCCGTTGACGACCACCTGGTCGATGCTGGCGATCACCGGATACTGCTTGGCCGCCGACACCCGCTGGTAGGTGTCCTGCCACGCGTGCTCGTCGTAGTCGACGTAGCCGTCGCGGGCGGTCCCGCACGTGATGGTGCGCAGCGCGGTCAGGTCGCCCCTTTGCACCGCGACGTCGTATTCGGAGATGGTGTGCCGAACCCGTTCTTCCTCAGAGACTTTCGAGCGTTTGTCGCGGGTGAGTAGCACGGTGCCCAGGATCGCGATGGCCGCCAACGCCAGCACGATCACTATCAGCGCCAGCACCCAGCCCCAATTGATTTGCCGCGAGATCTTTAGCTTTGCCCCCAGTCGGGGTGGGATAGATTGTGGCACAGCCGATTTAGGGGACGCACTGACCTCCGGCGGCGGAGCTTCGGGTGTCGGCGGCGGCGACGCGAACACCTCGGTGGCGGGCTCCGCGGGAGTCGCGATGACCTGCGTTTCCTTGGCGTCGAATCCTGGGGCGGTAAACCGGCGCTCGCGCGGCCGGCCCTGGGTGTCGGCCTCGGCGTCGTCATCCGCGCCGGGTTTGTTGATCACCACGGTCTCGGTCTCGGCGTCGCTGGGCACCAGCGGCTGGTTCTGGCCCGCCCCCTCGCCGGCCCACTCCGCGCTCGGCTCGTGTGGATCGAACCCGGGTCGCTGCGGCATGCCGCCCCGGTCGGGTTCGAGTGGATTAGGCATGAAGCGAGCTTAGCGATCCGGCCCCACGGAACGGCAAAATAAGGACCATGACGTCGATGGGAGATCTCCTCGGACCGGATCCGATCCTGCTACCCGGCGATAGCGAGGCCGAGGAGCAACTGCTCGCCAACGAGAGCCCGCACGCCGTCGCCGCCGCGCACCCCTCGGCGTCGGTGGCGTGGGCAGCGCTCGCCGAGCAGGCGCTCGCTGCACAAAACATGGACCAGGCCGTCGCCGCGTACGCGTATGCCCGCACGGGCTACCACCGCGGGCTGGACCAGCTGCGGCGGAACGGGTGGAAGGGTTTCGGCCCGGTGCCGTATTCGCACGAGCCCAACCGCGGCTTTCTGCGGTGCGTGGCCGCTCTGGCTCGCGCCGCCGAGACGATCGGTGAGACCGACGAGTACCAGCGCTGCCTGGATCTGCTGGACGATTGCGACGCCGCCGCCCGCCGAGCGCTGGGACTTCAGTAGCTCTCCTGGCAGCCGCCACCGGCCCCGGGGCACTCGATCTGCACGGTGGCATGGTCCAGCCCACGGGCCGACAGCACCGTGCGGGCATCTTGCAGCACCCGGGCCGAGTCGCCGTCATCGCTCGTCAAGTGCGCGGTGCACATGTCTTTGCCGGGGGAAAGCGTCCACACGTGCAGGTCGTGCACTTCGGTGACGCCGTCGACGGCACCCAGCGCCGAGCGCAACTCCTCCACGTCGATGTGCGCGGGCGAGGACTCGGAGAGAATCCGCAGGGCCGCGCGGGCGAGGGAGATGGCGCGCGGCAGCACCCAGATCGCGACCAGGACGGCCACTGCCACGTCGGCATAGGGCCAACGGGTCGTGACGGTGACCACGCCGGCGATCAGCACGCCCAGGCTTCCGACCGTGTCGGCGATCACCTCCATGTAGGCGCCCTTGACCGCCAGGCTGCCCTCCGAATGCGAACGCAGCAGCAATGCCACCACGAGGTTGGCCGCCAGCCCCGCCAGCGCGACCACGATCATCGGCACGCCCGGGACCGACAGGGGCTCCTTCAGACGTTGGATGGCCTCGTAGACGATGAACACCGCGACGCCGATCAGCAGCGCCGCGTTGGCTACCGCGGTGAACACCTCCGCGCGATGCCAGCCGTAGGTGCGCGCCGGTGACGAGCTGCCGCGCCGGGCCAGGATGACGGCGATCAGCCCCATGAACACGGCAACGACGTCGGTCAGCATGTGCCCGGCATCGGCCAGCAGGGCCATCGAGTTGATCAGCAGCGATGTGGTCAATTCGACCACGAAGAACGCCACCAGAATCGCCGCGGCGGCGACCATGCGGGGGATCATCCCTGACCCGTCCACCTCTGCGGGGGTGTGGCTATGACCGGCGCCCATAGCTTTGCAATATATGCGTCACTACGCATATATTGCAAGCGCTCAGAGCCAGCGGTTCCAGAACAGGGTCAGCGAATAGCCCGCGGCCATCAGCCCGCGCGGCACGCCCGAAATGTCGAACAACCACAGCACGACCCCGAAGAACTGCCGGTTTGCGGCGACCAGCAGGAACAGCACGACGAAAAAGCCCCACTGCTTGGCCGGCGCCAACGCGCGCTGCGTCTGGGGACTCAGATGCGGCTCCAGCGCGTCGTATCCGTCCAGGCCCGGGATTGGCAGCAGGTTCAGCAGTACCGCCGTGAGCTCCAGGAATCCGAGAAACGCCACCCCCGCCCACAGCACGGCGTGGGTGGGATCGTAGAGCAGCCGGGTGAGCGTCAGCAGCAGCACCGCCAGCACGAGGTTGGCCGCCGGGCCCGCCAGGCTGACCAGGCTGCGGCGCATCGGCGTCATGAACCAGGTCCGCACGTAGACCGCCGCACCGGGCAGCCCGATGCCGCCCAGCAGGATGGCCACCATCGGCAGGACGAGCGAAAGCCCGGGGTGGCTGTAGCGCCGCGGATCCAGCGTCAGATAGCCGCGCACCGCGACGTCGTGATCGCCGAACCGCCAGGCGGTGAACGCATGGCCGAACTCGTGCAGGCACAGCGAAACCAGCCAGCCGGCGATCACGAAGATGAACACCCCGGCATACGACAGCGGGCGCACGCTGGATCCGGCCAGCCACGCCAGCGCGCCGCCGAGAGCCGTCAATCCCACCAGCGCCAAAAAGACCGGGCTGGGCCGCACCGATTCGTGTTGCCGGGCGGGGAAGCTCACCGGTCGAAACTACCGGACCGTGCGCGATGCGCGGCGAACAACGCGGCACCCGTGGCCACGATGCGAACCCCATTGAGCACGTACCAGGTGCGAATGAGGGCGTCCCGCTGGGCGGGCGGGGGCGGGTCGGCCGCGAACATCACCGGGAGATTCACCGTGCGGATCAGGTAGCCGCTGAGCGCCACGCCGACGGTCGAGCCGGCGGCCATCAGGGCCAGCCAGCGCCTCGCGCCGCCGATGTCCCAGCCGGTGCGAACGGCCGCGGCGGTGGTCGCCAGCGTGACCGGTGCGAGGGGGGCGTAATAGCGCAGCGGGCTCCCCGGGCCGAGAACTGAGCCGGTATGCGGCTCGCCGGCGAGCCGTTCCGGCATCCTGACGGCGGCCTCGTAGATGTTGCCGAACAACCAGTGCGCATAGCCGAGCTCGGCGAGGCCGAGCAGCCGGGCGGTCACCGTCGTGTTCACGATCGCCAGTCTCGTCTGGATTCCCGCCGCTGTCGCGGGCGCAGCGCCCAGGAGACCACGGTCAGCCCCGCGAGGGTCAGCGGACCCAGTAGCGTTTCGGCGCCGTCGCCGACCCAGACATGTGAGGCCGTGGCCCCGGCGTAGATGAACATCAGACCCGCGTATGCCCACTCCTTGACCAGGGGCATACGCGGCGCCAGAAGTACGACCCCGGCCGCAACGTAGCAGACGCCGAGAATGGTCATGAAATACAGCGGATACCCCAGATGGGTCACGACGCGCGTGAACGGCTGCAGGCGCAGGGCCCCCATCACTCCGCCCGCGAAACACTCGGCGGCGAGCGCGGCGGTTGCGGTCCAGTAGATGCCGGTGCGTCGACCGGAAGCGGAAGGTGTCATTCGGCAAAGCCTCCTCACACCTTCGACACGTGGGCCCATCACAATGTGACCAGCAGTCAACCATTCGACGTTGCGGGCCCAGCGCGAAAACCCACGTTTGCATCGGGTGGCCGCGGCCGGCCACTACCGTCGCATGCCAGAACGGCCGGGGCCCTGCTGCCACGGGCCCGGAAGGGAAAAGACATGACGAACACAAGCGCCGGTTCGCTCGAGGTTTGGCTGCGGCTGGACGACACGACGATCACGTGCACGGTGGTCCGCGACGACGAAAGCACCTACGAGCTGGATGTGGACTCGCTGTCGATGCGTGGCGCGCAACGCGAGATGACCGGCTACTTCATCGACGAAGGCTACGAGCCGGCGGACCAGTGGCAGGTCGAGGTGGACGGCCGCAACGGCCCATTGGAGACGGTGCGCAGGTTCCAACCGGCACGGTTCGTCGACCCGGGCCACACCGACGCCGTCGCGGTCGACGCGCTCGACGCGCTCGAGTTCGGTGTCGGCGAGGTGTCGCCGTAACGCCGGCTACCGGACCGGCAGCCAGCCTTCGACGTTGCGGTAGAACGTCGATCGGCGTGCCGCGCGCGGCGCCGCCACCCCGTCGCGCACCACAGTGACCCCGGTGCTGCCCAGCTGGGCCGCGCGGCCGGCGACCCACCGCCACCGGATTCCGCGCCCACCCTTTCGGGCCGCGGCCCGCAGCCCCGGCATCGCCGGCGTCGGCTCAATCCACACGGCGGCCACCTCGCCGTCGAACACCGTGGTGTCATCGACGACCGCTTCGCCGTGAATGACCGGTCGGTCGTCGGCCGGCAACCAGCCGCCGCGACCCACGATGACGGATCCGGTCTCGTCCCGGATCAGCGTTGCCCGCCCGGCCGAGCCCCGCAAGGCCCGCCGTGCCGCCCGGCGGCCGACCGGCAGGCCGTAGATCCGCGTCGCGCGGGTACGGCGCGGCGGCGCGTAAGCCACCTCGATGTCGAGCCGGTCGGCGCGCAGCATTCGGGTCAGGACCGCGGCCAGGTCGGCGTCTTCGCCGACGACGACGAGGCGTCGGTAACGCCTGGTGGCGGCGTCGATGTCGGCCGGGCTGGCGGCTCGGTGGGCCGGCAGGCCGGTCAGCCGACGCGGCACCCGGTGGTCATCGAACACCAATACCGCCGCGGCGTTCATGGCTCCTCGCACAAGGCTGATCGTGGCATCTTCGCTGATCGTGGCATCTTCGCTGAAACTATCGGTGACCGTCGCCCTCCCAGTTGCCCGATCGGACGCCGTAACAACGTGCTGCAGCGCCATCGACCCAAGACCCGCATATGCCGAACGGCGCAATGGGAAACCGTGGATTTATCGGCCGGGGATACTGTGACGGCAACAAATATCCAGACGGCAGCTATTCATGTGTGAACGCATCCGGTCGACCGCCTCGGCGAACGCGACGTTTAGGATCGTCGCGTGAGCCCAGCACCCACCACCGTGATCGCCGGGGAATTCCTCCCGCAACCGGGACGAGCGGATTCTGAAAAACGTTGGGGTGCTGCAAAATTCGCTGCTTTCGCGGCAGCGCGTCAATAAGCACTCAAGACCAGGCGGGAGCAGGTATGCCGGCAGTCGTCCTCATCGGCGCCCAATGGGGCGACGAGGGCAAAGGTAAGGCCACCGACCTGCTCGGCGGGCGCGTGCAGTGGGTGGTGCGCTACCAAGGTGGCAACAATGCCGGGCACACCGTCGTCCTGCCCACGGGAGAACATTTCGCCCTGCATCTGATCCCGTCCGGGGTGCTCACGCCGGGGGTCACCAACGTCATCGGCAACGGGGTGGTGGTGGATCCCGGGGTGCTGCTCGACGAGCTGAAAGGCCTCGAGGATCGCGGCGTCGACACCTCCCGGCTGCTGATCTCCGCCGACGCCCACCTGCTGTTGCCCTACCACGTCGCCATCGACAAGGTCACCGAGCGCTACATGGGCAACAAGAAGATCGGCACCACGGGCCGCGGCATCGGCCCGTGCTACCAGGACAAGATCGCCCGCCAGGGCATCCGGGTGGCCGACGTGCTCGACCCCGGCCAGCTGACCCATAAGATCGAGGCCGCCCTCGAACTCAAGAACCAGATCCTGGTCAAGATCTACAACCGCAAGGCGCTCGATCCGCACCAGGTGGTCGACGCCCTGCTGCACCAGGCCGAGGGCTTCCGGCATCGCATCGCCGACACCCGGCGGCTGCTCAACACCGCGCTGGAGGACGGCGAAACGGTCCTGCTGGAGGGCTCGCAGGGCACCCTGCTCGACGTCGACCACGGCACCTATCCCTATGTGACGTCGTCGAATCCGACGGCGGGCGGCGCGGCCGTCGGCTCCGGGATAGGCCCGACCCGGATCACCACCGTGTTGGGAATCCTCAAGGCCTACACCACCCGAGTGGGCTCGGGACCGTTTCCCACCGAGCTGTTCGACGAGAACGGCGAGTACCTGTCCAAGACGGGCGGCGAATTCGGTGTCACCACCGGACGGCGGCGCAGGTGTGGCTGGTTCGACGCCGTCATCGCCCGGTACGCCACCCGAGTCAACGGCATCACCGACTTCTTCCTGACCAAGCTCGACGTGCTGTCCACCCTGGAAACCGTGCCGGTGTGCGTCGGGTATCGGATCGACGGGGCCCGCACTCACGACATGCCGATGACCCAGAGCGACCTCGCTCGTGCAGAACCGATCTACGAGGAGCTGCCGGGCTGGTGGGAGGACATCTCGAACGCCCGCGAGTTCGACGACCTGCCCGCCAAGGCGCGTGACTACGTTCTGCGATTGGAAGCACTTGCCGGAGCGCAGGTTTCGTGCATCGGTGTCGGTCCCGGACGTGACCAGACCATTGTGCGCCGCGACGTTCTGCTGGGGGTACGCCCCCAGAGGGAGGTACCCCCACCCGCTGGCGGGGGAGTTCGCCCGTGACGGATGTCGATCCCACACAGCTCGACCCCGATTACGAACATCACGGCGGCTTTCCAGAATACGGCCCGGCCAGCCCCGGACCGGGGTTCGGCCGATTCGTGGCGGTGATGCGCCGGCTGCAGGACCTCGCTGTGTCGGCCGACCCCCGTGACGACGTCTGGGACGACGCCGCCGACCGGGCGGCGGCATTGGTGAACCTGCTGGGACCGTTCGAGGCCGACGAGGGCAGGGCACCGGCCGGACGGACGCCCGACCTGCCCGGCATGGGCAGCCTGTTGCTTCCGCCCTGGACATTGATGCGGTACAGCCCCGACGGTGTCGAAATGACGGGCTATTTCAGCCGGTTTCACGTCGGCGGCAACCACGCGGTGCATGGCGGAGTGCTGCCGCTGCTGTTCGACCACATGTTCGGGATGATTTCCCACGCCGCGGGTCGGCCGATCAGCCGGACGGCATTCCTGCACGTCGACTACCGCAAAATCACCCCGATCGATGCGGCGTTGGTGGTCCGCGGTCGCGTTACCAAAGTCGAAGGGCGCAAGGCGTTTGTCGCCGCGGAGTTGGTCGACGGCGACGAAACGGTGTTGGCCGAGGGCAACGGATTAATGGTGCGGCTGCTACCCGGCCAGCCCTAGTGGTGACCGCGAGCGCGGCGGAGCCGGGCGAAGGGTCGCCACCATTGGGACTAGCGGGTCGCCACAGTCTCGCCTAGGGGTGCTCGCGGCCGACCTATCCTTGAGCGGTGACTGACGGCTCTACCGAAAAGCAGCAGCCCACCGCGCAGCCGGTGCCTGGCTACGACGACAAGACGAAAGCAATCGTGGCGCCGCCGCAGGCTCCGCAAGCCCGCCCCGATAGCGAAGCCGGTCGCAAAGCCGGCCCGGAAGACCACGCCGAAGCCGACACCCGGCCCACCGTGATGTTGCTGGGATCCGGCGAATTGAGCCGGGAGCTGGCGGTCGCCATTCGGCACCTTGGCGCGCGGGTCATCGCCGTCGATGAGCACCCGCACGCGCCCGCGCACGGGGTGGCCGATCAGTCGCTGACTGTTGCGATGACCGACACCGGTGAGCTGTCGAAGGTGTTCGGACAACTCAGGCCGGACTACGTGGTGACCGCCACAAACGCGGTCGCCGTCGAGGCCATCGAGGCCCTCGAGGGCCGGGCCCCCGACCGTCACCCCAGCCAACTGGTTCCCAACGCCCGGACCGTCCGGCTCACCGCCGACCGGGAGGGTCTGCGCCGGCTGGCCGCCGACCAGCTGGGGCTGCCGACCGCGCCGTTCTGGTTCGCCGGATCGGTCGGAGAGCTCAACGCGGTGGGCGTGCACGCCGGGTTCCCATTGCTGATCAAGCCGGTGGCCGGGCGCGGACATTCGGTCGTGTCACGGCCCGATGACATCGAGCCGGCCTGGCGGCGTGCGGTAGGCGGTGGGAGCGGGGCGCAGCGTCAGCGGGTGATGGCGGAAACGGTGGTCGAGGTCGAGTTCGACGTGACGCTGCTGGTGGTGCGCAGCGACGGTCCGAGCGGTCCGCTGATCGAGTTCTGCTCACCCATCGGCCATCGGGACGCCGACGGCGTCGTGCTGGAGTCGTGGCAGCCCCAGCAGATGAGCGAGGTCGCGGTGGATGCGGCCAAGTCGATTGCCGCCCGCATCGTCAAGGCGCTCGGTGGCCGCGGCGTCTTCGCCGTGGAGCTGATGGTCAACGGCGACGAGGTCTATTTCGCCGATGTCACCGCACGCCCCCACCCGAGTGCCTGGGTCACCCTGCGCAGCCAGCGGCTTTCGGCGTTCGAACTGCAGGCCCGGGCCATCTTGGGCGTACCCGTCGACGCCATGATGGTCTCGCCGGGCGCGGCGCATGCCATACATGGCGGCCGTGGCGCAGGGACGCCGCACCCCGCAGGGCTGGCCCGCGCGCTGGGAGTCCCGGAAAGCGATCTTCGCTCCTTCGGGCGCGGATTCTCGCCCGCCGGCGCAACGAACATGCTGGGCGTTGCGCTGGCGACGGCACCGGATGTGGCGG
>NZ_JAFBAT010000043.1 GCF_019247615.1 Mycobacterium sp. | reverse complement strand
CCGCGTGCTCCGCGCCGGCGTGATCCGGCGGGTACTGTCCGCGGCGAACGAGAATGTGATGGCCCTTTACCTCTGGCACATGATTCCCGTCGTGATCGTGGCGATCGTCGCTTACCCGGCGGCCCTGTTCCCGCAACCGCCCGAGGGCACCGCCGCATGGTGGCTGGTCCGCCTCGAATGGGTCGTCGTCCTCAGCCTGGTGACGGCGGCGGAGATGGTGCTGTTGTGGTGGCAGCGACGCTTCTTCGCCACGCCGCTGCCGAGGCTCGCCATACCCGCCCCACAGCGCTGGGGCGAACCGGTCATGCTGGTCGGTGCCGCGATGGCCGCCTTGAGCCTTCACTTCTTCGCCTACGCGGGCTTCGCTCCGGATGGGCGTTTTCCATGGGTGAGCGAGGGCGTTTTCGCCGCGGGGGTGCTGCTGGTGGCGCTTCGCCCCACCAAATCTGCCCGGAAGGCCACCAGCACGCGTCAGGTGGCGAGTGGCTTGCCCGGCGCCCGACGTTGACTGGGCTCAAGTCTCGGCGAACACGTCGTCGGGCAGCGGGCGCCGGCAGAGTTCGTGTGCATCCTCGGCGTTGAGCCCGAACAGCCGCAAGACGCTCTCGGTGACGGCGTCGGCGGCCGCAGCATCGTCACGATCGGGGTTGTCCCGCAGTAACTTCCCGAGGCCGAGCAGCGCGCCACCGGCGACGGCGAGGGCAAGCTCGGCGTCGTCAACGTGGAATCGTCCGGCGTCAGCGCCGGCCTTGATGTCGCGAAGGGCGCGAGGCGCCAGGCCGCGATCCGACGACAGCAGCGCCGGACCGTTGGCCAATAAGATGTCGCTCTCCTGAGGGCGATTACGGAACAGCCGGCCAGTGAGCCGGAAGCTGGTGGCGAACGTTTCCGCGGGATCCTCGATCGACGCCGTGAGCCGGTCCAAGATCGCTCCGTGGGCGTCGAGCACATCGGCAACGGCCGCCTCGAACAACTGCTCCTTGCTGTCGAAGTGGTTGTAGAAGGAGCCCATCCCGACGTCGGCGACCCGGGTGATCTCCAGGACCGGCACGTTGACCTTTCCCTCGGCGATCAGCCGCTGAGCTGCTTTGACCAGTGCAGCTCTAGTTCGCTGCTTGCGCCTCTGCAGGCGGTTGGGCACTTCTGCGTTGTCAGGCATGGTGCTCATGTTTAGCAGTATGCCTCATAGCTGAAGAATTCGTCAGAATCTCTTGACCGCGCGCCCCTTGTATGTGACGATTTCGTCAGTTCAGGTGGAGAGTCTCACCTCATAAATTTGCAAGTGGAAGAGGTTCTTCAAGGCTCAGGCCGGCAACCGCAATTCCCCTGCATGACGGCGACGTCGTGGAGGCGTCGATTGCGACGGACGACGGTGCCATCGATCTCGGAACGCAGCGCACCGAGGTCCGATTCACATGAGCGACAAGACTTTCTGTACCTTCCGCCACCCTGTTGGCGCAGCGCGGCCTGGATGCCTCATCCTCGAAGGCTGATGTCACTCAGGGCCGGTAGGGGTCTGTTGCCCGGACGCTGACGTCGGCCGGGCGACGATCACCGGTACCCGGACGGAGTGCAGGACCGCGTTGCTGACCGAACCGAGGAGCATACCGGTCAAGCCGCCTCGGCCGTGGGTGCCGACGACGACAAGCTGCGCGGACTCCGCCGCATCGATGAGGTGGCGCGCCGGATGGTCGCGAACGACCACTCGGTGCACCTTGACGTCCGGGTAGCGCTCTTGCGAGCCGGCCAGGCTCTCGGCGAGGGCGCGCTGCGCCTCTTCCTCGACCGTCGCCCAATCCAGGAACGGGACCTCGGTGGTGACGTCACTCCATGCGTGCAGGGCGATCAGATCGACGCCGCGACGCGAGGCTTCGTCGAACGCGAACGCCGTCGCGCGATCCGAGACCGGTGAACCGTCGACTCCCACCAGAATGGGAGCATGCGGGTCCGGTAGGTCTTCGTCATGGATGACCGCGACGGGGCAATTCGCGTGCCGCACCACCGTCGAGCTGACCGAACCAAGCACGCCACGAGCAAGCAATCCTCGCCCGGCGGTGCCCAAGACGATCATCTCCGCCTTATCCGAGATCTCGATCAGGGCCAGCGCCGGCGTGGCATAGACGAGCTCCCTGCTGATGGCGACCTTGCGGTCCGCCGGCATCGCATCTTCGGCGAGTTTCATCGCGTGCATGATGGCCTTCTTGCCATCGTCTTCCAGCCGCACCACCAGCGATTCGGGATACGCGACGGGCGGATACGTGGCGGTGGGGGTCGCCACCGCGTGCACGATGGTCAATGGCACGTTTCTGATGGCGGCGGTGCGGGCCGCCCAGCAGGCGGCGTAGTTCGCTGCCGGCGAGCCGTCGACCGCGACGACGACGCCGAGATTTTTCACGGATTCGGACACTGGGTTCTCCCTTCGTCAGCAGCGACGCTATCGGTCTCCGAATCACGCGTCGTGAGGCTTTAGTCCTCAACCAGTGAGACCGAGGACCATCGGTGGAAACCGTTGGGACGGCTTAACCTACTCGTCACCAGCTGGTCATGAGTTGTCGCAGCGGTGCGCACGGTGTGACGGGAGCTAACCGCCCGATCGCAGCACCACCGCGGAGCGCGGCCCGACCGTTAACTGTTGCTCGGCCGGCCCGGTTCGCGCCGGTTCAAACGAGTCACACACGATGTCCCATGGCTGCAGCGCAACACTGCCGGGAACCGCGAACCTCAACGGTTCCCACCATGAGTTGACGAACACCAGAAAGTCGTCGTCCACCAGCGGCGTGCCTTCGGCGTCGACGTCGGGATCCTTTGAGCCGTCGATGAACAACGCGATGCTGCGTGCGAAGGGATCCGCCCAGTTCTGCGGGGTCATCTCGCTGCCTGCGGGCGTGAACCAGCGCAGGTCGGCGGCGGCCGCTCCGGTGAGAAACCGGCGTCTGCGGAACACCGGGTGGCGGCGGCGCAAGGCGACGAGATCGGTGGCAAACCTCAGGAGCGTATGGTCGACTGCCGACCAGTCAAACCAGGTGATCTCGTTGTCCTGGCAATAGGCATTGTTGTTTCCGCGCTGGGTGCGGCCCAGCTCGTCGCCGCCCAGCAGCATCGGGACGCCGCCGGACAGCAACAGTGTCAACAGGAAAGCACGTTGCTGTCGCGCTCGCAGCGCCCGCACGCCGGGGTCATCGGTCGGACCTTCCACGCCGCAGTTCCATGACCGGTTGTCGTCGGTGCCGTCGCGATTGTTCTCGCCGTTCGCCTCGTTGTGCTTTCGGTCGTAAGAGACGAGGTCATTCAGTGTGAAGCCGTCATGCACGGTCACGATGTTGATCGACGCGCTGGGGCGTCGTCCCGCCGCGCGGTCGCCGTAGAGGTCCGCCGATCCGCACAACCGCGACGCGAACTCACCGAGGCGCCCGTCCTGGCTGCGCCACCAATCGCGGACCGTATCGCGGAAGCGGCCGTTCCATTCGCTCCAGAGCGGCGGAAACCGCCCGACCTCGTAACTGTCCGCCTGACCGACGTCCCAGGGTTCGGCGATCAACTTCGCCCGCGAAATCACCGGGTCTTGACCGACGACGTCGAAGAAGGCGGAGAACGCTTCGAACGCGCCGCCCTCTCGGCCGAGGGTTGTCGCCAGGTCGAAGCGAAAGCCGTCGACGCCCATCTGAGACAACCAATAGCGAAGCGAGTCCATGATCAACCGCAGCGTCGTGGGATGGTCGGTGTTCAACGAGTTGCCGGTCCCGGTTGTGTCGAAGTAGCTGCTCGGGTCGGACGGAACGAGCCGGTAGTAGGCCGGGTTGTAGAGCCCACGGAAACACAACGTCGGTCCGCCGGCCCCACCTTCTGCCGTGTGGTTGAACACCACGTCGAGGATCACTTCCAAACCGGCGGAGTGCAGGGTGTCGACCATCGCGCGGAATTCCGCTATTTCCCCGCCTATTTCACCGGCCCTCGCCGCGGCGGAGTAGTTAGCGTGGGGCGCAAAGAATCCGATTGTGTTGTATCCCCAGTAGTTGGTCAAGCCCCGGTCGATGAGGAATTGCTCGGGCACGCTGCGGTGGACGGGAAGCAACTCCACCGCTGTTACGCCGAGGTCGATCAAATGTTGCAGCGCCGCTTCGTGCGCAAGCCCCGCATACGTGCCACGCAGTTCTTCGGGGACGCCCGGATGGGTCGCGGTGAACCCGCGAACGTGGACCTCGTAGAGGATGGTGTCGGCAAGCGCGTACCGCGGTTTGGGGACGGCGCTAGCCGGCCCGATCGCGGTGACGAAGCTGCGCGGGACGTGGTCAGCCGAATCCAAAGAGCTTGGCGCCGAAGGGTTCTCCACCGAGTGGCCCAGAACCTCGGGGCCGAAGCGCACGTCGCCGCCTATCGAGCGGGCATAGGGATCAAGCAGCAGCTTGGCGGCGTTGTACCGCAGCCCCCGGGCTGGATCGAAAGGACCGCTGACCCGAAATCCGTACGCCTGTCCTGGCCCTACCCCCGGCACGAAGCCGTGCCACACGTCACCGTCGCGCTCGGGTAGCACCAGCTGCGTCTCCGCACCGTCGGCGTCGAACAGGCAGAGCCTCACCTCATCACCGCCCGAGGCCACCGCAAAGTTCGTGCCCGCGGCGTCGGGCGTGGCGCCCAGAGCGTCGGGGCGCCCGGGCATGATTCTGGGTGTCATCCGTCCTCCGCTGTCGCTACCGCCTCCGAAGCCGCCATTCGGGATTAACCGCGACTCCGGTGTTTGCCTAAAGAAAACATAAAAACCCCATAAGTAACCGTGGTGTTACCGGGCTGATGACTTTGCCGCTGCTATCTTGCTAGATGCCGCCGTGCTCAATGTGTGGTGGTTAGCGAGGTGGACGCATGGACCTGTCCCATTGGGTGTCGAGCATTGTCGCTTTCTTGAGGGCGGGCTACCCCAGCGGTATGCCGGCCACCGGTTACTCACCCCTTGCCGCCCTGGCCTGCCGGCGCGCCTCCAGCGACGAGATCGCTGCCGTCACAAGCGAGCTCGTGACGCAAGGGCGTCGGCCGATCAGTACGACGGACGTCGGGGTGGCGATCATCCGGGTCACCAACCAAATGCCCTCCCTTGACGACATCGCACGCGTGCAACGCCGTCTTGCTGCGATCGGATGCGGGTGACTCAAGAGATCCGGTGGCCATCCGTGCCGAAAAAATGCAGATGTCCTGCTTCCGGATGCAGGCGCACGCGGCTGCCCTTCTCGGGCGGGTGACGCCCGTCTGCGCGCGCGACCACATGTTGGGCAATCCCCCTGCCGGAGTCGGTAATTCGGCCGTACAGGTAAGCGTCAGCCCCAAGCTCCTCGACAATGTCGACCTCCATCTCCACACCGAGGCTGCCCAGCTCGAAGTGCTCGGGCCGGACCCCGACCACGACTTCGCCGACATCGGTTGCCGCGCCGGCGAGCTCACGCGGTAGCGGAATCGCCCAATCTCCCAGGGATACGGAGCAATCCACTACCGGAAGGGTGAACAGGTTCATGGCCGGGGAGCCGATGAATCCCGCCACGAACACGTTGCTTGGATTGCGGTAAAGCTCGCGCGGCGTCGCGAACTGCTGCAGCACGCCATCGCGGAGCACTGCTACCCGGTCGCCCATCGTCATCGCCTCGACCTGGTCGTGTGTGACGTAGACGGTGGTGGTGCCGAGTCTCCGTTGCAGTGCGGCGATCTGATTGCGGGTTTGCACCCGCAGCTTCGCGTCGAGATTGGACAGCGGCTCGTCCATCAGGAACACCTGCGGCCGGCGCACGATTGCTCGGCCCATCGCCACCCGCTGCCGCTGCCCGCCGGAGAGGTCTTTCGGTTTGCGTTCCAGATAAGGCTGCAGATCAAGAAGTTTCGCCGCGGCCAGCACCCGCTCGTGAATCTCCGTCTTGGGAGTCTTGGCGATCTTGAGAGCAAAGCCCATGTTCTGCGCCACCGTCATGTGCGGGTACAGCGCATAGTTCTGAAAGACCATCGCTATGTCGCGATCCTTGGGATCAACGTTGGTGACGTCGCGGCCGCCGATCGTGATGCGTCCGGAGTCCAGCGTCTCCAGCCCGGCGACCATTCGCAGCGAGGTCGTCTTGCCGCACCCGGATGGTCCGACGAGAACGACGAACTCCCCGTCTCCGACGGCCAGATCCAGGCGGTCCAGGGCCGGTCGGTCGGTGCCCGGGTAGCGCCGCGTCGCCTGCTCGAAACTCACCGAAGCCACGGTTAGCCGCCGAGCCCGCTGACGGCGATACCGCGGACGAAGGATCGCTGCGCGACGGCGTAGATGAGGACCAGGGGCACCATGATCAGCATGGAGGCCGCCATGATCACCGGCCACCGCGCGACATACTCGCCCCGCAACCGGACCAGGCCCAGCGTCAGCGTCGCCAAGCTGTTGCGCTGCAGCATCAGCAGCGGCCACAGGAAGTCGTTCCACACGTTGACCCAGGTGAGCACGCCAAGAACCATCACCGCCGGCCTGGCGTTCGGCAGCAGAATCCGCCAGTAGATCTGCCAGGGCGAGCAACCGTCCAGAATTGCGGCCTCTTCGAGATCGGCCGGAAGCGTCTGGAAGAACTGCCGCATGAGATAGGTTCCGAACGCGCTACCGAACAGCCCCGGCACGATCATCGCCCAGGGTGTGTCGACCCAACCGAGCGTCCGCATCAGGACGAACTGCGGGATCACCGTCACGGTCAGCGGCACCATCAGCGTGCCCAGGTATAGAACGAACAACGTGTCGCGGCCGCGAAAGTGCAATCGCGCGAAGGCGTAACCGGCCAGTGAGCAGAAAAAGACCTGTCCGGCGGTGACACATCCCGCGTACAGGACGGTGTTGAAAAACATTCGCGCAAAAGGCATCAACGAGAAAACTTCGGTGTAGTTCGACCACCGCGGATGGGCGGGCAACAGTCTTGGCTCGGTCACCTCGCCTTCCCGCTTCAAGGATCCGGACACCGCCCAGGCGATCGGGAAAAGCCAACACCACGCGATGGCGACCAGCGCCAGATAGGCCAGCACGGCGCGAAAGACATTGCGCTTGAACACCCCTTCAGCCCAGACCACGAGAAGCCTCCCAAGACCGTTTGCGCGTGAGCCGCAACTGCAGGACCGTCACCGCCAGCAGGATGGCGAACATCACCCAGGCCAGCGCCGACGCATAGCCGAACTCCAAGAACGAGAACGCGTGCTGAAAAAGCATGATGCCCAGCACGTAGGTTGCGGTCTCCGGGCCGCCGTTGGCGCCATTGAGGACATAGACCATGTCAAACGCCTGGAACGCGTGGATGATCGAAATCACCACCACGAACGACAACGCCCCGCGGATAAGCGGCACCGTGATAAACGCGAACTGCCGTATCTCGCCCGCGCCGTCGATTCTGGCGGCCTCGTAAATGGTTTCCGGAACTCCCTGCATCGCCGCCAGCAAGATCACCGTGGCGAACGGCACACTGCGCCACACGCTGACGATGCACAGCGAAACCATCGCCCATCTGGGCTCGACCAACCACGGGACGGGTCCGACGCCGATCCAGCCGAGCATGATATTGAGCAGCCCATTGTCGGTGTTGAAGACGAACTGCCACACGACCGCCATCACCGCCGACGAGATGGCCAGCGGCATGAAGACGATGGTACGAAAGAAGCCGATCCCCTTGACTTTCCGGTTCAGCACGGCGGCGACGACGAGGCTGATGAGGACGGTTGGCACCACCGTCCCGACGGTGAAGACCGCGGTGTTGCGGATCGCGATGAGAAACAGCGGGTCGGAGGTGAACAGCTCCTCGAAGTTCTTCAGGCCCACGAACTTCGGCGGTCGGAAGACGTCCCATCGCTGAAAGCTCATGTACAGCGAGAACCCGAGCGGGAAGAGCATGAACACCGCGACCGCCGCCAGGTTCGGTGCGACGAACAGACGACCGGCCCGCGCACGTCGTCGCGCGGGTCCCCCGCCCCTGGCGGTGACGGCCGAAGGCGTGGCGGTGGTATCGACCGATGTCATGGGTTACGCAGTACCTCGTCGAGGGGATGTGTCAGTCCGGTCAGCGACGTTGCCGGCTGGGATCCGCGCAGCACGGGTCCGAAGCTGCGGTCCATCAGGGCGACGACCTTCTCCCATGCCGGGGTGACCGGCATTCCCTCCGAATGGGCCGGTCCCTGCGTGAGCACCGCGAGGTTGCGGATCCTGTGGTGTGATTCTGCGAATCCCGTTGAGTCGAGCGCGGAACGCAGCACCGGCACGAAGAGGGTCGACTCACCGGTCAACGCCTGCCCGACCGGACCGGTCGCGAATTTCACGAACTCCCACGCCTGCTCCTTTCGTGGGCTGCTCGCCGAGATGGCCAACCCGGTGGACCCGATGTTGGAGCAGGCAGCCTGCCCCTGCCGGCGTGGTCCGACCGGCAGGGGCGCGACGTCGAAATCCAGGCCCTCTGCTCGGATGAACGTCTGGTAGCGCCAGTGGCCGGCCAGCCCGATCGCCGCTTTGCCCGTCGCGAACAGGTCCGGGGTGGACATCGACTGCACCTCGGATGCGTTGGGCGCCACCATGTGCTTGTTGGCCAGGTCGGCGTAGAACTGCACCGCCTCGATGAACGCGTCGTCATCGAAGTTGAAGTGAGTCGGGTTCTTCAGCGGGGTTGACCAGGGCACCCCGTTGTTCATGGCGAACAGGCCGGCCGCGTAGTAGGAGACGAACATGTTGACGAATCCCCACTGCGTGGCCCGCCCGGAAGCATTTCGCTTCGTCAGAGCCTTCGCGGTGTCCAGGAACTCGGCGAAGCTCCAGGGCTGCTCCCACGTCGTGGGCGGCGCCGCCACCCCGGCCTCGGCGAAAAGGCGCCGGTTGTAGAACAGGAAGTTTCCGGACCACTGTTCGGGAAGCGCGTATTGGCCTCCGTTGAACGTGAAGATGTCGTACAGCGGTGCGATGCCGTCCGACTTCAGTTGTGCCGCGAAGTTTTGATCGCGAGCCAGCATGGTGTTGAGGTCGAGCAAGACTCCCCGGGAGGCCAGTTCCGCGTAGGTCAATTCCCACGCCATCAGCACATCCGGGCATTTACCGCCGGCGCAAAACGTCGACAGCTGCTGCATGACTCCCGGCGCGGACAGAACCGCCCGCACCTTGATATCGGGATGGCGGCGCTGGAACTCCTCGACGATGCGCATCCGGCGGTCCCGCTCTTCCGGATTGGCCGCGAAGAAAAAGGTCAGCGCGTCGTCCTCGGGAGCGCAGCCAGCGGCCCACGGCACCAGTGACGCCGCGGTCAGCGCGCCGGCGCCCCGCAGCAGACTGCGCCGTCCGAACGGCTTATCGAGCATGGTGCTTTCGATCTTGCCCCGTCGATGGCCGGCGCGCAGACTGGTCCGGCGTCCCGATGTCCGATCGGTTATCGAACGGCCGCCAGTCGTCGCTAGCCGGGCAATCGGGCTTTGATGACCGAATCCTGTTTACGAGCGATGTCGAGCACGACGTCCTGGGGAGCGGGGTCGCCCGGAGCGCTGTCGAACTCCAAGTCGACGCCAACCTTGCCCGACGCGAACGTCACGTACGTGACGGACTTTGAGTTGTCCGGCGACTGGCCCACGGCGACGAGTCCGTTCGTTCCCACCTCGAACGGCTGGGGCGCCGCGGTGACGTATTTGCCGAACGACTGGGCGCGTTCTTTGGCCTGCTGCGCGGCGGTCGCCGGATCGGTGAAGACGACGACGAGATCGTCGATGGTGCGCGAGCGGTCGGTGTTGCCGTAGGTCACCCCCGCACCGGCGACACCGCCGGGGTTCTGCACCGGCGGCGCGGTTGCCGTGGCATCGGAACCGACGTCGCTCGCCTGGAGCAGTAAGTACGTGTAGTCGCCCAGTGGTGCCATCCCGGATGGTGGTGCGCTCGAAGTCGTGGACGCTGCCGAAGTCGACGACGCCGTCGACGACGACGGCGGCTTCGACGAGCTCGACGATGGCGAGGAAGTGGTCTTAGAGCTGCAAGCCGTCAGAGCAGTCAGCGCGGCAGCGAACGCGACCCCGGCACCGAAAACCCGCCACCTAATCATCGTCTGCCTCCGTTCGGTGACGCTATTTCTACGGCACTATTGCGCACTCGGCAACACTTGACCAGCTGCTGCGAGCAAAGTGCGACCTAGCCGAGCCGACGGGGCGGCCGTCAGGCGGGAAAGTACCGGATCCTGTTGATCGCGTTGGCCCGCCATGCCACGTCGGCGAACAGGATGCCCCGCCCGTGGGCGGAATTGACGGAAACAGCGACCGTGGACCCGGCGCTGTTCATCTTGGTCCAGCCGGCCCCGTCGAGATGCTCGCTGAGTTCGGCGATGTCGAGCCGGTCGTCGTCGCCCAAAGTTACTGCGGCGGTTGACGACAGGGCACGCGAAGCGACGACACCGTCTCCCCCGGCGAGAGCGCCGAGGAAGGCCTTCACCATCCGTTTGTGCCGCTCACCTGCACGTCGGAAGCCGGTCATGAACCCCGCCGCTCCCCGCAATCCCTGATTCATCAACAATCCGCGGGACAACTGCAGCGCGGGCGCGATCGCTGGTGAACCCCTTCGCAGGAATTGCAACATCATCGCCGGCAACTCCCAGTAGGCCCGCAATTCGGCGATCTTCCACTCGCCGTTGGCCTCTCGGAGGTCGTAGCGCAGGAACGCTGGTATGCACATCGTCACGGCCGCGCCCATCGCCACCTCGAGCTCGAGGTCGCGCAGCACAGCGGTGCCGAACACGATATCGAGATCGCGATGAAACGTGATGTCGCGCGGACCGATGAACGTGTCGTAGAAACGGCCGATCTCCCCGTGCCCGGTGTGTGGCCGCGAACCCACCGGATCTTCGACCCGGCCGTCGTCGGTGAAAAGTCCTACCCAGCCGGCACGGTCGTGATTGCCGGCGGCCTGCGGCGACCGCTCGACCGCGGCCAGTAGCCGCTCTCGATCCAGCGGCACCACCATCAGGACGCCTCGACCAACTCGACGCCGGCGGTTGGCATCTCCCGTAGCGCTGCTTCCCGGGAATCCGCCGCGACGGCCGCGGTCAGATTGACCAACACCCGGGTGGTCAGGCCGGCCCGCGCCGCATCCTGGGCGGTCCACCGGACGCAGTGGTCGGTGGCTATGCCGACGATGTCGACCTCATCGACCCCCCGCCGCCGCAACCACTCGAGCAGCGATGTGCCGTTCTCATCGACGCCCTCGAAACCGCTGTAGGCGGCGGCGTAGGCGCCCTTGCGGAATATCGCCTCGATCCGGCCGGTGGCCAGACCGGCAGCAAAGTCCGCGCCGGGGGTCCCAGCGATGCAGTGCGGGGGCCAGGACGACGAATAGTCCGGCCGGTCGGAGAAATGGCTACCCGGGTCGACGTGGAAATCCTGGGTGGCCACGACGTGCCGGTAATCGCTCGCACGGGCCAGGTAGTCGTTGATGGCCGGCACCAGGGCGGCGCCGCCCGCCACCGCCAGCGAGCCGCCCGCGCAGAAGTCGTTTTGTACGTCGACGATGATCAACGCTCGCACGCCCTCACCCTAGCGCCGCTAGCTGGGCGGATGAGACCGGCGGTTTGTTTGCGGGCCGGCGGGGTAACTTAGCTGCCATGTTGATCCGCAGAATCGCGCGGCCCCTGTTGTCCGCAGTGTTCGTCAGCCAAGGAATCGACTCGCTACGCAATCCCAAGCCTGCGGCGGACGCCGCGGCGCCGGCAGTGGACGGTCTTCGGGCCTTACCGGATCCGGTGGGCAGCAGCATCCCCAGCGACCCTCAGACGTTCGCACAAATCACCGCGGCGGTTCAGATAGGCGGCGGCTTGCTGCTCGCCACCGGCAAAGCGCCGCGCATTGCCTCGGCGGTCCTTGCCCTGACGGTGCTGCCGGCCAACCTGGGTGCGCACATGTTCTGGGCCGAGAGCGATCCGCAACTCAAGGCCCAGAAGCGCAAAGAGTTCATGACCGACCTCAGCCTCGTGGGCGGGCTCATGATCGCCTCCGCCGATACGGCCGGCAAGCCGTCGCTGGGCTGGCGAAGCCGGCGGGCAGCCGAGCGGCTCTCCGAGCGGGTGTCCTCGGCACTACCCGGTTCGACAGATTCTCCGGCCGGATTCGACGCCGACTTCGGCGAACTCGGGGAAAAGATCGTGCACGGCCTGCAGGTCGGCGCGGAACGCGGCCGCGAACTGGCCAGCACCGCCGCCGAACGAGGCGCGCCCTACGCCGAAGCCGCGCTCGAACGCAGCCGCGAGCTGGCCGCCACCGCCGCGGAGAGGAGCGCCCCCTACGCCGAGGCCGCCCTCGAACGGGGCCGCGAACTGGCCAGCACCGCGGCCGCCCGAAGCAAGCCCCTGGCGAAGAAGGCCCGCAAGCGCGGCGAGGAACTCGCCGACGAGGCGGCCGAGCGTGCCGCCGAGCTGGCCCTGAAGGCGCGCAAACGCGGCGAGGAACTCGCCGACGAGGCCGCCGAGCGAGCGGCACCATTGGCGAAGAAGGCGCGCAAACGCAGCGAAAAGCTGGCCAAGAAGGCGCGCAAACGCGGCGAAGAGTTTGCGGACACGGCACGCGATCGCGGCCTGGAATTCGCCGAGATCGCGCGGCTGCGTGGCAGCGAGTTCGCCAGCACCGCGGCCTTGCGCGGCAGCGAGCTGGCCGACGAGGCGCGCGACAGAATCGGTGACGGGCTCACCCCTCGTCGGAAGCGTTTCTGGTAGCAACCGATCTCCCGATGAAGGCGTCGACGATCGCGTCGACGCCTTGGTCGGCATCCACGGTGGCGCCTGCCTCGTCGGCGCCCAAGGGTTCCAGAGCGTCGAATTGTGATCGCAGCAGTGTGGCGGGCATGAAGTGCCCGGACCTGGCGGCCAGCCGGCGGCCGATGCTGTCAGCAGAACCGCTGAGGTGGAAAAACTGCACACTCGGGCAGTTCGCCCGAAGCACATCGCGGTATCTGCGTTTGAGCGCCGAACAACTGACGACGCCGCCGTCGCGGTGGGCGGCCAACCATTCCCCGACGGACTGCAGCCAGGGCTGGCGGTCGTCGTCGTCGAGCGGTTCCCCGGCCGCCATCTTGGCGATGTTGGCCGACGGGTGCAGGGTATCGGCGTCGACGAAGGGCACCCGCAGTCGTCGTGCTAGCGCGGCGCCCACCGTCGACTTGCCCGATCCGGAGACACCCATCACCACGACGGGCCGCGTGGCAGCTAGTCGCGAAGGTTGCGGTTCCATTCCAACCAACCGACGCCGCTGCGGCCGTCGGCCATGGTGATGCCGGCCCACGTTCGTGGGAACTGGCTCACCCGTCCGTCGGTGGCGGTCAAGAGCACCGGCGCGTGGCCGCGCACCTCGATGTCCGCGGCGATCTCACCGGGATGGAGAATCAGCGTCGCTTTCAAAGGTAATCCATTGGGGCCGAATGTTTCTCGCGAGTCAACGGTCTGCACCTCGTGGACGGCGCCGTCGGCCCCCTGAACGTAGCCGACGCTGAAGGTCGGCGCACCGGGGATCCGGATGTTCACGGCGTGAAGATGGGTGCCATCGTCGAGGTGCAGCGCGCTCCAGATCCAGTCCATGCTCCACCAATCGCGTACACCCCAGGAGTGGTCGCGCTGTCCGGGTACCGAGTCGACGCGGTAGCTGGTTTCGTCGACAGTGACGGTTCCCGTTACGCTGCAGGGGATTTCGTAGCGTGTCGTCAGCCGGTACCGGTAAGGTGTGCCGTCGGTAATCCACACCAAATTCATCGTCACCTCGACGGGAGTCCCGGGCCCACCGCGCAACAGCGCCGCGGGATCCGGGTAAGCCTGCGCCCGCCCGTGCACATCGACGCGGTAGCTTTGCAGCGGCGCGGTCGCCGAGTGGGCCACCTCGAAGGCATCCGTGCGCAACACCCATGGCTGCGCGGGCACCGGCACTTCGGTATCGACGATGGCCACCGTCGGCATGCCGGGTCCGCACAGCAGCGCATGCACCCACGCCGTCTGCTTGTTCGGTATCAGGCCGATGCGGAACCAGCCGCCCAATCCCTGTGCCGCGTCGGCGAAGTCCGCGTACCAGCTCTCGCTCCACAGCGGTTCGGCGGTCGCGGGGTGGGCGAGTTCATCGTCCTCGGTCGGTCGCCAGGGCTCGGGCGCCGCGGGGGCGGGCAGCGTCGCCACCGCGTCGGTATCGAGGACGTGCTCGCAGTTGCGTTGCAGCATCGTCATGAACATGCGGTCGCCGCGCTCCGTGCGCTCCACTAACATCGATGAGACGATCGCCATCATCACGCCGAAAAAGCTCTGGCGGCGAACACCTTCGCGGACCCCGGCGAGATCGATGGGTGCCTGTGGGCCCAGTTGCTCTTGATAAGCGCGCAGCAATGCGTCGTAGTGCTTCCGGCGATCCTCGGTCCGCAGCGCACAACCGAGGAAGTAGGACAGGTCGGTCAATGCCGGTCCCCAGGAAACGGTCTGCCAGTCGACGACGGTCAGCGGGCGATCGGCTTCGGCGGTGCCGAACAACATGTTGTCCAGTCGATAGTCGCCGTGTACGAGTCCCTGCATGCGGCCTGGCCCCGACGCGTGTGCCAGGTACCCGTCGAACGCGGCGACCATGCGTTCGCACACGATGCGGTGTTCCGGCGCTATCTGGTCGCCGTACCGGTCGACGAAACCTGCGTACAGCGAGGCGATCATCGCCTGGTTCAGCGGCGTCTCGCGATTCAGCCACGGCGCTTGCGCCAGCGATGCATCGCCGACCAGCGGCCCCTGCAGCCTCCCCAGCTCGACGACGCCAAGGTATGCCTGTTCGATTGTGGCGCCGGCGATTTCGTCGCCGACGACCGCGGGTCCGGCGTCGCCGAGCAACAAGTCGAAGACGCCCGTCGAGGTGTCGACGGCGGCGTGGTAGCAGGGCGCCACCGGCCCATGCAGTCGCGGCGCGATGTCACCGTAGAAACCGACCTCACGCTCGTAGAGACCCAGGGTCATCCCGGTCTGCCGGCTCACCGGGTCGGAAGCCGCCACCTTCAGCACCACCGACTCCGGGCCACCGG
Organism: Mycobacterium sp.; assembly: GCF_019247615.1. GTDB lineage: Bacteria > Actinomycetota > Actinomycetes > Mycobacteriales > Mycobacteriaceae > Mycobacterium. Next base: position 20,115 of record NZ_JAFBAT010000043.1, on the reverse strand, counting down.
AGCCGGTATCGTTGTAGTGCAACCGGATTCGGTAACACTCGCTCATCTGTCCTGTGCCGATGCGTTCTACCGCAAAATCGGCGATCGGTCCGCAGCCGATCGCCGCGGCCAACCAGGAGGCGGTGAGGTCGCTGGGACGCTCGATGACTTGTTCGGTGTCGGCGTGCATGACCGTCAGCGTGCCAGGTCAACGCGCCAGTGAGAAGCCGTCCCAGGCCATCCGGCGGTGCGGGTGAGGATCGAACTCGACGCGCGTCTTTCGGTCGAAGACCATGACGGCACGATCGGGGGCCCTATAGGTGGGCCAGTCGTCGCCCGGCACGCCGGTGTGGCTGAACGACCGCCAACGCCGTTGCACCTGATTGCTGACGCGCAGCGCCGCCCGCTGATCGGCGGCGGCGGTCAGCAGCGCCCCCAGCCGGGTGCGATAGATGTCGAAAACCGCGAGCAACTCGGTGGCATGCGTGGCGCCGAGACCGGACCAGCGCAGCGTGCGGGGGGCGTAGTCGTACCGGTAGAGGTAGGTGGGCGCGTGCATGCCGTGGGCCTCGGCGATCTGCCAGGCCGCCGAGGCGAAAGCGAAGTCCCCACCGAGTTGGATGCACGCCTCTCGTCCGGGAAAGTTCGGGTATGCGGCGGTAATGCGTTCGCGGGCAGCGGGATCCGCGTCGGCCAGCAGTTCTTCCACCATCGAAGCGTTGGTCGGCAGCATGGCCAGGAAGCGGGTGAACAGCCGCCCCTCCTCCGCGTTGGTGCCGACGATCATGGGCACCCGATGCGCCTCGCCGCGCCGCATCGTCTCGACGGGATCCATCGGCAGCATGTCGTCCCCGAAAACGGGGCCGATCGGGAAGGCGCCCAGCCTGTTCCGCATGCCCTCGTCGATCAGTCGGTGTTGGGTATCGACCAGTTGGGCCGCTGAAACCCGCATCAGCACCTCGGCGGCGTCCTTCTCACGCGCCCCGAGCAGGTTGGCGAACCGCGTCGCGAACTGCGCGGCAACCTCTTTCGACCGCACCAAACCCGACGCCGGGCTTTCCGAGATCGCCCGAGCGAACAAGCCTGCGGCGGCGGGAACCGCCGGCAGAGTGGCGGTGATGCACGCGCCCGCGCTCTCGCCGAAGACGGTGACCTTGTCGGGGTCGCCGCCGACTTCGGCGATGTTGTCCCGTACCCATCGCAGCGCCAGCACCAGGTCGCGCAGGTACAAGTTGCTCTCGATGGGGGTGTCCGGCGTGGAGAGGGACGAGAGATCCAAACAGCCCAGCGCGCCCAACCGGTAGTTGACGGATACGTACACGCAGCCCCGGCGAGCCAGCGCCGCGCCGTCGTACAGCGGCGTGGCCGAGCTACCCAGAAAGTATCCACCGCCGTGGATGAAGACCATGACCGGCATCGGTTCGTGGTCGCGGTGTTCGGGCGTCACGACGTTGAGGGTGAGGCAGTCCTCGCTCATCGGCTGGTATCGGCCGAACCCCAGCATGGTGTAGCGGCGCTGCTGGGGCGCGCAGTTGGCGAAGCCGTGGCAATGTCGCACCCCCGACCAGGGCAGCGGCGGCTGCGGCGCCCGGAACCGCAGGCGCCCAACCGGCGGCCGGGCGTACGGGATGGATCGCCAGCGGTGTACGCCGTCGCGGGTGAACCCCTCGACGATTCCGGCGGTCGTGCGGGCGCGAATGGTGCGCTCATGCATACCAGTGACGGTAGCCGACACCACGGCCATACCGCGCGGCTAGCGACCGAATCGTGGGATGCGGCGGCTAGCCTGGCGGCATGCGGATCGCCGCGCTGGTCGCACTGCCGTTGCTGGTTGCCGCATGCTCGCATATCGGGGGCAACTCGGGCCAGCCGCAGACCAGCACGCCATCGTCGGCGGGCACGTCGGCGACGACGTCGGCCGGACCGTCGAGCAGCAAATCCCCGGCTCCGTCCGCCGCGCCGGGGTCCGGCGCCGCGATCTCCGACGTCATCGCGTGGATCGAAGCAGGTCATCCCGCAGATCCGGGCCGCTATCACACCGCGACCCGCGACGGCGCCACCACGCCGTTGGGCAACGACATCGCCCTCACCAGCCAAGCCGGCAAAGTTTCGTGCATGACCGATTCCAAGCACACCGGCGGCGCGCTGGCGTGCCTGGTTGACCTGACCAGTCCCCCACCCCGCCCCGACACTGCCTACGGCGAATGGAAGGGCGGCTGGGTCGACTTCGACGGAACCAACCTCCAGGTCGGGTCGACGCGCGCCGACCCCGGACCGTTCCTCAACGGCAACGGCAGCGAGCTGGCCAACGGGGATTCGCTGTCCTTCGGCGAGTTTCGGTGTCGCGCCGACCAAACGGGCCTGTTCTGCGTGAACTACGCGCATCAGTCCGCGGTGCGCCTGGCCACCGCCGGGATACAGCTGTTCGGCTGCCTGAACTCGGTGCCACCGCCGGACGGAGTCGGCACGGCGTTCAGGTGCTGAGCTTTTGTTCGACCATCGTCGACTTGTTGCGTGAGATCACGACGTTTCGGCCCAACAACCCCACGCTGGGCGCGTCGCGTGGGACCATTTGCCGATGGACGCCGACGATCCCGAGCAGCGCATCGCCGAGCTGGAACGGCAGCTCGCCGAGCAAAAACGCATCGCCGCGCTGGAACGTCAACTGGCCGAGGCCAAGGCGGCCGGGGGCCATAACCACTAAACGGCGCAAGGCGCCGACCGCGCCCGCCAATACGCGGAGTCGTTGTGGGAGCCTGATCGCTTTCGCCGGTACCGCGTCGCCGCCCGGTTTTTCGCAACAGGTCGGCTCGAGACACCAAGTGGCGCAGGCCCGCCGGCGGCCGCTGGGTTTGCGCGGGTGGCCCGATCGCATCGGGGCGATCGTCGGAACGCTCGGTATCTGCATCGGCGCCGCGGCGTCGCTCACCGCCACGATGCCGTCGAGCGCGCTGTGGACGAGCCCCTTCGTGTGCGACCGGGAATGCCAGCTGGCGTACGACACCGCCAACTACAGCTACAAACCCGGCCAATCGGGGACCAGCGTGAGTTTCGAGTGCGTCGGCGCCACCGGATCGTATGAGCCCAATTGGTTGCTCATCGACACGTTCCAGACCGTGTTGTGCGCGTTGGTACTCGGCGCCGCCGTCGGCGCCCGGTTTCATGATCTGGCGTCTGATCCGCCGGCCCGGCTGAACGTCAGCCCGGCCGGGTGGCGACGGTTGCGAACAGTTCGCTCATCTCGTCCGCCGGGCCGCCCGGAACCGTGTAGCCGGCTTCGTCGCGGATCTCGTCGAGGTGATCGCGCACGTCCTCGATGGACAGCCCGCGACGGTAGAAACCCGTTGTCCTGCCGATGAAGAAGCGCGCGACGTGCCCGGCGCCGACCGTGTAGATCTCTCCGGAAACCGGACAGTCCTGGTGCGTCAGGAACGCCGCGACCGGGGCCACCAGCGCCGGGTCGAGCGCCTGAAGATATTGGCCCGCAAGGTCTTCCAGCACCTCCTGCGCCGCCTCGTCGTCGTGATGGCCGGTTGCGCCGTCGATGGAGTGCGCCAGCATCCGGGTGTGCGCGATCGGGGCGATGGCGTTGACCTTGATGCCGTGGTCGGCCCCTTCGGCCGCCAGCACCCGGGTGAAGCCGATCAATCCGGTCTTGGCCGCGCCGTAGTTGCTCATGCGTTCGGCGCCAAGGATTCCGGCGGCCGAGCAGGTGTTCAGGATCCGGCCGTAGCGCCGCCCGCGCATGACCGTCCACGCGGGTCGCGTCACGTAAAACGCGCCCTTGAGGTGCACGTCGATCAGGGGTTCGAGCCGATCGGCGGTCATGTCCGCGAACGGCGCGTCGCCGACGATTCCCGCGTTGTTGATGACGATGTCAACCGACCCCCACGAGTTGAGCGCGGTGTCGATGATCGCCTGTCCGCCTTCGGGAGTCGTCACGCTGTGGGTGTCGGGGACGGCCTGGCCGCCGTGCCGGCGGATCTCCTCCGCGGTGGCGTGTGCCGCCGCGGCGTTCGAGCCGTCGCCGGTCACCGACCCACCCGTGTCGTTGACGACGACGCGCGCGCCGCGTGAGGCCAGCAACAGGGCGTACTGCTTCCCCAGCCCGCCGCCGGCGCCGGTGATCACGGCGACCTGGTTGTCGAACCTCAGCTCGCCGGTCACCAGCTCACCGGAAGTTCTTTCATGCCGTAGATATTCGCGTCTTTGAACCTCAGTTCCGCCGGCGTTACCGCCAGTTCGAGCCCGGGTAGCCGGCGGGCCAGCGTGGCGAACGCGACCTGCATCTCGACGCGGGCCAGGTTTGCCCCGATGCATTGATGCACACCGTACCCGAAGCCCAGGTGACCGCGGGGGTTTCGGTCGGGGTCGAACGATTCCGGATTGTCGACGAACTCGGCGTCCCAGTTCCCGGCGGGCAGGTTCATCATGACGTACTCCCCGGCGTGAATCAGCTGGCCGGCGATCATCAGATCTTCAGTCGCCACGCGATCGACCTGGCTGTGCACGATGGTGAGATACCGCATCAGCTCTTCGATGATATTCGCCACGACGGCGGGATCGTCGGTTTGTCCGAGTCGCTCGAATACCTCCGGATGTTCCAGCAGCGCAACCGTTCCCAACGAGATCATGTTGGCGGTGGTTTCGTGGCCGGCCTGCATCATGATGACGGCGTTCATAGCCGCCGTGGCATGGTCGAGTTGGCCCGTCGCCACGTATTCGGTCACCAGGCGGCTGATCAAGTCGTCACCGGGTTCGCGTTCCTTGCGCTGCACCAACTCCTCGATGTAGGCGTACATGGCCCCGAAGGCCTGTCCCTTTTCCTCGTCGGAGGACCTCTGGTCAAGCCCCTTCGTGGTGTTGTGCTGGAAGAGCCCGAGGTCTTCGGGCGGCACGCCCAGCAGCAGCGCGATCACCATTGACGGCACCGGCAACGCGAATTCGCGCACCAGATCGGCCGGCGCGCCGTGCTCGATCATCCGGGCGAGATAGTGGTCCACCATGTCCTGGATCTGGGGCCGCATTGATTCGCAACGCCTGAAGGTGAAGTTGCTGGTCATCATGCGCCGCAATCGTTGATGCTCGGGATCGTCGGTCCGCGCGAACATCACCGGGACCTTGTTGTCTTCGTCCTTCGGCATGATCGAGTCCGGAATGGTCTTCGCCGACAGGCGCGGATCGACCAGCGCCGCCCTGATGTCCTGGTAGCGGCTGACCACCCAGACCCGGTTGCCCTGGAACATCGCCTCGCGTAGCCCGGGCAGCTCCCGCCAATCCGCGAACTCTGCCGGAGGCGCAAGCGGGCAACGCGCGGCTCGCGGCCGGGGCAGCACAGGAAGATCGGCGTCGGCGCAGCATTCGGAAGTTGTTGACATCAGCGGCATTTCCTGTTAAGTGGCAGAGGGCTGTCAATTATCCGAGCGTAGAGCCCAGCCAATTGACAGTCAACCGTCAGTTAGGCTGTCACCATGACCGCGGTCGAAGACCGACCGTTGCGGGCGGACGCGGCGCGCAACGTCGAGCGCATCTTGCGCGCGGCGCGGGACGTGTACGGCGAGCTCGGGCCCGACGCACCGGTGGAGGCGGTCGCGCGCCGGGCCGGCGTCGGGGAGCGAACCCTCTACCGCCGGTTCCCGACCAAAGCCGACCTGGTCCGGGCCGCCCTGGATCAAAGCGTCGCCGAGGACCTCACACCGGTGATCGACAGCGCCCGCCGCGTCGACGACCCGTTGCGCGGCCTCACCCAACTGATCGAGGCGGCGATAGCGCTGGGCGCGCGCGAGCAGAACTTGCTGACCGCCGCGCATCGGGCCGGGTCGCTCACGTCCGACATCTCGGTTTCGCTCAACGAGGCGCTCGGCGACCTCGTCCGAGAAGGCCAGCGAGTCGGCCGGATTCGCGCCGATCTGGTCGCCGATGACCTACCCCGCCTCGTCGCGATGCTCTACAGCGTGTTGTCGACGATGGATGCGGACAGCGATGGCTGGCGACGGTACGTCGCACTCGTCGTCGATGCCATCTCGACCAACAAGAGAGAGCCGCTGCCGCCCGCCGCCGCATTGCGCTACACGACGGAGCCGAATAGCTGGCCGCTGTAAGCGGTTTAGTTGATGGTCACCCCGGCGTCGACCTTGAACTGCAGACCCGTCACATACCGCGACTCATCGGATAGCAGGAACAGCACCGCATTGCTGACGTCGACGGGCTCGACGGCCGGCGTCGGCATCGCATTGACGAAGATCGGGATCAGGTCGGACCGTTGCTCGCCCAGAAGCGGTCCGAACGACGGCGGGACCATCCCGGTGGGGACACCGGTCGGAAGCACCGTGTTGACGCGCACGTTCTGCGCGGCCAGTTCGTTGGCCAACGCGAGCGTCAATCCAACGACGCCGTACTTCGCCGCGGTGTAGGGCGTTTGCAGCGGAAATCCCTTGAGGGCGCCGGCCGAGCTGATGTTGACGAGGCTGCCACCGCCCTGCTCGAGCAGGTGGGGTATCGCCGCCGCGCAGGTGTTCCACACCCCGATCAGGTTCACGTCGACCACCGTGCGCCACTGATCGGCGGTCGTCCTGTCCCAGGGCGCCACCGTCAACACGCCCGCGTTCGCAACCGCCCCGTCGAGGCCGCCCAGTTGTCCGGCGCCGTCGTCGACCGCCGAGCGCAGCTGTTGGTCGTCGCGGACGTCGACGACGTAACTCACACAGCGGCGGCCGAACTCGCCGACCAATCGCACCGTTTCGTCGAGGTCTTCCTTTGTGCCCAAGGCGTATTCGATCTGCGGCAGGGATTGGCAGATATCGACCAGGATCAGGTCCGCGCCCTCTTCGGCGAGCCGCAGCGCGTGGCCGCGGCCCATACCGCGAGCGGCGCCGGTAATCAGAATGCGTTTTCCGGCAACGCGCATCTAACGCTCGCTCCACATCGCGCCGCGCATCGTCGCCGAGAGCGGGATGTCCTCCACGCTGACCAGGCCCTGGGGCGCGCGGCACACCCAATCGATCGCATTGACGGCGCGACCCGCCGTCGAGATGCAGCCGGCATCAGTGGAATCGAAAAGCGGATGAGAAACGTGGGTGTTGATTTCCACCCGCGGTTCACCCTCCACGACGACCCGGTGGACGCCGGTGTGGCCCTCGGGCGGGAATTCCCAGTCCGGTGCCGCCGCTGTGGTCAGCCTGGTGACGTGCTCGAGGGTGATCACCGGTTTGTCGTCGAGGACGCCCTCGGTGGCGAATCGCACCGCGGCCATCTGCCCCGGTTCCACCGTCATCATCATGCAGTCGATGCGCTCCGGCGTGTACCACGGTTCGACGCGCTGGCGCACATCGTCGAGTTTGACGTCGAGATGGTCGGCCAGGCTGCGCACCTGGCCTCCCCACATCGCGACGATCACCCCGGGCAGGAACATCATCGCCGGCTCGTCGTCCGCTGTCCTTCCGAATCCCATTGCGGCACCGGTGAACTCGGCATCGTCGTAGTTGCCGTAGTCGAAGATCTCCTGCACGGTGATCGACTCGACGCGGGTGGTCAGGCTGACCGCAGCGTGCACCAGCGTGTCGCCGGAGAAGCCGGGGTCGATGCCGTTGACGTAGAGCGAGGTATTGCCTTGCGCACAGGCGCGCTCCAGGGGCACCCGCAACCAGTCTTCGGCGTGATGCGGGGTGACCAGCCAGACGAGCGACGTGCCGACGACGTTGGTACCCCCCGCCAGGAAGCTGGCCATCTGTTCGATGGCCTCCATCGGACGGGTCTCCCCTTGCGCCGTGTAGACGACGCAGTCCGCCCCGAGCTTGACCAGGGCGTCGATGTCGTCGGTGGCGACGATGCCGGTCGGTATGTCGAGTCCACACAGCTGCGCCGCGTCCTTGCCGACCTTGTCGGGGCTTGCGGCGTGCACGCCGACCAGTTCGAGATCCGGCCGGCCGATGATCGCCCGCAGTGAATGCCGGCCCACGTTGCCGGTCGAGAATTGAATGACTCTGCGCACGGTTACCTCATCTTCACTGGTGGGTGATGACCCATCATGACGCGTTGAATCGCGGTTCGGGTCAGTAGTCCGGTATCGGCAGCGGCGAATTGTTGGAGTCGATGCCGCCGTCGACGTGGAAGGTGGCGTTGGTCGCGTAGCAATCGCGCGTGGATAGATACACCGCGAGCCGTCCGAGGTCCTCGACGTCGCCCAGGCGATGCAGCGGCGTGTTCTCCTGCATCTTCTCTAGCGACCCAGGCATCAGGTCCAGGCTGCTCTGCAGTCCGTCGGTGGCGAACGACCCGAGTGCGATGGCGTTGACACGAATCTTCGGCGCGAGTTCCTGCGCCATGGCGCGGGTGAGCGCTTCGAGTCCGCCCTTCGCCACGCAATAGGCGGTCAGCGCCCGGATGCCGAATCGGGCCGAGCCCGACGAGATGTTGATGATGGAGCCGCGTCCGGCGCTGAGCATGTGCGGGGCCGCGAGCTGACTCATGATGAAAGCCGATGTCACACACCAGTCGAAGGTGTGCCGGAAGTCTTCGTCGGTGATATCCAGGAACCGCGCGTACGTCGCCCCGCCGACATTGTTGACCAGAATATCGATGCGCCCGAAGCGCTCCACGGCCGTGTTCACGACGCGTTCGCCGTCGGGACGGCTCATCGCGTCCGCGACGAGCGCCAGCCCCTTGCCGCCCGCGGCCTCGATACCCTCAACCGTGCCAACGATATCCGCTTCGGTGCGTGCGGTCCCGACAACCGTCGCCCCGGCCTCCGCCAACACCCGTGCGATGCCTGCCCCAACACCCTTGCCGGCGCCCGTGACGATCGCGACCTGTCCATCCAGCCGGAATTGCTCCAACGCCATGCCGGGCTCCTTCGGGGATGGTGCGTGGTGTCGCGGTTTCAATCTAGGAACCTTGCTGACTAAAGTCAACAAATTTGCCGAGGTTGGCACTGTCGCGGCGCGCGACGTCTCGATAGTGATCAAGTTGTGCAAGCCTTTTTGGCGGGAACACGGCATAATGATCTGTTAGCCTCGCTGCTCTGGTATGAGTCGGGTCAACCGTGAGGAAAGAAATGGCTGTGACGGACCGGGTGTCTGTGCGCGAAGCCAAGCGCTTACAGACGCGGGAGCGCTTGATGGGCGCCGCGATCGCGGAGTTCGCCCGCGCGGGGATGGCCGAGGCCGACGTCAGCGCCATCGTGGCCGCCGCGGGAGTCGCCCACGGCACCTTCTTTTTTCACTTTCCCACCAAGGAGCATGTGCTGCTGGAGCTGGAGCGCCGGGAAGAGGACCGCATAGCCAAGCAGTTCGCGCAGTTCCTGAAGTCCGAGCACGATCTTGCCGCCGCGTTGAACGAGGCGGTCCGCGTCGTGGTCGGGCTGGAACGTCGATTGGGCTATCTGCTCTTCAATGACTTTCTCGCGCTGCACTTCTCCCAGACCCGCCCGCCCACCGAGGACGGCCGGGATCACCCCTTGGTCGTCTTGGTCGCGCAGGAAATCGCGCTTGCCCAAGAGCGCGGAGAAACGGATCCGCAAGTCAACCCGATGAACAGCGCGGTGTTCTTCCTGCTGGGTCTCTACTCTCTGTTGATCACCACGAACCACTGGCCGACCGGCCACGATCTGCTGGAAGACTACGTGGCGCGTGCGCTGCGCAGCTTGCAGCCCTGACCACGCTTCAAAAGGCCTGCGCCGCAACGCCCGACGCTACGAGCGCACCAGGCCGCGCAACGGCACCAGCCCGAGCTCCTTGTGGGTGAGGAATCCCGGCGCGGCCTCGCACACGGCCGGAACCGTGTTCGCCGGGCCCATCGCGGTCCAGGTGTAGCCCGGCTTGGGGTAGTTGCCCTGCGGATCCGCCGGCGCCTGCAGGATCAGCTCGGTGGGCTCGTCACCCTCGATCACGATGCGGTAGTGATAATGTCCGCCCCAATCCGGCTGCGGCTCAATGGCATCGTATTCGTCCATGGTGTACATCTCGTGGAACGTGATGAGGGGCTTGCCGTCGACCCACGTCGTCCACTTGTGATGCTGGGAGGCGACGGTGCCCTTCTTGATCGAGCCCTTGAAGCCCGGCATGTCGCTGGTCGCTCCGCCTTCAAAGGGGATGTCGCGGATCGCCGTTCCCAGCTCGACGTCCGTCGTGTACTTCTCGACCGTCTTCCCCAGGCCGTCGACCACCATGGCCATCGATTGGGCGAACAGTGGCCAGGCGTTGCCCAGCAGGTTCGGCCCGGCCATGAACTCTTCGGGAGTTTTCCCCATCCCCATTTCGTGCAGGTACTTCAAGGTGTCCTTGCCGAAATTCACCACCTCGTAGATGTGGATGGCGTCGATCCGGCTCACGATGCGGGCCAGCGTCAGGACGAGCAGGTCTCCGGCGAAGCCGGGGTTGACACCGCCCGCGTGGAACGACGTCCCGCCCTCGCGGCACGCGGCGTCGATCTTGTCGATGTCGGCCTGACTGTGCTCGGTGCGAAACCACCACGCGCCACCCGACGCGACGACGTTCTTGCCCGCGCGCAGCAGGCGGCAGACCTCGTCGGGATCCGACCACAGCGGCGCGTAGAAAACGCAGTCCGCGTCCAGCGCTTCGATCGCCGCCTTGTCGGTGGTGGCAAGCACCCCGATTGGCGCGACGCCGACGAGCTCGCCGGCGTTCCTGCCCACCTTCTCGGGGCGATTGCAGAGCACCCCGACTACCTCGAAGGCGGGGTTGTGGGCGAAGTGACGCAGCGCGACTGTTCCGACATTGCCTACGCCCCATTGGATTACGCGGTACTTCTTCTCTTCCGGCGAATTGGGCGTCATTGCTACTCCTTTGGCCTGAGCGGCTGAGCGTAGGCGCTTCGTCAACATCGTGTCAACGGTCACTAACCTGACTGCTGTCAGCAATTGAGTTCGGACCACCCCGGCGGTCTCTGCTGACTCGTTGGATATCGGTGGCCTGTCAATGCTGCTGCGCCACCTACGGCGGACAATTGGGGCCGCATCGGCTCTTTTGTTGACTTAAGTCAGCCTGTTATAGTGCAATGCACCTGCGCGATCGGCCTCGATGACGGGGAGGGTTCGTGAATCTGCCGAAGCTGCACGAGCGGGGCCCCGCTCTACCGGGGCTGACGTTCGACGAGCACGCGGAGCGGTCGCAGCTTGCGCAGCGCCGAGCCGACAAATGGCTGATCTCCGGCAGTCTGCTGATCGGCACCGCGGCGTTGGGCATCTTCGGGCTGCCGCTGTTCCTTTGGGGCGTGCGGTTGCTGCGCCGGGCGCAACGGGATGGGCTCTCGGTTCGGCCGATGCTCGTCACCCTGCTCGGCTATCTGGTCATCATCGACGCGGCCATCAATACCGTGGGGTGGGCGCTCGATCTAGTGGCAAACCACACTCTGCTCGCCCGGGTGCTGTTGAACGGCTGGGGCAACATGTTCGATGCCGGCTACTTCTGGCACTACAACGAGCTCTGGGTCGGCGGCGCGGCGGGCCCTGGGGAAAAGGCCTGGGAAGTCGGGCTCATCCTGACCGTCTTCACGATGCGCATCGCCGCCGCGATCGGCTTCCTGCAGATGAAGCGCTGGGGCCACCAATGGATGGTCGTCACCTGCTGGATGGGCGTGGTGATCTGGATCGGCTACGTCTTCAACATGACGATGTTCGCCGACGTGCGCTTCGCCGGTGTCGTGCTGCCGGTCGTCGGCTGGTGGCTCTACGACATCTTCTACATCACCCCCTTCCTCGCCATCCCCTATCTGCACACCGTCAACCGCGAAATCTTCACCGACTGAGAGCCTTTGAGGAGGTCAGAACGTGGGCTATCTCTGGGAAATCCTTCGCTACGTTGCCGCGTGGGGCGGCACCGGCCTGATCATCTGGTTCTGGTACTGGCTGTTCTCCAACATCGGCACGTTCTGAGTGCTACCGACGATGGCTGAAGGCCCCGACACCCACGCGATGGCGCTCGAACGAAGTAGTGCCGTGACGGCGGTGGCGTTGAGCGAGCAGCGTCGCGAGGGCGCTCGGCTCGTCACCGGCGAGCGCCGCAGCTTCGGGTTGAACGGCAACCTCGCGTTCGTTCATGTCCCCTACCCCGCCCTGTCCGACTGGACCCGCCGGACGCTGACATGCGGTGTGGCCCTGCAATGTTCGCCGTCGAAAGAACGCATCACCGAATACCGGCTTAACGAGCTGTCCACACGCGAACTGCGGGCCCTCACGCTTGTCGAAGCCGGCGTCGCCCTCGGCTGGATCGCGTCACGCTGGCCGGGCCTGGTACCCGAGGCGAGGCGACTGTTGCCGGAGATCCCCGCCGAAGCCGCCGACATGAGTGCCGAGGAGATGCTGAACCGGGCACTCGCGCTGGCGGCCACGGGTCGGGCGTTGACCGTCCCTCCACTGCTGGGCAACCTGCCGCTGTCCTACACGATGCCGCGCGGATGGGCCGACAAGTTGCGACGCAGCTTGGGCAGGATGCCCTGGACTACAACGCAGCAACGGATCCCGCGGCCGTACTCCGTTCCCGTCGGCGGCGACGGGGGCGTCCGCAACCCGAACCTGCCGCCGCCGAGCCGGCCGCAGGACAATGATTTCGACGTCACCCCGCAACACCGACCCGGAATTCCCTACCCGGAGTGGAACGAGTGGACGCAGCGGTTCATGCGCGACCACGTCGCCGTCGTCGAGAGTGCGGAGGCTCGGCGTATCCACGGTCCGGCGCCCGTGACCGTCGACGTGCGCAAGTGGTTCGAAGAACACACCCATCGCGCGATGACAAATCGCCTCGAAGACGGCTCGGACCTCGATGTCGACCAATACGTCAGCCACTACATCGATCTGACGACCGGCGAGGCCAAGGAGCCGAGAATATTCCGCGACCTGCTGCCCAGCGGCCGCGACGTCACCACGGCCCTGCTGCTCGACGGCAGTTCGTCGCTGGGGGTGCACGGCGGGCGTATTTTCCGCCTCGAATTGGCCTGCGCCGACGCGCTTTCGCGCGCGATGACACTGGCGCGCGAACGTCATGGCGTCTTCGTATTCACCGGCAACACCCGTCATCGAGTCGAAGTGCGCTGCCTGAAAGACTTCGAAGACCGCCGGTTCGTGCCGCCGAGCGGCCTGGGCCTGTCCACCCGCGGGTACACCAGACTCGGTGCGCCACTTCGCCATCTGACGAGCCGGCTGCTGGCGCAGGCCGCCGAGCGGCGCCTGCTGATCGTGATCGGCGACGGCCTGATCTCCGACGAAGGCTATGAGGGCCGCTACGCCTGGGCGGACGCCGCGCACGCCGTCGAGGAAGCGAGCGATGCCGGCGTGTCGATGTACTACGTGGGCGTCGGACCGACGCGGGTCGATCCCCTACCCGAGGTGTTCGGTCCTCGCCGGTCCCAACGGATCCGGCGCGTCGAGGACCTTCCGCGGGTGTTGGCTCATGTGCATCGTGAGCTGGTCGCCGCATGAACGCCGCCACCGATACCTATTTCGCGAACGGCAACGAAGTCGAGCTGTTCGAGCAGGCCTTTCGCCGGCGCCTGCCAGTGATGCTGACCGGCCCGACCGGGTGCGGCAAGACACGATTCGTCGAGCACATGGGCCTGCGGTTGCGGCGACCCGTCGTGACCATCAGCTGCCACGACGATCTCACCAGCTCCGATCTCGTCGGCCGTTTCATGGTGATCGGCGGCGACGTGGTGTGGACCGATGGCCCCTTGACCAGGGCGGTCAAGGCCGGCGCGATCTGCTACCTCGACGAGGTCGTCGAGGCTCGCCACGACTCGTTGGCGATCCTGCATTCGCTCACCGATCACCGGCGCTCGCTATACCTCGACCGCGCCGGCGAGGTGGTGCAGGCACCCGAAACCTTCATGCTGGCGTGTTCGTACAACCCCGCGTATCGAAGCTCGCTCAAGGAACTCAAACCGTCGTTCCGCCAGCGGTTCGTCACGCTGACGATGACGTATTTGCCGCCTGAGCGCGAGGCCGAAGTGATCGTCGCCGAAGCCGGAATTCCGGTGGCGACGGCGCAGCGTCTGGTCGACTGCGCGCTCGCGATCCGCACCGCCGACGAAGCCTTTCACTTCGAGCCACCGTCGACGCGGGTGTTGGTCACGGCCGCGCACCTGATCGCAGCCGGCGCAACCGAATTGGACGCGGCCGACGCGTGCATACTCGCGCCACTGAGCAGCGACGGTGCGGTCACCGACGGTCTACGTGAAGTCGCGGCGGCCAGCCTGGCCGTCTCGCCCTAGAAAGGAGCGACCGACATGGATCTGAAAGAGCGGAAACGCAAGAGGGCCCTGATCGTCTTCCAAATCCTCATCTACGGCTACCTGGCGGTGATGTTCGGGATCCAGCTCTACATGTCGTTTGCCCGGGGGTGGTGGGATCTGTGAACCTCCCTCTGCTCAACCGCCTTTCGGGCGGCTCCTCGGTCAGCCTCGAGGAGCACCACGACGAGTCCCGCCATGCTCAGCGCCGCGCGGATAAGTGGATGATCGCCGGTGCGGCCCTGATGGGCATGTGGGCTCCGGGTCTGATCGGATTCCCCATTTTCATGCGCGGGGTCTGGCTGCAGCGCCAAGCCCTGCGCGCCGGCCTGTCGGTCCGGCCGATGATCGTGACGTTGATCGGCTATCTCGTCCTGATCGACGGAATGCTCAACAGCCTGGGCTGGGCCCTGGACCTGGTCGCCAACCACACCTTGATCAACCGGGTGCTGATGGTTGGCTGGGGCAACATGTTCGACGCCGGATACTTCTGGCATTACAACGAACTTTGGGTCGGCGGCGCGGCGGGACCCGGCGAGAAGGCCTACGTCGCGGGCCTGATCCTCACGGTGTTCTCCATGCGGGTCGCGGCGGCGATCGGGTTCCTGCAAATGAAGCGGTGGGGCCATCAATGGATGATCATCACCTGCTGGATGGGCGTGGTGATCTGGTCGGCCTACGTGTTCAACATGACCATGTTCGCCGACGTGCGTTACGCCGGTGTGGTCTTCCCGGTCATCGGCTGGTGGCTCTATGACATCTTCTACATCACCCCCTTCCTCGCCATCCCCTATCTGCACACCGTCAACCGCGAAATCTTCACCGACTGAACAGGTTTAGGAGCACCGCAATGACCGAACCGTCACCCACCGAGAAAAAAGACCCGACCGAAGATCTCGAGCCGGGGACGACGCCGTACTACGCGCGGATGCACAAATGGATCAAACGGGCCGTCCTGGTGTGCCTGGTGGCGCTGGTGGTCGAGGGTGCGTTCACGTTGCCGTTCATGGCGGTCTACTACGGCTATCCCACGCTGAGCCTGACCGAGATCTGCAGCGAGCTGCTGAAGATTCGGTACTCCAACGACACCTTGGAGTGCAAGTATCCGTACCCGCCCTTCGGCCCGCCCGAGGGCGCCGAGGGCAAGGCGACCGCGCAGGACGTATGGGGCATCCAACCGATCCCGAAGTACCACCGGCTTGGCTTCCGCGAACTCGTCAGGATTCACGACGAAAGGCTCGCCCGCCAAGCGGCCCATCAGCAGGCGACGCCGCATCCGTGATGCCGGATACTGCATACGGAGTGCTAACGGCCGGCTGAAGGAAGTGGGATGACCACGGAAGATCAATCGTCGCTGCATCACGTCGTCTTCGCGGTGGCACAGGAGCGGCGCGCCGCGATGACGCAGATGTTCAACGATCTCGGTTTCGCCTTCGAGAGTGTGCCGCTGGCCGAACTCGGCGTGGAGGTTGCTCTGGATTGGAATCGCGGCATCGAGCTCATCAGCCCGATAGCCGGATCGGACGCCACGGTCGCGCGGTCGGTGACGGAATTCCTCGACCGGCACGGTGACGGGATCTACACGGTGGTGCTCCGGGTCCCGGGTGCCTCGGCGGCCGAGGCCGTGGCCCAGCGTTACGGCGCGACAACACGATTCCGGCAAAGCTTCGAAGGCGACGGCACCCATCTCGAAGAGGTCGACTTGTCCGTCTTGGGCCTGCCGCTGACATTCCTCGCGACCAACATTCCATGACGCCTGCCGGACTGCACTAGGCCCAGCGTCGACTTGTTGGGCGAAATCACCGTGTTTTGATCCAACAACTCGACGTTGGCCGCCACGGATCAGGGTTCGAGCACGTGAATCTCGCCCGTCGCGCCGTCGACCTCGATGAGGGCGCCGGGCGGCAACGATTTGGTCGCCCCCGCAACGTCCACCACGCACGGAAAGCCGAACTCGCGGGCCACCACCGCGGCGTGCGACATCGGGCCGCCGAGCTCGGTCACCACGGCCGCGGCGTAGCAGAACGCGGCGGTGTAGCCGACGTCGGTGACCTCGGCGACGAGGATCTCACCGGGCTGCAGGTCGTCGATCGTCTCGGGCCGCACGATCCGCACCCGGCCGCGCACCCGGCCGCCGCACACACCGACCCCGCGCAGGGTGTCCCCGGTGGTGAGGGCGGCCGGTGTCGTCGTGGTCGGCTGCCAGCTGCCGCTGAACACCGTCGGCGGAACGACGCCGGCCAGCCTGCGTCGTTCGGCTCGGCGCCGGGCCACCACGCTCGCGACATCCGGCGGGAGCGCGTCCAGCTCGTCGACGAGCAGATAGAACACGTCGTCGACGGCGTGCAGGACTCCGGCTTCGACCAACCTGCGCCCGTACTCGCGCATCAGGTTACGCAGCACCCAGTTGGCCCGCACCACTTTGTCGCGACGGACTTCGCGGTCGCGGAGTTGGTGCGTCGCCAGGCGCGCAATCGGCTTGGCCCGCAGCGGAATCCGGACCGGCTCCGGCTGCGGTGCGGGAGCGGCGCTCATCGCTTTGGTCACCATGCGTATCAGCAACTCGGGATCATCGGCGTAGCTGGCCGACAGCATCTCGAGCTCGGCCGGACCGCGATGCCCGATCAGCGCCAGCTCGGCCAGCACGGCGGCGTGAAACTCCGGCGCCTCGACGGCCAGCTTGCCCAGCCGCTCCCCCGGTTCAGCCAGCAGCGCCGTGACTTTCGGGTCGCGCTGCGCCGCGAGCACCAACCGCTGCATTGCCTCGACCGATCGCGCGCTGACCAATTCGGGGCCCCCGGGCGCGGCGGTGTCCCGCCCACACAAGCCGCGCAGCAACACGTTGGACGCGGCGCACAGCATGAACGACGCCGAGGCCAGCACCCAGCCGTGCACCACCTCGTCGCGCGCCAGCTCGATCAGGCTCAGCAGCCGCCGATCGTCGAGCCGGGTGACGTCGTCGTCGCAAAGGCGTTCCAGGCGATCGACATCGGCGACAAAGTCGTCGGTGTCGGCGGCCGAGCCCGCACTGAGGCCGATCAGGTTGACCCCGAACACCCCGATGTTGCGAACGGTACGCAGTTGCCTTCGCAGGTGGCTGGTTTCGGATCGCGGGCGCTCCGCGCCGAAGATCGGCAACGACGCCATGCTGGGGCCGAAGAATCCGCTGTTGCTGACGATCGTCGTGGGCTTGGCGAAGGGCACCGTCTCGGCCATGTAATGCGCCGAGGTGATGGCGCCGTAGAGCCGGTTGGCGAACACCGCGACCGTGCGCATCGCGATTTCGCGCTGGATGATGCCGCCGGGCCGCAGCCGCTGGGCGATGGCCACGCCGCCGGCGCGCAGCCCGCGCACGGTCACCGAGGCCGACGCCGGAGAGAACGGGCCGGGCAGTGCCTCCGACAAATTGGTGGCCAGAAAGGTGGGAAAGCGCGGGTCGATCGGGGTGTCGAACTCCCCGTTATCCCCCGCCGGGCCGGCCCAATTGGGTTTCACGCCGTCCCCGCTCGGCGCGTCGACGGCGGGCAGGTCCCCAATGCTGGTCATCCGCCACGGCAGCGACACCACCCGCCGGCCCACGGTGACCCGGCCGCGCACCGCGACCGCGAAGTCCTCGACACACTCGGCGGAGCTCCACGCCGGCCGGAATTCCCACTGCTCGCGCAACCGCGCGGTATCCAGGAACGGAGCGCTCTGCACGAGTTCCAGCTCGGCCGGTCGCATGCGCAGGCGCACGATCGGGCGTCCGAGTGCCGCAGCGATCCGCCGGAAGGTCAGCTCGCCCGGCGCGGCGAGATTGACGGCGCCGCTGCCGACTTCGGTGTCGACGATCGCCCGGTTGAAGAGCCGAAGCGCGTCGTCGAGGTGGACGACCTGCAGGCGACGATCGGTCGGCCCGGCGGGAAACGCCGGTAACGCCAACAGCCGGCGCACCCAGTTGTCGACGCCCCGGCCGAGAATCAGCGCGGAGCGGATGGCGACCCATTCCCGGCCCGAATCCTCGAGCAGCTGTTCGACGCGGGCCTGCTGCCGGCCGTCGGCGTTGGCGGGAGTTCTGGCGTCATGCTCGGTTTTGGGCGCGTCGCCCCCGCCGTAGACGTGTGCCGACGAAGGGAAAACGATGCGCCGGGTTCCGGTTACGGCGGCCGCCTCGAGAACGTTGAGCGTCCCGCCGACATTGACCTGCTCGCTGCCGTGTGCCCACGCGCAGTGGGCGACGACGTCCGCGCCGGCGATGGCGCGCTCGACCGCTCCCGCGTCGCGGATGTCCGCTTCGACGAAATCGGCCGAGCTCGACCAGCTTTCGGGCCGGTGCCGCGCGATCCCGGCGACATCGTGGCCCTGGCTGAGCAACCGGGCGGCGAGGCCGCGGCCGAGCACTCCGCTGGCGCCGGTGATCGCGATTCTCACAGGCTACTCGTCGTCATCGTCGCTCAACGCCGCGTTGACCAGCGCGTCGAGGTCCATGTCCGCGATGTCCTTCTCGGAAGTCACGGCCGGCGTCGACTGAGTGGCTCCCTCGGCCTCGTTCGCCAACGCAAGAAGCAATTCCAGCACCCCCGCCTGGCGCAGGCGCTTGACCGGAATGGACCCGACCACTCGTTGGATTTCGGCCTCCCCGGGCGCGGCGGCCGGGGTGTTCTGCTCGGCGGCGCCGAGGAGTTCGCGGTGCATGTAACCGGCCAGCGCCGCCGAATTGGGGTAGTCGAATATCAGCGTCGGCGAAAGGGCCAGTCCACTCGCGGACTTGAGCCGGTTGCGCATCTCGACGGCGGTCAGTGAGTCGAAGCCCAACTCCTGGAACGCCCGGTCCGGATCGATGGACTCGGGGCTCGAGTTGCCCAGCACCGTGGCGATGTTGGAGCGCACCAAGTCCAGCAGCACCGCCTGCTGCTCGTCTTCGGGCAGCCCTTCGAGGCGCTGCAGCAGAGCCGATTTCGATTTCGCGGCGGCCAGCGAGTCGTCAACCTGACGCCGGGTCGGCGCGTTGATCAGATCGACGAACATGGGCGGCAACGTCCCGTGGTCGAACTTGACCCGCAGCGCCGCGAGGTCGATGTGGGCGGGCAACATGAACGGCTCGTCGACGATCAGGGCGGTGTCCATCAATTCCAGCGCCTCGCCGGACGACATCGCGACGATCCCGTCCCGGCCGAACCGGGCGCGGTCGGCGGCGCCCAGCGCACCGGTCATGGCGCTGGCCTGATCCCACAGGCCCCACGCCAGCGAAATCGCCGGCAACCCGAGATTGCGCCGGTGCACCGCCAACCCGTCGAGGAACGAGTTGGCCGCCGCGTAGTTGGCCTGGCCCGACGCTCCCGCCAACCCGGCCATCGACGAGAACATGACGAACGCCGACACATCGAGCTCGCGGGTCAGCTCGTGCAGGTTCCACGCCGCATCGACCTTGGCGCGCAACACCGCATCGACGCGCTCCGGCGTCAGCGACGAGATCACCGCGTCGTCGAGCACCCCCGCCGCATGAATCACTCCGGACAGCGGTCGCTGCACCGGGATATCGGCGAGCACCTTGGCCAGCGCCTCGCGGTCTGCGGCGTCACAGGCGACCACCTGTACCTGCGCACCGTGCGCGGATAGCTCGCTCACCAACTCCGCGGCACCCGGCGCGTCCAGGCCGCGCCGGCTCAGCAGCACCACGTTGCGGGCACCGTGGCGGGACACCACGTGACGCGCCAAGGCCGAACCGGCCATTCCGGTGGCACCGGTGATCAGGACCGTACCCGCCACCCAGGCGTCCGGCATGCTCATCACGACCTTGCCGACATGGCGTGCCTGGCTCAGATGCCGCAATGCCGCCGGAGCGCGCCGGATGTCAAACCTGGTGACGGGCAGGGGTTGTAGCACGTCTTCACCGAACAGCGCCGCCAGCTCGTCAAG